>JAEUMT010000003.1 GCA_016791365.1 Hyphomonadaceae bacterium | reverse complement strand
GCCGCAAGCACGCTCTGACGCCGCGAGACGCCAACGACATCAACCGCGAATGTGCCTGGGCCATGGAGGTCAATCTGCATCGCAGACCTTGCCTAGTTGCGCCTAAGAGCGCGCCAGGCGCAGCGCATCGCGCAAAGCTTGGTGCCCGGAAGAGGACTCGAACCTCCACGCCCTTGCGAGCGCCAGCACCTGAAGCTGGTGCGTCTACCAATTCCGCCATCCGGGCACGGGGTAGAAGAGCGCGGGGTTTAAAGAAGACCGGAACACGCGTCAATGCACCGGCGCCGGCCCGGCCCATGCACCCCTGACGGGCGGCGCTTCCAGTCCTACATAGGGGCAGTTGTCGAGAGGCGGCCGCCTTATGCTTATCAGGATTGAGGGGCCCGGGACATTCGCTGTCGAAGTCGTCGGCGTCTCGCGGCGGCAGGATGTGCTTGCGGATGTCGTCAAACGGCATGGGCGCAGCAGTCGCACCGTCACCGTCGACGCGCATCTGATCCTCGAGAACGCAAATCCGTACGATGCCAATGCCGTACGTGTTGAAATCGATGATGCGCTCATTGGCTACCTCAGCCGCGACAATGCCGCGCGCTACCGTGCCGACCTCGCCGCCGCCGGCACACCCGACGCAACAGTGCAGTGCAAAGCCCGCATTGTCGGCGGCTTCGAAACCGCCAGCGGCGAGCGCGCGAGCCTTGGTGTGCGCCTGGACCTGCCGCCGATGGCGTCGGGCGCATGACGAGCGCGACCTACAAGCTGTTCGAGCAGGCGCTGCGCACCCGTAAGCAAATTGCGTGCATGTACGGCGGCCATCGTCGCGAACTTTGCCCCGTCATTCTCGGTCACAGCGGTGGCGAAGAGAAAGCGCTTACCTATCAAGTTGGCGGCGCCAGTGGTTCAGGTTTGCCGCCTGGCGGCGAATGGCGTTGCTTGTTCTTGTCGAAGGTGAGTTTCGCGCGTCTGCATGAGGGCGAATGGAAAAGCGGCGATCGTCACGCTCAACCACAGGGGTGTGTCGAAGTCGTTGACCTCGACGCCAACCCCGAGAGCCCCTACAGCCCGAAGCGCAAATGACGATGCTAAGGAAAAACGCGCTCGACATCGCCGCCTTCGTCTGGGGGGTGGCGGAGGCTACGTTGTTCTTTGTCGTGCCTGACGTGCTGCTGAGCTATATCGGCCTGAAGCGCGGCATCAAGCCTGCTCTACGCGCTTCGATCATTGCCGCTATCGGCGCCAGCGTCGGCGGCGTCATCATGTATCTGTGGAGCACGAACGATCCCGCGACCGCGCGTGAAGCCGTGCTCGCCGTGCCGGCTGTCAGCGAAGCGATGGCGCAACGCGCGGAGCAGGGCATGGCCGAGAACTGGTTCCTAACCACGTTGCTCGGGCCGCTGACGTCCACGCCGTTCAAAGTCTTTGCCATCCTCGCGCCAAACGCCGGCGCATCGCTGCCGGCATTCGCACTCGCCGCTGTCGCGGCGCGCCTGCCGCGCTTCCTGATCGTCTCGATCGGCGTCTCGCTCGCCGGACGCGTCCTGAGCCGCCGGCTCAGCGAGCGGCTGCTGCTTTGGGTCCTCATCGGCGCATGGCTCTTATTCTACGCGGTATTTTTCGCTCTAATGCCGAACTGACGCAGCCGTGAGCCTTGGCGCCCCGCGCGAGCGCCTATACCTACCGGCGTTGAAATGACTGCCCGCGACCGCATCCGTAACTTCTCAATCGTGGCCCACATCGACCACGGCAAGAGCACTCTATCCGATCGTTTGATTCAAACGACTGGCGGCCTCACGGCGCGTGAGATGACCGAGCAGGTTCTCGATAACATGGATATCGAGAAGGAGCGGGGGATCACGATTAAGGCGCAGACGGTGCGCCTGGATTACAAGGCGCGGGATGGGAACGATTACGTTCTCAATCTGATGGACACGCCTGGGCACGTGGACTTTGCGTATGAGGTCTCGCGGTCGCTGGCGGCTTGCGAGGGCGCGTTGCTGATCGTGGACGCGAGCCAAGGCGTCGAAGCGCAAACGCTGGCGAACGTTTATCAGGCGCTGGATCTCGATCTTGAGATCGTGCCGGTGATCAACAAGATCGACTTGCCCGCGGCCGAGCCCGAGCGCGTGAAGCAGCAGATCGAGGATGTGATCGGGCTTGATGCGAGCCAGGCTGTGCTGGCGTCCGGCAAGACAGGCGAGGGCATCACCGAGCTTCTCGAGGCCATCGTCACGCGCTTGCCGCCGCCGAAAGCCGGCGATCGCGACGCGCCGCTGAAGGCGATGCTCGTCGATGCCTGGTACGACGCTTATCTCGGCGTTGTCGTGCTCTTCCGCGTCATCGATGGCGTGGTGAAGAAGGGCATGCGCGTGAAGCTCATGCAGACCGGCGCTGACTACAATGTCGACACGCTCGGCGTGCTCAGGCCCAAGCGTGAAGACGTTGCTGAACTCGGTCCCGGTGAAATCGGAATCTTGACGGGATCGATCAAGGAAGTGGCCGACGCGCGCGTGGGCGACACGATCACGGATTATCGCCGCGAAACCGCGCAAGCGCTGCCGGGCTTTAAACCGGCGCAGCCGGTTGTGTTCTGCGGTCTCTTCCCCACGGACGCCGCGGACTTTGAAGATCTGCGCGCCGCGATGTCGAAGCTCCGCCTCAATGACGCGAGCTTCAGCTATGAAATGGAAACCTCAGCCGCGCTCGGCTTCGGTTTTCGCTGCGGCTTTCTTGGGTTGCTGCACTTGGAAATCATCCAAGAGCGCCTCAGCCGCGAGTTCGATCTTGATCTCATCGCGACGGCGCCCAGCGTCGTCTATAAAGTTCATATGAACGACGGCGAGATCAAAGAGCTGCACAATCCGGCCGATCTGCCGGACGTCGTTTACATTAAGGAAATCGAAGAGCCGTGGATCAAGGCCACGCTGCTGACGCCGGATGAATATCTGGGCTCCATCATCAAGCTTTGCCAGGATCGGCGCGGCGTGCAGAAGGAGCTCAACTATGTCGGCTCGCGCGCGATGCTGGTCTATGAGCTGCCGCTCAACGAAGTCGTGTTCGATTTCTACGATCGCTTGAAGAGCGTCTCGAAGGGCTATGCCAGCTTCGACTATTCCATCATCGATCACCGCGTCGGCGATCTGGTGAAGATGTCGATCCTGGTGAACGACGATCCGGTCGATGCGCTCTCGATGCTCGTGCATGCCGGGCGCGCCGAAAGCCGTGGCCGCTCGATGGTGGAAAAGCTGAAAGAGCTGATCCCGCAGCACATGTTCAAGATCCCGATCCAAGCCGCGATCGGCGGCCGCATCATCGCCCGCGAAACGCTCTCAGCCTTGCGCAAGGACGTGACGGCCAAGTGCTACGGCGGCGACGCCTCGCGCAAACGTAAGCTGCTCGACAAGCAGAAGGCGGGTAAGAAAAAGATGCGCCAGTTCGGCAAAGTCGACATCCCGCAGGAAGCGTTCATTGCGGCATTGAAGATGGATAGCGATTGAAACTCACAATAGCTAAGACGGCCTGTCCCCTAGACTGGTACCGGCAACGCTTCATCCAGGCGCCCCACGACCTGGCCGCACTGAATCGCAAAAGCGGCCACTTCCGTGCTCGAAATTTCCAGTGTCTTGCCCGCTTCGCCCTCTTCCATGACGTTCACAAAGTGATCGTCTATCAAACCGAGATTGTGCCCCACTACGTGGCGCTTCTCGATGTTTTCCGACAGCGCCTCTAGTTCCGCATCGGTGAGGGCGTTGAAAGGGTCAAGACCAATTTCGGCAAACGCCGCCTTTGCTCTGCCAACGTTTTGAAATCGATTCTTCTGAGCTTTTGGACGAGATCCAGAGGACTTGTACACGAGATGCGAGTAAGCGACCTTTAGATAGGTCTCAAACGCCGTCAGCACGTCTTCATGAGCATTGCCCAATAGGCGATGCGAGAGTTCAGCGTTTCCGTCGGAGCGCGCCGTTTCGGACAGCGCCAACTGCAGATCAATGAGTTCTGTCTCGCGCTTGAAATGCGTCAGTAAGTTTGGGGCTGCACAGTCGGGACAGTGCAGCGCAATTGCGAATACCCCGTATTGGCGCCCACAACAGTCGCAGGCCAAATCTCTCAGCAGGTCTTCACGATAAGCAACCGGCCGTGGGAGATGCCGATGTTGAGTCGTCATTTTCATCGAGATGAGGCTTCCGCGCTTCTGACCACGATTGAATTTCTTGGCCATGTCGTTGAGCGCGTCCTGAATGTCCTTCGCTGCTGCCCACTTCACCTCTGCCAACGCTGCGGCGATGTCTTCCTCGGCAGCGAATTCGGAATCTGCGCCGCTATGTCCACAGTAGGGACAAGTCGTACCGGGTGTGCCTGGTGTCCGGACGCATTTCCCCGGTCGCGGATGAGTCCCAGAACCGTCCCCAAGTTGGAAGAGGGCGGGCTGACAATCGTCTTGTGGGCAGCGTCGAAGGATTTTGCCTTTGGGAGTGACTGGCGCAGGCATCGCCAGGTGCATTGTATCACCTGACCCGCCGACTTTGTACTTCTCAAGGTTCTTAAACGGAAACCGCGACATCACGCACCTCGTATCGAGATCATGCAGCGAGTCGTCCCGGCACTCGTTAACGTGTCGCGTGCTGAGCGGGTAACAGCGATTTTCGCGACGATGAATGATGGCGACGGTGTTTGCGAAGCGTTCGAATTTCTCGCGCTGTTACCCCTCATCCGTCTCGGCGCTTTGCGCCGAGCCACCTTCTCCCACAGGGGGAGAAGGACGAGGGCGCCCGCGTGTCGAGTGCGCGGGGTTGGGCCTCTCCCCTTGTGGGAGAGGGAGCGCGGGCGCGGTTGTTCGGCGGCGTTGGTTTGGGTGAGGGGTGATTGCGCGGTGGTGGGTGTTGCATGCACCCCTCATCCGGCGCTTCGCGCCACCTTCTCCCACAAGGGGAGAAGGGCGGGGATGTTAGCGGTCGTGCAATGCGTTCCAGATTTGATTCATGGCGGCTTCGCGGTCTTTGAAGAGGTCGCTGCACCAGATGCGGGTGACGCGGAAGCCGGCGGCTTCGAGGTGTTGGGTGCGGATGGCGTCGAACTTTGCTTGTTCGGGGTTGGCGTGTTGTGAGCCGTCGAGTTCGAGAATGAGTTTGGCGCCGAAGCAGACGAAGTCGGCGACGTAATCGCCGAGTGGGACTTGTCGGCGGAATTTGAAATCTGCGAAGCGGCGATCGCGGAGCAGCATCCAGAGGATGCGTTCTTCGTCGCTCATTTTTGCGCGGAGTTTGCGGGCGCGGGTGAGTGTGCGGTCGGATTTGATTAGGCGCTTCATACCCTCTCATCCGTCTCGGCGCGGTGCGCCAAAACACCTTCTCCCACGAGGGGAGAAGGGCGGGAAGTGGGGAGCTACTCGCGCCGGCTGCTGTAACTCAATGTTCGCCGCCACCAAAGCGCAGTCGCACGCCCGCATTCACTGTGAAGCCGTCGAGTGGCGCCCAGGCATCAACCGTCCAGCGCCCATCGGGCGCGCGAGCAGGGCGTAGGAGCGAGTCTTCGCGGGTTTGGCGGACGTCGAGGATGTTTTCGAAGTTCACATAAAGGCTGGCGTTGCCGAGTGTGATTTCGCCGAGGATGCCGAGTTCGACATAGGGTTCGCTCTCGGTGCGATACGGATTGTCCTCAAGCTCTTGTTCGCCGGTGTAATAGGCTTCGACGCCAAGGCGCCCGCGGCCATGCTCTTCCCACATGGCGACGATGCCAGCGGTGTTGCGCGGCGTTTCAGGCGTGGTGCGGCGGCTGCCCAGATCGGGATCGGGCTCACTGGCGTCCACGTACACGTAGCTGCCGGTGACGACGAAACTTTCCCAGCGATAGCGCGCGAGCAGTTCGACGCCGCGTGTGCGGGTGACGCCATCGGCGTTGACGAGGCGCACTGTGTCGGCGTCGACCTCTTGCAGTTGCACGGCGTCTTCGATGTCGGAGGCGAAGAGCGTGGCGCTGAGTTCGATCGGGCCATGCGAATAGCCGACGTCGAACGAGGCGGTTTGCGCGATTTCAGCTTCGAGCGCGCCGAGGGGTTCGAGGCGCGAGAGACCGGCGGCTTCGATTTCTTCCACGAATGGCGTCGGCGCGTAGAAGCCTTGGCCGTACGAGGCGCGGACGCGCCACGGGCCGGGGCGGTACAGCATCGAAATGCGCGGGCTGAAGTGCGCGCCGAATTCGCTGTGATCGTCGTAGCGGGCGCTGGCGGCGAGGGTGAGAGTTTCGGTGGCGTCGTGCTCGACTTGGGCGAACACGCCGGGGGAAGAATAGTCGTAGTCGAAGATGGGGAACGCTTCGGACTCGAAGGTGTCAGCCTGTAGTGCGGCGCCGATGAGCCATGATGTGCGCTCCGTGCCGGTGGCGAGCGAGACTTCGGCGAAGGCCGTGTCGTGTTGGTCTTCTTCGACGAGCGCGCCGAACTGGTGGCGATGATCGAGCGTCATCGCTGACGCGCGCAGGTGGAGATCGCCGACGCCCGCGATTGGAAATTCGGCGACGGCGCCGCCGTCGAGGCGTGAACTTTCTTGCAGGATGGCGAAGGGTTGGCCGTCCGGCGCGAGCGCGCCGGGGCGCGTGCCGCCTTCGCGCTCTTCGTTCATGGCGCCGAGCGTGACGAAGGCGTTGGCGCCGCTCTGGCCTTCCCAAAAGAGACGCGGGCGGAATGTCCAACGCTCGTAGCCCGACATATCGATCCAGCCGTCATCGTCGAGGTCCTGATCGGATTGACGGTGTAGGCCGCCGACAAGCGAATAGGCCCAGGTTTCGTTTAGTTGCGCCGCGCCATAGCCGGTGAGGTCCTGGCCGTCGCGCGAGGTGGCGTTGAACAGGACTGTGCTTTGCGGTTCGTGCTCCGGGCGGCGCGAGACGAGGTTGATGACGCCGCCAAGCGCGGAGGGGCCATAGAGCGCGGAGGCCGAGCCTTTGATGATTTCGACGCGGCCGAGATCGGTCGGCGCAATTTGCAGGAGGCCGACCGAAGAGGAGGAGCCGCCATAGAGCGGCAAGCCGTCCGCCAGCAATTGCGTGTAGCGCCCGTTCATGCCTTGCATGCGCACGTTGGAAGCGCCGAGCGCGGGGGAGGTCACCTGCACGCGGACGCCGCCCGTTTCCGCCATCAACATCGAGATGTTGCCGGGCGTCATCATCGCTTTTTCGTCGATCTCTTCGGCGCCGATCACTTCGACGCGAATGGGCTCATCCTGCACGCGGCGATTGGACCGTGTCGCTTGCACGACGATCTCGTCCTCTTCCTCCTCGGCCTCATGTTCTTCGGTGGCTTCGCGCGCGGCTTCCTCTTGCGCCACGGCAGGCGGAGCGGCGGCGAGGCTCAAGAGCCCAACACTCGCTGTGACAAACAATTGCCGGCGCATTCAGATGATCCCCCAAAACTCAGTCATGTGTGTTGTGGCGTTTTCAACAACGGAAAAGCGCCGACGAGGACGCTGAACGCCGAGCGCGCGAAGATCGCGGTGATGATGAGGCTGACGATCACGTCGGGCCAGATCGAGTTGGTCGTCATCACGGCGCCAGCCGCGACGAGCACGCCGATGTTCGCCATCACATCGTTGCGCGAACATTCGAATGTGCTCGACATATTCACGTCTTGGCGGCGAAAGCGCCAAAGCAATGCGAGACACGTCAGATTGACTGCGAGTGCGGCGAACCCTGCCCAAATCATGATTGAGGAAATTGGCGGCGCGCCGGTTAACACTTTCATTCCGACTTGTGCAAGAACGCCCACCCCAAGCAGCAGGATGAAGACGCCCTTGAAAATCGCCGCGCGGGCTTTCCAAAGATCACCGCGGCTCAAAGCGTAAAGGCTGACCCCATAGACGAGCGCGTCGCCCAACATGTCGACAGCGTCCGCCATCAGCGCTGACGATCCGGCGACAATGCCGGCGCCAAATTCCGCCGCGAACATAGACGCGTTGAGCACAAGAACGATCGTCAGCACGCGCCGTTGTGCGCTGTGCAGCGCGAGCCGATCTGTTTCGGCGGACTTATGGGCGCAACATTCGTCCAACCATGGCTCCTGGACTTCCAGGCGCTGGTCCTACATCCTCTAGCGACTAGAGGATCAAGCCATGTTTTCGATCGGCCATGTGGCAAAAGCGACCGGGGTGAAAGTGCCCACCATTCGCTTTTATGAGCAAGAAGGCTTGCTGCCGTCGCCGGCGCGGACACAGAGCAATCGGCGGATTTATGCCGATGCCGATATCCGGCGGCTCACCTTCATCCGCCACACCCGGACGCTGGGCTTCGAGCTTGAAGACATTCGTGCGCTTCTCGACCTTGCCGACAATCCGCATCGTCCGTGCTGCGAAGCTGACGAGATCGCGCGCCGGCAATTGCAGGTGGTGGAAGAGCGCCTGCGCCAGCTCACAGCTTTGAAGGCCGAACTGGTGCGCATCAACTCAGCTTGCAGCGGCGGTAAGATTGCAGGCGAATGCCGTGTGATTGAAGCGCTCGCGGGGGCTTAAGTTCAGGAGGAAACGCCGGGCTCCCGGGCGACCGATCGCGCCTTTGGCGTGACTTGTGGCACAGCCCCGCGTTTGGGGGTGCGGCACACGTGGACAGTGGCGTCCGCCGGGGTTAGGCGGGTTCGCGAACGGAGGAGGGAATTTCATGCGTCAGTTTCTGATCGCCGCTGCGGCGGCTTGTATGCTCGCGGCGTGCGGGGCAGGTGCGGATGGTCCGCCGTTGCCGCGTGTCCAGGCGGGCGCGACGCCGCCGTCAACGCAATCGCCGGCGTCTGGCACGGAACAGACACAAGTCACGGATGAAGTGCGCCAGCAGCTCATTCAGATGATCGGCACGCAATTGGGTCAGCTGCAAAGCGCCAATGCCGGCAATTACACGCCGGTCGGCAACGACACGATCGTGCCGATGCAACCGGGACGTGATCATCGATTCGTGATCGATCTTACCGGCGGCACCGAATACGGCTTCATCGGCGCGTGCGACGGCGACTGCACCAATGTCGATCTTGAGCTGATCAGCATGGAAACCGGCGGCGTCGTCGCCAACGACATGCTGCCGGATGATTATCCGATCTTTGGCTTCACGCCGCCCGCGAACGGCCAGTACATGGTGCGTTTGCTGATGCAGGCCTGCACGCGTGCGCCTTGCTATGCCGGCGCCCGGGTTGTCAGCAATGCGCCGGCGGCCGCGCCGCAAGCGCCTGCCGGTGGTGAGACAACGACGACTGGCGGTTCGACGCCCGGCAAGCCGTAAGGCGCTCAGGCGTACGGGAAGCATTCCTCGCGCGGCAGTTCGATTTTGAAGTGCCGCGCGAGGGCCTCGATTGCCGGTTCGTGGTTTTCGTAAGGGTCGGTGTTGGCCGGGCCTACGATGACGATCCGGAAGCTTGGCTGGTTGCGGCCTTGGGGCGGCAACATCGCCGTCGCTAGCCCTTCGCCGTCGGCGGCGCGTAGCGTCAGGAATAGCGGCATCGCCTTTGCGATGTGATCTTTAAGTCCAATTTCCTGCTCGAAACTCGCCGCGCCCTTTGGCGCGCGCCAGGTTTCGCGCGCCGCGCCTTCGTAACGGCGGAAGTATTTGTCGACCACATGGCGCATCAGCGCCGCTTCGGCTTCCGCCTCGGCCTCGGTCTCAAATCTGAACCAGGTTGCGCCGCCGGGCGCATCGCACACGTACCGCATGTGAGGAAGCTTAGCTCAGCATCCGGAACAAATTATGGAAGCGACTGCCATTGGATGCACGAAAGCGCGCCCTGTGGTCCACAAGGCACGCCTCCGTTCGGCACTGCGCGGAAGAGTGTTCAGCAGGGCTCTTCGACGATGATGTAGCGGCCGCTGCGGCGATCATAGCGACGCACTTGCTGCATGCATTGGCGCGGCTCGTAATAGCCATCGTTCTGATAGTAGCCGTCATTGGAACGGCGGCCGTTGTCGTAATAGCCGTCGTCGCGCTGATTGTTGCTGTTGGCGACCGCCGATGCGATCACCGCGCCGAGCACGAGGCCGATCACGCCGGCGGCGACGGCGTCATCGTCGTCATCGTGCCGGTCATAGCAATGGTTGCGGCCTTGGCGGTCGTAGCATTCGGGGCGGTTGTAATATCCGCGGCCGCGGCGGTCGTAGTCGCCGTGGCGGCCGTAATCGCCGTCGTGCCGGGAATAATCGCCACGGTCGCGATAGCGCTGCGCGCTGGCGGGTGTGGCTGTGAATGTTGCCATGGCGAACGCGAACGTCGCGAAGATGGCGATGAACTTGCGCATCATTGTCAGTGCTCCCATACCGACAATGGCGCGCCGTGGCTGAACGGCGGCTGAATCCTTAATGGCGCGCGCAAGTCTCGGGGTAACCGCATGTCTGATAAGAGAATTATCGCTGTCGCGGGCGCGACCGGCGCACAGGGCGGCGGGCTGGTGCGCGCCATCCAGGCGGATACTGGCGGGCCGTTCAGGGCGCGTGCGATTACGCGGAACCCGGACTCGGAAGCGGCGCAGAAGCTCAAAGCCATTGGCGCCGAGGTCGTGCAGGGCGATCTCGATGATCCGGGGAGCCTGGAGCGCGCGTTCCGCGGTGCGCATGGCGCGTACTGCGTGACGTTCTACTGGGCGCACATGTCGCCTGAACGCGAAGCGGCGGACGCGCGCAATCTGGCGGCGGCGGTGCAGCGCGAGAACGTGCAGCACACGGTGTGGTCGACGCTGGAGGATACCCGGCGCTGGGTGCCGCTCGACAGCGATCAGATGCCGACGATCCACAAGCGCTACAAAGTTCCGCACTTCGACATCAAGGGCGAAGCGGATGCGGCGTTTGACAAGGCGCGGACGACGTTTCTGCTGACCTCGTTCTATTGGGACAATCTCATCGGTTTTGGCATGAACCCGAAACCGGATGGGCAGGGCGGGTATCTGTTCACGCTGCCGACCGGTGACGCAAAGATGCCGGGGATCGCGGCCGAAGATATCGGCAAATGCGCGTATGGCGTCTTCAAGGAAGGCGCGCCTTCGCTTGGCAAGACTGTCGGTATCGCGGGCGAGCATTTGTCCGGCGCGGAAATGGCGGCGGTGTTGAGCGACGTGCTCGGTATTAACGTGCGCCACCACGCGGCCTCGCCGGAAGAGTTCCGCGGCTACGGATTTCCGGGTGCGGATGACCTCGGCAACATGTTCCAATTCAAGCGCGATTTCGAAGCGGCGTTCCGCGGCGCGCGCAATCTGGAAACCTCGCGCCGGCTCAATTCGGAACTGCTGACGTTCCGTCAATGGGTGAAACAGAACAGGGAACGCATCCCGCTCACATAGTCGCGAAGCGGTTGTCGGATACGGGCAACGCCATACGTCCTAGGGTGGATCGCAAAACTCAAGGAGATGCTCAATGCCCTATGTCGATGGTTTTGTACTCGCGGTGCCGAAGAAGAATCTGGACGCCTACAAGGACATGGCGCGCAAGGCGGGCGATGTGTGGAAAGAGCATGGCGCGGACGATTATGTCGAATGCGTTGGCGACGATGTGCCGTACGGCGAAGTGACCTCGTTTCCGCGCGCGGTGCAGGCCAAGGAAGACGAAGTCGTGATCTTTTCGTGGGTGACCTACAAGGATCGCGAAACCCGCGACATGGTGATGAAGAAGATCATGGATGACCCGCGGATGAAAGGTGACGAATACAAGGACGTGTTCGACGGCAAGCGCATGATCTTTGGCGGCTTCAAGAGCTTCTTGGAGTTGCACTGACGCGGGGGCATGGCGTCACCGCGAAGGGTGACGCCAAGCCGATCTTAAGGGCCAATAATGACGATTGAGCCGTTGTCATACGTGGTGATGGTCTGTTGTAGGATGCCGGCGGCGTCGTAGCGATAGACGACATTGGCCCAGTTGAAAGCGCCGGCTTCGTCGTAGTCTGTCGAGTCACGGCGGCCATCATCATAGATGAGCAACGTGTCGACCGTGCGCCCGAGTGAGTCGCGGCGCGTTACGAAGCTTGACCAGAATTCATTGTTTTCCGGGTCGAAATTGGTGGTGTCGCGCGTACCGTCGTCGTGGATAAGCAGACTTTCTGTTTGACGTCCAAGAGCGTCCCGGCGGGTGACGAAGCTGGTCCAGAACAGGGAATTGTCAGCATCGAAGTTGGTGGTGTCGCGCGTGCCGTCATCGTGGATGAGCAAGCTCTCGGTTTGACGGCCAAGGTCGTCGCGACGGGTGACGAAACTGGACCAGAATTGCAAGTCTTCGGCGTCGTAGTTCGTGGTGTCACGCACGCCGCTATCGTGGATCAGCAGGCTCTCGGTTTGGCGGCCAAGGTCGTCACGACGCGTGACGAAGCTGGTCCAGAACCGGGAATTGTCGGAGTCGTAATTGGTGGTGTCGCGCACGCCGTTGTCGTGAATGAGGAGACTTTCCGTCGTGCGGCCGAGTGCGTCGCGGCGTGTAACGAAGCTGGACCAGAAATTGGTGTTGCCCGGATCGAAATCGGTGGTGTCGGTGACGCCGTCGTCAAACGCGAGCACGGTTTCGGTTGTGCGGCCGAGCGTGTCGGTGCGGGTCAGGAAGGTTGTCCAGTTGACGCTGCTTGCTTCGTCGAAATCGACTGTCTCGCCCGTGCCATCGTCATTCACGCTCGTGATCAAGTCGGTGCGCCAAAGCGTGTCGTAGAATATGGTGCGCGTGGCCCATGGATTGGCGTTGCCAGTGTCCGTGAAACGCCCTTGCGCTGCTTCAAAACCTTGCGCGACAAGATTGAATGTCCCCGGCGCGGCGCCGCTGGTGAACACCAGCACATCCGAACCCGCGCCGCCCTGGACGTTTGCGAGATCGTCGCTCGGATCGTAGAAAATCGTGTCGTTGCCGTCGCCGCCAAACAGGCGATCCACGCCGTCGCCGCCATCCAGAATGTCAGCGCCGCCCTCGCCCGAAAGGATGTCGTTGCCGCCGCTTCCATACAATGCGTTGTTGGCGCTGTTGCCGACAATGCTGTTGGCGAGCGTGTTGCCTACACCACTGGTTGCGTCGCCGCCGACCAAAGTCAAATTCTCGATATTCGCTCCAAGCGTGAACGTGATCGATGAACGAACCTGGTCGGACCCCTCGTTCGGATTTTCGGTCACGGCGTCGCCAGCATTGTCGACGACGAACGTGTCGTTGCCGGCTCCGCCGATCAACGCATCAGCGCCTTGACCACCATCGAGCGTGTCGTCGCCAGCGTCGCCACGCAACAAGTTTGCACCGGCATCTCCGCTCAGCGTGTCAGCGTGACTGGAGCCGATCAGATGCTCAACGTTGAGCAATGAATCCCCGGCCGCGTGGCCGCCGGACGCTTGGTTCTGCGCCAGGTCAACATGCACACCTTGAGGTGAAGTGGCGTAGCTCGCTGTATCGTAACCGTCGCTGCCGTTGATGAAATCGCCGCCATCGCCGCCTTCAATAATATCGGCGCCGGCGCCGGCGCTGACTAAGTCATCGCCGCCGAGCGCCACAATCGAATCTGCGAGCGCGGTCCCCACGAGAGACTCGGCGGCGTTCGTGCCGGGAATCTCGCCCGGGCCGCGTTCGTACACGACGAGTCTCGGCCGGAGCGCCGCGTCGGTGTGATCGGAGCTGTAGAATTGATTGATCTGTATGGTGAGATCCGCCGGCAACAGCAGCAGGCCGTTGTTTGCGAGCGCGCCGGTTTGCCACTGATTGAAGAGGGTGGTGATGTCGATCCGATACCAGCCAGGGCCCGTAGGCGCCGCCAGCCAGGATTGGAATAGGTACGGCCCCAGTTGATCGAAACTAGATGTCTCACTCCAAGCGGCGCCGGCAGCGGCGAGCACCATCGTGCCGGGAGCGACGTTGTTGCCATTCCAAACGGCGCTGGAGAGATAAATTTCGACGTAAGCAGCTTGAGCTTCGCCAGGAAGCGACGAGAGATCGAAGCGGAGCGCCGATCCGGACGAGCCGATCGATCCTGTTTGCCCGCCGACACGCAGCAGACCGGTATCAATGCCAGGGTCCGTGGATCCTGCATCGCGCACTTGATGGAAATACAAGTCGGCGCCGTCCGTCGGGCCAGGCTGTATGATGATCGGTTGGCCTGCCGGCGCGACATTTACCGCATCGAAGCCTACAACGTAGCTGTAGTTTGAATACGAGAATGTCGTTGGGGATCGTACAGAGAAGAAATACTCGCCGGACAGCGTTGGCGTGAACGTCAACTGGTTTGTTTGCGTTGTCACTGCCCCGGGCCCGAAGCTGGCAACGACAACACCAGTGGCATTGAGAACGCGAATCTCGAGTTCGGCAATCCATGCCGGCCACCGATAGTCGGACCCACTCCAAACTTGCTGAGTCACGGCGAAGAACGAATAGGTCGTGTTGGCTTCGAGGTTGACACTAATCCAGTCATCGTCGCCGTCGCGCTCGTTACGAATTACACCGAGTTCGCCTTCACTGAGCGTCGCGCTGGTCGTGGCGTCACCGCGAAAATCATCCGCCGGGACGCGAATGTCGGCTCGGACAAAGTATTGGCCGATGTCGTTGTCACCTTCCTCGCGCACGGCGACGTAGTAGAGGCCGGTCGTAGCCGGCGTGAACTGATAAGTTGCCGCATCCCGGTTGACGGGCGCAAAGGCTTGGCCAATCAGATTGAAATTGCTGTCGTACACGAGCACATGAGGATCCGTCAGGCCTATGAATCCTGACTCGGCGCCGTCGATTAGAGATGTGTCGCTGTCGCCGTCTGCGCTGATGGCGTACGTCGCCCCGCCCGTCAGCGTCACCGCGAAGAAATCAACGTCGCCTTGAGTGGTTATGAAACCGCGATTCCATGTTTCATGAACAATCTGCGTCGCGCCGGTGAAGCTGTTGCTGTGTTCGTCAACGTCGGGGTGGATGCGGCCCGCATCGTCATTGAGAATGGTGGCGCGCTCGTCGTCGTCGCGGATCGTCGCGTTGCCGCTGACGACGTGAATTGTTATCTCGAACTCTTCGTCGCCTTCGTCAACGCGGTCGTCCTGCGGATCGACCCGGATCGTGACGTAGCCGTCGTCATCATGTGATTGCAGCGTCACCGTCCCCGACATGCGGAATACATCGATCGCTTCGATGGGATCATCGCCGGCGCCGGTGAGGGTCCAGCCGATGACGATGTCTTCCGTTAGATCGCCATCGTACTCGACGTGGAAGATGAGCTGTCCGTCGTCCTCGGCGACAATGTCGATGACTTCGTCGAGGTTGAGCACCACGGGGCCAGGCGGTTGGTTTGGCGGAGGCGGCGAAGGAGACGGCGGCGCCGGGCCGATCGGCGTAATGGCCAAGCCATAGGCCCCCGTGCCTTGGTCGCCGTGCGATTGTGCTCGGAGATAATAAACGCCGCCGGTCGTTGGAACGAACTGGAAAATCGAGTTGGTCGAGACGGGCGCGCCGTGGGCAATGATGTCGCCGGCGCCGTTGACCAAATAGAGATGCGGCGACGCCAGACTGCTGACGCCGCCATACGATCCGCCGGCCATGCTGAAGCTGTATTGGATGCCGGATTGCAGGGTGACGGAGAACCAATCCTGATCGCCGCCCACGCCGATGACGCCAGCGAAAGCCGTGTTGTTGGAGATGCCGTGCGCCGCTGCCATCGAGTTGCCGAAATCGTCGCCTTGTGACGGCGGCGGTGTCGCGGGCGGGGTGACCGGCGGCACGGTGGGGGGCGGTTGTGTTGGCGGAGACGTGTTGGCGGCGTTGAGCCAGTAGTCGAGCGTGTTCGTGACTGTGCCGAAGCGAAGATACTCGACCGAGCTCAACCGGTCGACGTCGCCAGACTGACGATCTTCGACGACATAGAACCCGCCAGATTGGTAGATGCGATAGTTCGCTGTGCTAAATGCGCGCTCGAAAACAGCGGTGTCGTTTCCGCTTTCACCATAGAGCGTATCGCTTCCCGTGCCGCCAATGAGCGTATCAGTGTCTGCACCGCCATAAATTGTGTCGGTGTCGGCGCCGCCCTCCAACGTATCTCCGCCTGAGCCGCCCCAAATGTAATCTGCCCCACCGCCACCGCGCAAACTGTCGCTGTGACTGCCGCCAGACAGATAATCGGCGAGCCCGCTGCCGACTATGGTGTCATTCCCACTGAGTCCCTCGACGCGCAAAGGAAGGCCGAGCGTAGTACCGTCTAGAATATCGATTGTCGCTGACCCGAGAAACGCATCGTACGCCCCAAGTGCAGCGCCAGAGAGGTTGGCCCCGAAGACTGAGAGGATGCGAACCTCCAGATCGCCGGATGGAAGAAATGCAGCAATGGGTGAACTTAGCAAGAACCGCACGTCACTTGCGTAAAGCACGTGATTGTGCGCTCCTCCTGCAAAGTCCGCGAAGATATCGAAAGGGTCGTCGGAGAAGTTATCGTCCGCAAACCCGATCGTTATTCCGTTGTGTTGGTTAAGCTGGTACGTGCCGACCGCATCTTCCCAGCGGGTGATGTGAACGAAAGCACTATTGTTGACGATCCCATCAAGCCCTAGTGCGAGTTGACCGGGAGACCCCGTGCTCACGCCGCCGGCAAACAGCGGATTGCTTGCCCAGAATAGCTCGGCGAGCGCGCCTCCTAGACTGTGTCCCGCAGTCAAAGCGGTCGCACCAAACCCCGGACCAGTTGAGTCGCTAATGAAATAGTGCAGGCCCTGGATTAATGCCGTAAACGAGTCGAACTGCTCTGGAACGCCACCGATAGCAATCTGCAAATCACTTATCGAATCTAGACTGACAAATCCTTCTGTCCCTCTGAACACCAACACAGCCTGGTTCGTGGCGTCGTTGAAGGCGATGAATGCTGATGCACCGGCTCCGCCCACAAAATATCCATTCGCATCGAACCGCGAAGGATTCATTCCGAGCAATTCTGCGGACACCTCAACCCATCCGCTTGGAAGACGATTCCAGACAGGCGTTCCGGTATCGTACGCTTCCGCGGCCAACTCAGCTAAGGATCGTACGGTTTGCCAAGATAGTGGCATTCGCCTGTCTCCACCGCGGACAAGGCAAAGACTGCCGCCGCTACAACGCTATAGGCTGACGCGGGGGCAAAGTAGCGAAGTCCCGGGAAGTCGCAACGAAAAGGGCGCGGGACTGTGTCCCGCGCCCTGAGCACGTTGATTTCTGTCAAGTATGCGGCGCTATCCGCGCACTATTCTTCGCCGCCGCCGCTGCCTTCTGTGCCGCTCTGAGCTTCTCCGGTCGGAAATCCCCGCGTGCGGAGGAGGGCGTTGACGTCGGGATCGCGGCCGCGGAATTGGCGGTAGGCTTCGGCGCGGTCGGTCATGTTGCCGGGCGCGAGGATGATGTTGCGCATGCCGGCGGCGACGGTCGGATCGAACACGTTGCCGGTGGCTTCGAACATTTCCCAGGTGTCGGCGTCCATCGTCTCGGACCAAAGGTACGAGTAATAGCCGGCCGAGTAAGCGTCGCTCGAGAACAAGTGACCGAACTGCGGCAGACGGTGACGCATAGCCAATTCACGCGGCATGTTGAGCGAGGTGAGCGTTTCACGCTCGAATGCGTCAACGTCCGTGATCGGCTGCGCGCGGTTGTGCAGGTTCATGTCGACCAGCGCGGAGGAGAGATATTCCACCGTGGCGTAGCCCTGGTTGAAGGTCGACGCATTGTTGATGCGGTCGACCAGCGCTTGCGGCATCGGCTGGTTGGTCCGGTAGTGGCGCGCGAATTGATCGAGGATCGGACGCGACAGCACCCAGTGCTCGTGCACCTGGCTTGGATATTCGACATAGTCGCGCGGCACGTTGCCGAGGCCGGGATAATCGACCTCGGAGACGAGATAGTGAATGGCGTGACCGAATTCGTGGAAGAGCGTTTGCGCGTCGTCCAGCGAGATCAGGATGGGTTCGCCTGGCGCGCCGCGTACGAAGTTGTTGTTGTTTGACGCGATCGGCGTGATGGCGCGGCCCGTGAAGGTCTCGTGCGAGCGATAGGTGTTCATCCACGCGCCGGAGCGTTTGCCGGTGCGGGCGAAGTTATCGAGGTAGAACAGGCCCTGATACGAACCGTCGCGATCGGTGACTTCGAACACGCGCACGTTGGGCTCGAACACCGGCACGGTGCCGGTGATTTCGCGGAACGACAGGCCATAGAGCTGATTGGCCATGTAGAAGGCGCCGCTGACCATGTTGCTCAGTTCGAAATACTCGCGCACTTCGTTCTGATCGAGATTGTAGCGGTCGCGGCGGACTTGCTCGGCGTAGTAATTGTAATCCCACGGCTCGATGGTGATGTTAGCGCGCTGGCGGTTGGCGATCGCCTGCATGTCGCGGACTTCTTCGTGCACGCGCGCGACTGCGGCCGGCCAAACGCGCATCATCAAATCTTGAGCGCGTTCCGGTGTGCCGGCCATGGTGTCGGTCATGCGCAGGTGGGCGTGGGTGGGGAAGCCAAGGATTTGCGCGCGTTCGGCGCGCAGACGCAGGATATCGGCGATAACGGCATTGGTGTCGTTCGCATCGCCATTGTCGCCGCGGTTCTTGAACGTCGTCCAGACCCGCTGACGAAGCGCGCGATTGGTCGAGAAGGTCAGGAACGGATCGACGCTGGAGCGGGTGTTCACGACCGCCCATTGACCAGCGTGGCCGCGTTCTGTCGCGGCGGCGGCGAGCGATTCAACGATATTCGGCGGCAGGCCGGCGAGGTCGCGGCGGTTGGTGATGTAGATCGCGGTGCTTTCGTCAGCCAACAGGCGGCGGCCGAAATCGGCGTATTTGGTTGAAAGCTCTTCGTTGATGGCGCCGAGGCGGGCTTGTTGCTCCGGCGTGGCGGCGGCGCCCGCGCGCACGAACTGATCGCGCGTGCGTTCGAGCAAGCGCAGTTGATGCGCGTTGAGGCCAAGCGCTGTGCGCCGTTGATAGAGATCGTCAATGCGGTTGTAGAGTGCGCGGTTGAAGGTGATGGCGTTGTAGGCGGCCGTGAGCTTCGGCGACCATTCGGCTTCGACGCCTTGGATCTGTTCGTTGCTGATGTTGTCGGTCATCACGCCGAAGATGGTGGTGGCGCGATCGAGATGACGGCCGGAATCCTGCATGGCGCCGATCGTGTTGTCGAACGTCGGGCGTTCAGGATTGTTGGCGATCGCCTGGACTTCGGCCTCTTGCAGACGGATGCCGAGATCGAGCGCGGGGCCGACGAGTTCAGCGCGCGCCTGATCCCACGGCGGCACGCCGCCGTGCGGACCGCTCCAAGGCTTCAGCAGCGGATCTTGATTGGCTTGAGCGGTGAGCGTTTGCACGTTGGTTTGAGCCTGTTGATAGGCGGCCGTGTCGCCGAAATTGGCGACGGCGGTTTCCGCGCCGGTCGTGGCGCAGGCGGCGAGGAAGGGCACGCTCGCGGCAAGGCAAACGGCGAGAAGCTGCTTTTTCATGGGACCCCCAAAACAAGATACGCCCGGCGGCGAGGCGCTCGGGCGGCGTTGGCCTGATTTTGGCCGCTATCGGGCGGTCAGAGCAAGGGCGGGCGGCGCCTGCCGGGGAACTCACTGTCGCTTTGCGACGAATGGTTGGCCTGGGCTTACGAGCGACAGGGCGTCCTGCTAAGGATGCGGCTTCGGATTTCGGGAGGAGTGTATGCGTCGTCTGGTTGTGGCTCTGGTTTCGGTATGCGCGCTGGCGGCTTGCGGGCAGGGCGCTGAGCAACAAAACGCCGACGCGGGCGGCGGCGCCGGTGGCGGCTTGTTCCCCGATTTGCACACCGCGTCCTATCGGGCCGAGGCGACGCTTTCCAATCAGGAAGGTGAGTCGATCCCGGTTGTGATGGTGCGCGACGGTCAGAAAATTCGCATGGAAATGACAACGCAGGGCGTTGGCAGCACGTTCATCACCAATGGCGAAACGGGCGAGACTTTCCTGCTCACGAACCAGGGCGGTCGCCAGATGGCGATTCGCGCTTCTGGCATGAACGAGGTCGACCCGGCCGACGCATGGCAGGGTGAGTTGGCGCAGACCGCGACGCGCACGGGCTCGTGTTCGGTGGCCGGCGAGAACGGCGCCGAGTGGACGAAAACGACAGCTGAAGATGGCACTGACTCGGTGTGTGTGACCGAGGACGGCATCATCCTGCGCGCCACCGATGACGGCCGTGTCGTCTGGGAGACAACCAGTGTTCAGCGCGGTCCGCAAAGCGCTGAGCTGTTTGCTTTGCCGGCGGGCGTTGAGGCCACCGATCTCGGCAATATGGGCGCGATGATGAACCAGGCGCTCGAAGCCGCTAAGCAACGGGGCAATTAGAGCTTTTCCCAATTAGGGAGAGGCTGCTTTGTGGCGCTGGAAGGCGCCTCTGCCCGTTGTGCGTTGCCGCACGGCGGGCTAATGCTCTTCGCTTGGGCAGGGACTGACGGACGCTAAATGGTTAATTTTGCAGCAGCCGCAGCGATCGCGCCCGAACTGGCGTCCCGCGTCATGCGGCTCTTGCCCCGTGAATTCCAGGATGCGTTCGTGCAGTCGCCGAACGTCTTCATGTTCTTCACGTCGATCTTCCTTGCCGGCGTACTCGTGGCCGCGTTCTGGATGCTCACCGGTATGGGCAAGGCGAGCGGCATGGCGCGCATGGCGCTGCGCGGCCAGGCGCTCAAGCGCACGAAGGATCACCGCGCGCTCGTGCTCATCGCTGAGATCGAAGGCGGCGGCTCTTTGCTGCGCCAGGAGATGAAGGAAGCGATCGAAGACAATTTCGGCATGTTCTCGTTCGAGCAGGACGTGCAGGTCGATCTCTTCCCAATCAAACTCAAAACTGTTTCGCCGCGCGCGCATCCCGAGACGCGTCGGCGTATCGCCGTTGAAGCCGGTGAAGCGCTTGAGCGTTCGGCCGCGGACGTGATCGTCTGGGGCAAGCGCAATATGCTCGGCAAGATGGAACTGCGCATCACAACGCTGCCTGGCTATGGCCGCACGCACGATGTGCAGGATTTCGCGCTCGGCTGGAAAGTTGGGCGTCCGGATGAAGCCGTGCAGCGCGCGCTGGCGTTTGCGCTGGCGCGCAAGGCGCGGCCGGTTCTGCATCGCCCGCAGGACTACAAGCCTGAGCGCCTGCAGCCGATCGTGGAATCGCTCGACAAGCTCGTTGAATTGCGCCCGGTCGAGATCAGCGAAAACCTCTATCTCGACATTCTCTCCGATTTCGCTTCGGGTGCTCTGAGCCTCGGCGAGCGTGGCGGTCACATCAAATGGCTGTCCAAGGCGCTTGATGCGCGCCAGCGTTACCTTGATGCGGTGGATCGCACGACTGATCCGATCGCGTGGGGCGCGGCGCAACAAGAGATTGGCCGCGCGCTTACCGCGCTCGGCGAACGTGAAGGCGCGCGCGACAAGTTGGAAGAGGGCGCCTCGCGCCTGCGTCTTGCCATGGACGCGTTGCGTTCGACGGACTCGCTGCAGCAAGCCGAAGTGGCGCTGCGGGCGCTGCAACGCGCTGAACAGACGCTGCAGCAACGTCGCCGCGTCGGTCTTCGCTGGCCGGGCTAGTCCGGCGAATCCAGAGCTTCGCGCACGCGCTTCGCCAACTCCGCGATGCGATAGGGCTTGCTCAAAATGTGCGTCCGCGGGCCGGACACAACGCGATCCGATAGCGTCTCCAGCGGATAGCCGGACGTGAACAGCACTTTGAGCTTTGGATTGATTTGCCGCGCCAGGGTCGCCAGTTCCCAGCCGTTGACGCCGCCAGGCATGACAAGATCGGTGAACAGAAGATCGCACTCAGTTTCGCCGCGCAGCAGCGCCAGGGCTTCCGGCCCGTTCCGCGCAACGACAACGCGATAGCCAATACCTTCGAGCGACGCGATGGCGTGGCTGCGAACGAAGGCGTCGTCTTCGACCACCAATACACGCTCGTGGCCGCCCACCATCTTGCCGTCGTGACGCTTTGGCTGCGGTGCGTTGGCTTCGCTCATCAACGGCAGGTAAAGCCGAATGCTGGTCCCAAGCCCCGGCTCCGAATAGATCGTCACGTGCCCATTGGATTGTTTGACGAAGCCATAGACCATCGAGAGGCCGAGGCCCGATCCCTTGCCGACTTCCTTGGTGGTGAAGAAGGGCTCGAACGCGCGTTCAACCACTTGGCGCGGCATGCCGGACCCGTTGTCTGTAACGGAGATGGCGACGTAGCGGCCGGCCTGAACCGCATCGCGGGGAAACGACGCCGAGTCGAGCTCAACTTCGGATGTTGTGAACGTAAGCATGCCGCCGTTTGGCATCGCATCTTGTGCGTTGAGCGAAAGATTGAGCAGTGCCGATTCCAACTGCGCCGCATCCGCGAGCGCGTAAATCGACACTGGTGCTGTTGTAATGCTGAGCTCCACGTCTTCGCGGAGCGTGCGCCGCAGAAGCATGCGCATGCTTTCCACGAGCAGGTTGCAGTCGATCACTGTCGGTTGCAGGACTTGGCGACGGCTGAAAGCCAGGAGCCCGCGCGTAAGTTCGGCGCCGCGTTCGGCGGCAAGGCCAATTGTGTCCGCGAGTTGACGCAGGTCGTCGCGCGCTTTCAGTCGCGTGCTGAGCGCCTCGGCGTTGCCGAGGATGACGGTGAGCAGATTGTTGAAGTCGTGCGCAATGCCGCCCGAGAGTTGGCCCACCATCTCCATCTTCTGCGCTTGCACCAATTGCTCTTCGGTGCGCTTGCGGCTGGTGAGATCGTGGATGATGCCGACAAAAACGGATCCGTCTTCCTGCTTGGCCTCTCCGACCGAAAGATCCATTGGGAAGGTTGAGCCATCCTTGCGTAGGCCGGCTGCTTCGCGTCCCTGGCCGATGAAGTTCGCCGTGAAATTGTCGGACTCGCCTCGGTAAGGCGGCGGCACCAACATGCGTACATTCTGTCCGATGACTTTGTTCGCTTGGTAACCGAACATCCGTTCACACGCAGGGTTGAACATCATGACGCGGCCGTGTTTGTCGATCATGATGACGCCATCGACAGCGGTTTCGACCACCGCGCGAAGACGTGCGGCGCCTTCGCGGAGCGCGGTCTCGGCGGTTTTTCTTTCGGTCAGGTCGTGGATGATGCCGACAAAGATCGGGTGACCGTCTTCTTCAGCCTGCGCCACTGAGAGATCGATCGGAAAGGTGGCGCCGCCGCGCTTTCGGCCCAGCACTTCGCGGCCAATGCCGATGATCTTGCGTTCGCCGGTCTCAAGATAGTTGCGTAGGAATGCGTCGTGTCCGCTTTGATAGGGCTCCGGCATGAGCATTTTCACGTTGCGGCCGATGACCTCGAACGACGCGTACCCAAACAGGCGCTCGCAAGCGGGATTGAACATCAGAATAACGCCTTCGGCGTTGATCAAGATGACTCCATCGACCGCGGTGTCCACCACGGCCCGCAGGCGCGATTGCTCGTGTGCGGCGTACACGCCCGTCACGCCGGTGGTTTTCGCGCGCTGATTGCGCGTTCGATGACGGCGCCGAGCTCGCGCGCGCGGAAGGGCTTGATCAACGTTGCGTCCGCGCCGAGCTCGCGTGCGACATCCGCGGTGTTGCGCCCGTTCATGGTCCCGGCGCCGGAAATCGCGACAACAGGCATGTGCGGCCAGCGCGCGCGGACTTCGGGAATAAACTGGGCGCCTCCCGTGCCGGGCATGTTCATGTCGGTCACGATGGCGTCGAGTTTTTCGCGGCTTGCGATGTCAAAGCCCGCTGCGGCGCCGGGCGCCGTGATCACGTCATAGCCCGCGTCACTGAGCCCAAGCGCCATCGCGTCCCGGACGAAAATATCATCGTCGACTAGACAAATACGGGCGCGTGGGGTCATCGGCGCGGTTCGCTAACTGGCCGTGACAGCTACCACGGCGCCGATGATTTCGTCTTGTCTTTATTTCCGTTGCGGAAGCGCAGGCTGTGAACGCTACTCTACATTCAGTCCGATAGGACAAGCGACGCCAGTACCGCCAATGCCACAATATCCGTTGGGATTCTTTGCCAGATATTGTTGATGATAGTCTTCGGCGTAGAAATACTCCGGCGCATCCCGAAGTTCCGTCGTGATCGCGCCAAAACCCGCGGCGCGAAGTTTCTCGCCGTACGCTTTTAGCGCCGCCTCGGCTGTGTGTTTTTGCACGCCCGAGATTGTGTAGATCGCTGACCGGTATTGCGTGCCGACATCGCCGCCCTGACGCATGCCTTGGGTGGGATCATGGTTCTCGAAGAAGATCCGCAAGAGCTGTTCGTAGCTGATCTCATTGGGGTCGAAGATCACGCGCACGACTTCGGTGTGGCCGGTGCGGCCCGAGCAGACTTCTTCGTACGTCGGGTTCGGCGTCGCGCCGCCGGCATAACCGGCGGATGTGCTCCACACGCCCGGCGTTTGCCAGAACTTGCGCTCGGCGCCCCAGAAGCAGCCAAGGCCAAAGACGGCTTCCTCAAGTCCCGCCGGGAACGGCGGCTTTAGCGCGTTGCCATTGACGAAATGCGTGGCCGAGGTCGGGATCGGAGAGGGGCGGCCGGGGAGGATTTGGTCGGCGCCAGGCATGGTTGTGGATCGGGCCATGAAAACCTCGTTTGCGTTGGCATGATGTAGGTCGCCGCCGCGCCGCGCGCACCCCCTGATGTGGGTGCGCGGGGAGGAGACGGGGCGGGCGGCGTGCGGAGAGAGTACGCGCCGCTCCTGGGCGCGGTTACAGCGGTTGCGCCTGGCGGCGGCGCCGGTCATAAACCGCCCGCCGGACAGGTGGCCGAGTGGCTGAAGGCGCACGCTTGGAAAGCGTGTTTAGGTGCAAGCCTAACGAGGGTTCGAATCCCTCTCTGTCCGCCAGCATGCTTCAGCCTGATCCAAGCTGACACGCCAACCCAATTGAATTTGCTGCGATTTGTGGTTCAGGTGAGATCGCCCGATATCGGTCCATCTCATCAAACGTGGGGTACGTTTCGGGCAACATACCCCACTTTGATTTCAACATACCCCACTTCGCATCATGCCTCTTACAGAACCGCAGGTCCGAACGGCGAAGGCCGCCGCTAGCGCCTACAAACTCTACGACTCCGAAGGTCTATTCCTGCTGGTCACGCCGAGCGGCGGAAAGATCTGGCGCTTCCGATTCAAGACCGCCGCGGGCAAAGAGAAGCTTCTCTCGTTTGGCTCCTATCCAAAGATCGGGCTCACGGCGGCGCGCAAAGAGCGCAATGCGGCGCTCGAGAAACTGCAGGCAGGCGCCGACCCCGCCGAAGAACGAGCCGCCGCGAAACGCGAACGCAAGCTTGCGAGCATTCACTCCTTCAAGGCGGTGGCCCAAGAGTGGCATCAATTGCATCTGCACGAATGGACGCCTGCTTACGCCAGGCAAATCATGAGCCGGCTGGAGGCCGATGTTTTCCCGTCGATCGGCGAGGCTGATGTGGCCGAGGTGAAGCCCGCTAAGATGCTTGAAGTCTTAAAGGCGGTTGAAGCGCGCGGCGTGCTTGAGACCAATCGGCGCTTGAAACAATATTGCTCGGCGATCTTCAGATACGGCATCGCCAGCCAATATTGCGAACACGATCCGGCGGCGCCCCTTCGAGGCGCGCTGAAACCGCCGCCCCGTCCCAAGCACCACAAGGCGCTTGCCGCGGGCGAGGTCGGCGACTTCCTCATCCGCCTCGCCGCTTACGATGGCGAGGAGGAAACGCGCATCGCTATCAATCTGGCGCTGTTAATGGCGCCGCGCACGACGGAGTTGCGTGCAGCGCGCTGGGCGGAGTTCGAGGAGATTGAAAGCGACGAGGGGCTTTGGCGCGTTCCGGCTGAACGTATGAAGATGCATAGGCCGCACCTCGTGCCGTTGGCGCGCCAGACACGTTCATTGTTGACAAGATTGAAGAACATCACCGGCAAGAGCGTTCACTTGTTTCCGGGCAACGCGCCCGAAGGCTTCATGTCCAACAACACGATGCTCTTTGCGCTCTATCGAATGGGTTTTCATGGCAGGACCACGACGCACGGATTCCGCCGACTGTTCTCTACGGAAGCGAACGAGAACGGTTGGAATGAAGATTGGGTCGAACGCCAGCTCGCTCACGACGAGCGCAATAAGGCGCGCGCCGCGTACAATGCTGCGCAGTACCTAAAACAACGCCGCGATATGATGCAGTGGTGGGCCGATCACTTGGATGGCTTGCATCAGGCCGAACTCGTCAAGCGCCAGGGAGGGAAAGGCGCCGACCAGCGGCTTTAGCCGGTTATACCAAGTTTATCTCCATGGGAGGTAAACTAGTTACATCCTGATGGAGCCTGTATTCAGTTTACCAGGAATCGAGATAAACTAGGCTTAGGTCGATAAAGGCAGGAAATTGGACCCCACCCGCAATCCATTTACCCCAAGCGCCGGGCGCCAGCCGCCCGAGCTGGCTGGCCGTGAGGGCGTGCTTGAGCGGGCCGAGATCACGCTGCGGCGGGTCAAGGGCGGACGTCACGATCGCAGCGCCCTTCTGATCGGCCTGCGGGGCGTCGGAAAGACAGTTCTGCTCAACCGCATTTTCGAGATGGCTGAGAACGAGGACTACCAAACGGCTTACTTGGAAGCGCCGGAAAACAAACCTCTCGCGGAAATCCTGGCGCCGCCGCTGCGCCAAATTCTGCTGCGGCTGGATCTGCGCAAAGGCGCCGCCGACAAGGTGCAAAAAGCAATCGGCGCGCTCCGCGCCTTCGCGTCGGTCTTCGAAATCAAGATCGGCGATATCGGCGTCGGTATTAAAACCGCAGGCACGGCCGACAGCGGCGCTTTGGCGGCGGACATCACCGATCTTCTGGTCGCCGTCGGAGAAGCTGCGCGAGAGAAGGACGCGGCGGTCGCCATCTTCATCGACGAGCTTCAATATGTCGGCGCTGACGAACTGGCGGCGCTTATCGCGGCGCTCCACCGGGTAAGCCAGCTTGACTTGCCGCTGCTTCTCTTCGGCGCGGGGCTGCCGCAGCTGCACGCCATCATCGGCGACGCCAAATCGTACGCCGAGCGCCTCTTTCACTTCGAATCCATCAGCGCGCTACCGGAAAAAGACGCCATCGCCGCGATCAAGAAGCCGATCGAAGAAGAGGGCGAGAAGATCGATCCCGATGCGCTGCGGTCGATCCTGCATTTGACCAAAGGCTACCCGTTCTTCCTGCAGCAATGGGGCAAGCATGCTTGGAACGCGGCCGATCATTCGCCCATCGCCAATGACGATGTACGCGCCGCGACGCCGGGCGCGATCGCCGAACTCGATGACGGCTTCTTCAGAGTGCGCATGGAGCGGCTCTCGCCCTCCGAAAAGAAGTATCTCCGCGCCATGGCCGAGCTTGGCCCCGGACCTCACGCGTCCGGCGATGTGGCCGCAAAGCTCGGACGCAAAGTGGAAAGCGTCGGCCCGGTGCGCTCAAAGATCATTGCGAAGGGCGTGGCCTACACGCCGACTTATGGCGACATCGCCTTCACGGTGCCGATGTTCGATGAATATTTGAAGCGCGAAATTCCGAAATTCGTACAGGATCCGCCGAAGAAGGTCGGCGCAAGCAAAGGTACGCGCAATAGCAAAAGCGCGCCGGCAAAGAAGCGCAAGACAAAGTGAGCGCGACCCATGCTCGAAACGATCGTCACCATCGCCTTGCTTTTGCTTTTGATCCTCGTGTTCCTCGGACTAAGCGTGACGGCGCTCCTGCTGATGCTGTACGGGCCAGGCGCCGCGGCCGGATTTGCGGCGGCTCTCTCTGCGCATCGGCTTGGCGTCGATCCGCTCGGGGCGCTCGCGATCGGGCTCTTGGCCTTCATGTCAGTGACGGCACTGACGCGGATTATGATCCGCGCCGCGATACGCGGCGTTCGAAATTTGCTGGCCTGATTTCGCGCTGAGCCTTGGGGGCCTGCGCGCCACGACTACAATCCGAGCCCGAACGGGAAGCGAGCCTCTTTGCGACCTGGCGCTGCAAGCGATCGCGTTGCGTCCTGCGCGCGCGCCTGCATAAGCGATTTGCGAATGTCGAGGTGGAGCTCCATCGCTTTCAGCGCCTCGCGCCAGCCCGCTTCGAAACGGAAGATATTTCGCCGCACCTCCTGCGCCAGACCAAGGTTCTTCAGCTCTCTCGCGCGCGCCTTCAGAGCATCGGTCATGTCCGGCGAACCGTTCGGCGCGCGAAGTTCCGCCAAGCGGATCGTCCGACTCTCGTCGAGTTGAGCAGCGATCAGTGTATCAAGCCGCGTCGGCGCATGTGCCAGCGCCTCGCGCTGAAGTGCTTTGCGCGCGTCATCCCGCGTACGCTGGCCCAGCCGGCTGGTCGCCGCATCACGGGCGGCGTTACGGAATCCGTGCTGGACAAACTCTCTGGGGATCACGAGATCGCGCCCGTCATCCCGTACGCCGCGGAGGACGATGTGCGTGTGGGGGTTGTCGGTGTCGAAGTGGTCGACGGCCAACCATTCGAGCCGGGTGCCGAGCGCGGCTTCAGCGCGATCCATGACCTCGCGCGTATAGGCGCGCAGGTCGCCAATGCGGCCGCCATTCTCCGCCGACAGAATGATCCGAAAGTGGCGTTTGTCCGACTCCGCCCAGTGCCCGGCGAGGCGGGCGCCGCTCACGCTGTCGCGCGCGCCATCGTAAAAGACCCAATGCTCTTGGCGCGGGGGTTGGCGGCGATCGTGCTCGTCGCGCGCCTGGTCGCCGTCTCGTTCCGTCTCGGCTTTCGAGAGCGAGATTTCTTCAGCCCTCGCGGCGGAATCGCGCGCGATATAGCGTGCGTGAGCCTTGAGCGCGGCGCCGCCGCCTTTGGCGTGCGCGAAGTAATGGAGCTTGACCACCGCTCGTTGACGGCCATCGAACGTGAACGGTGTATGCGGCGCGCGTTTTCGAGCCAACGCCTTCGCCAGTGCGCGAGAGCTGCCGATCCGCTTCTGCAAGCTCGCCGACAAGCTGCCGCTACTCGCGCCAGACTTCGTACGACCCACGCCCTCGTGACGGCCGGTGAGACTCTCTGCATCAAGGGGGCGGCTGATGCGCAAGCGCGAACCGGGCGTAATCACATCTTTCGCCCGCGCGCCACGAAGCAGCTTGCTGGCTCGGAAGCGTTCGTTGCTGGTCGGAGGCTGTGACATAACCACAATCCGAGTGGTGGGATGCAAGTGGGGTGCAGGTAAGGTGTCCCGCACCCTGCAATGATGCTTCACACCTCGTGTTTGCGCGAGACATTTCAAGTGCGTGGCGAATGAAGTGCACCACTCTTTATCTAGCCATCGCCCCACTTTTTTCGCGTGCTGTCCGTGCTCACGTCGCAGGTCGTCTCAGGTAGTGGCGCGTGAGGGCGACGAGGCTGGGCCGACTGCTATTGCAACGGCGCCAGTCCCGAATGCGCGCGCACGGTGGTCGTGAGAAATTGATAGGCGCCCTCGCGATCTTGCGGTCGCAGCGTTGTCAGCAATCGAGCGCTTACTGCCGCGAGCGCGGTCAGAACGTCGCCAGGCTGCACGTGATCGGGCAGGTGGCGCATGACCTCATTGATGCGATTGGCGATATCGACGGCGAGCTCGGACTCGTCTGGCATGTCCCGCGCTTCCACTGACCCCTGGATGGCGAGCCGATAGCAGTGCTGAAAGTGAAATTAAAGTGGGCCCCAGACGCCTTCGATTAGGTTCCGGTCAATGGGACCCCAATAGCGTCCGTCGAAGGATTGCTCGGCGTCGCCGAGCAGCAGTACCTCATGGGCTGCCAGCGCCCGGCAGCCGTTCCAACGCCGCAGCTCGGCGCCCGTGCTGTCATGCGTCCGCCGCGACATTGGCGGTCCATCATTGATCGTAAGCACATCGCCCTCGGCGCAGACGCGGTCGCCGGCCACGGCGGCGATGCGCTTGATGAAGCGATCCCGCCGCCCTTCGAAATCACGGGCGCGCGCAGCCTCCGGCGCTACGTCGGCAGCGCGGACGGTCACGTAAGTTCCGCGCGTGACCGGCGCATTGGTCCGAATGTAGAATCCCACGGGCACGGACGGCGTGTGGTTATAGAGGAGGCGGTCGCTCGCGGCTGGCAGCGCAAACGCAATCAAAGCGGCGCCCGCCGCCGCGCCCGTCAGCAACAGAATGAGCACGCGCTTGTTTGGCACGAGGTGAGACTGCGCCCGACGGTCCGGCGCGCCAAGCAGATGCACCCGACTGGCGCGCCGGTCCAAGATCAGTATTCGCTCGGCAGGAAGAGGACGTTGTTCTGAAGCCAGAGCGTGATGTCGGGCAGAGGGAAGTCGGTGAAGGGGATGGCCTGGCTGGTGACGAGGCCATGATCGCCGTCCTCGCAGGTGAGCAGCGCAGTGTGGTCCTCGGCCACCTTCAAAGTCCACACTTGGAATTCTTGCGCGCGCACGCGCGCATCGTGCTGGTGCGAGACGATGGCGTCCAAGAGCCAATAGGCGCCGCCGGCTTCGGCGACGTACTGAGCGCCGTCCGTATAGGTGATGGAAGGATAGAGCGGATGGCGATACCAGCATTCGCTCCCGGTGAATTGCGCGAGATCGCTCGCGCGCAGCGTCTTCGAAGACATGTTGTGTCTCCTCGATGGATGAATTTTGATTGGCGGACGCCGCCTCGGTGAGCCGAAGCGGCGTCTCGCGGTTCAGGCGGCGGCCGCCGTGTCGGCCATGCCGAGCGACTTGACCGTGCCTTCGGCGGGATCGATGGCGACGAACACCTTGCCGATCCAGCGGCCGGTCGCCTTGTCCTTCCAGCGGTCGTGGCGCAGCACGCCGGTGACCTCGGCCAGCACGTCCTTACGCATTGCTTTGGCCGCCTCTTGCTGCCGGGGGCAGTAGATCTCGACAGTGAAGCGGTCGCTGCGTTCGCCTGAGCGAACTTCAAGCCAGAGTGAGACGATGTCGGTTGAGCCGCCGCGGAATTCGAGCGTGCGGACTTTGGGATCGTCGATGAGTTTGCCGGTGAGGCTGACGCGGTTCATGTCTGTCTCCATTGAGTGCCCGCTTTGTTGACGGGGCCGCGGGAGCTCGCCCGCGACGGCGCTTTTCGCGCCCGGCCATGAGGCGGCGGCTGCAAGGAGAAAATGGTGGGGCCCGCGTCCGTTAGGACCGAAGGCGGCGACGCCGCGCGGGGAAACGATTTTGTCCTTGTGGACGGCGACGGCCGGGCGGAGATGGCGACGGCGTGGGTGAGCTCTCGCGGCGTGCGCGGAACGCGGGCGATTGGAGGCGGAGCTTTGAAATCGCGCCTTCCGCGGCGTCGGCGAATGCGATGATCCTCGACAGTCCGCTCTAGTGCGCCACAGCCCGAGCCCAATCGTTCCAGTCGGGATGGTCATCCGGTGGAAGCGCGATCTTGCACGCGATCGACGCCTCGATCCGCTCCTTCAACCGCGCGGCGGCGGCAAGACCTGCGTCGTCATGGTCCGCGGCGATAATGAGCTTGTCGATGACGGGTGGCGGTTCGAATTGTGCGAGGTTCTCCGCGCTCAGACATGCCCAGGCGCCGGCGTCAAGCGCGCGTCTGGCCGAAAGCGCGGTCTCGAGGCCCTCAGCGACGATGAGCACATCGCCTGGCGCATCGATGCGAACATAATGACCCATCAGCTTGCCAATGGTTCGCCGCGGCGTCGTCAGCGCCGCTTTGGCCGCGCCATGCGCGGTCAGAAGCGTGACCTGAATGCCTTCAAGGACGCCGTCATTGTTGACCAGGCCAGCGACCAGGGCAGGGCGCCGTTCACGGTCTTCCAGGCTCGTCATGCGCGGATGGAAGCGCAGCACGTCGGGTCCGGGCAATTCGCCCAGAATCGCGCGCGCGCGCAAATAGCGCTCCCCAACCGTGCCAGCGACGGCGACGGCCTCATCCCAAAGCCGCAACACGCGCGCGCGACGGTCTTCGTCGCGCTGTTCGGGTTGAAGCCGCACGACCGGCTCATGGGCTGAGGCGTGCCCATGCTCGCTCTCGTCCAGAAGGCCAAGGTCGGCGAGTTCGGCGCGCACGGCGCGCCAATCGTCGCGCGGGCTGAAGCAATGAATGAGCACGCGTCCATCCTCGGTCTCAAGGAGCGAGACTGAACGATCGGCAGGACCGTGACCTGGACCGCGAATGAGCGCGCGGCGCCCGCCGTCGGTGATGACGCCGCCCATCGCATCGACGATGCGCTTAAGCTTGGACATCGGTCTCGTCCGGCGCCGGGCTCTTAGCGAGCAACCAGTCCACTGCCAATTGCGCCTGCGCCGCCGCATGGAAGAATGCGCGCTTGTCGGATTGGAGAAGGCTCATCCAGTTCTCAATATAGGCGGCGTGATCGAAGATGTGATCGGGTGGCAGCCGCAAATGTGCACCCAGAATTGCCGCGCCAATCTCAGCGACAAGTTCTTCAGCGGCGATCGCTTCCTTGAAGCGCTTGGAGAGATCGCGCCCGACGCGGTGAGGTGCGGCGGTCGCATGCACCGCCTCGTGGTTTAAGGTCGCCGCATAAGCCTCAGCGTCGTCAAAGGCGGCGAGGGGAGGCATGCCGATGACGTCGCGGCTTGGAATGTAGCAGGCGAGATCGCGCGTCATGATGCGCGTGATCTCGAGCTTGGCGAACCATTGCTCATGCGCAGCGATTGGAAGACGCGCCTCGTCGGTCGGCTTTGGGTAAAAGCGTTCCGGCAAGCCTTCGACCTGGTCTGCATTGAAGGCGGCGTAAGATTTCAAGAAGCGAAAGGCTGTTTCGGTTTCGCCGCCTTCGGCGGTTAGCGCTGTGCGGTGCGCGCTGCCGTAGTAGACGACGATTTCACCGCGCTCGCCCTTCCGCACGCGCGCACCAAGCTTGATGGCCTGATTAAACGTCACCCAATAGGGCGAAGCGTAGCCGCGGGCCGCGCTGGCGTACCAGAGCATGATGGTGTTGACGCCTCGATAGATTTCGCCGTTCGCCCGGCGCGGCAAAGCAGGGCCGGTGCGGGCGCCGTCCCAAGGTCTGTGCCATGGCATCACGCCGGCGTTCAGGCTGGCGAGGATCTTGGCGGTGATGTCGGCGGCAATGTCGCGCCGGTGCCCCACGCAATGCGTGTCAGACATGGGAAGTCTCCTGGAAGTTTGGCAAAGCGTGCGTGCGGGCCGTGCCCGCGCGCACGCCTCGCGTTGATCAGTGTTGGGGTGACGCCGCCGCTTCGGCTGCTTCGCCAGTGACGGCGAAAGCGCCTTCGCGCATCGGCGTGATCAGGCATTCCGGGAGCCAGCGGCTCTGCGCGAATGTCTTCGCCACGGCGTCGGCGAATTCGCTCTTCTTCAGCTTCGCCAGGGCCTTAAGCTTCGCAGCGCGGTCTTTCTCGCCGAGTTCGGCCAAGGCGGGCGCTTCAAGGATGGCATCCAAGGCATATTGCTTTGGCGTGCGCATCCAGAATTCGGCGCCGGCCGACCAATGGGCGGCCATGTCGAGATTGATCGCCGCGGCGATCAGGTCGCCGGCGCGCTGACGCTCATCGTCGCGTGCGCCCGCGCCGTCGTGGGTGAGGTCGATGGTCTCTGCCACGAGGATGGCAAGGCAGGCGATGAGCGCCTCGCAATCGAGCGCGAGGCATTCCCCAAAACTCTCCGGCATGGCGCGCGCGGATTTGAGCGTCTGCAGGAAGTCGCCGTCGCCGAAGTCGCGCGGCGTTGAGCTGATCTCTGGGCCGACCAAATCGCCTTCGCCCGCGCTCCGTTTCGACAGCAGGCAAACCATCAGCGCAAGCGCCACGTGACCGTCGCTGGCGACGCCGGCGCGGATGGCGCGCGTGCGGGCGAGCGTGAGGTCGCGAGTCAGTGCCTTGCTTAGGCCCGAGCCCATCGGTGCGCCGCCATCCGCACCGTCGTCGTCGCCGTCTCCATCGTCGCCGGCCATGGCTTGCTTGCGAAGCTTGTCGATCGCCTTCATGTCGCCGCGGCGGATGAGGCCGCGCACGATCTGCGCTTTGCCGTCGCGGTCGACGCTGATGACGGCGCCTGCGTGCGTCATCATCGCGTTGTCGTAGACGCGTGTCGCCTCGATGAGGTCGTCGCGTTCCTGGTCGAGCTTGTCGCGTTCGCTCCACAGGGTGTCGGCGGCTTCGCCGTCTTCCATGTCTTCAAGCTCGCCGTCGATGCGCTCGATCTCAGCGTCGAGCGCCGACATGCGGCGTTTTTCCTTGGCCGTGAGCTTGCGTTGTGTGGCGCGGAGGCGTTCGGACGCGCAGCCCTCGATGTGACCGCCCGCGAGATTGATCTCGGCCCAGCCCCAGCCTTCGGCCAGCACGGCGTCGCGCAGCGCTTCGGCTTTTGCAAACGCCAGGCGCTGTATGATGTCGCCGTCGTCTAGCAGCACGACATCGTCTTCGAAGAGATCTTTGACGATGCGCCCGCCAGCTTGCGTGTAAGCCTCTATGCCGACGAAGAGCGCCAGGCGATCGCTCGCGGGTGCCCGTCCTTGGGTGAGGGCGCTCCGCACCGCGTGCGTGTTTGAGATCGGCTTGCTCAACCCTTTGAAGACGCGCTCCTGCGCGGCGTGGTCGGGGTCGAGGCAGAAAGCGCGGGCGACATCGAGTGTGAGTTCACCCTTGCGATAGGCGGCTCGGATGCGGGGGCTGAGGCGCGCCAGCGCCAGACGCTGCTCGACATGGCGCACGGTGGCGCCAAAGCGATGCGCCACATCTTCAGCGGAAGCGCCGCCATCGACGAGCGCCGCATAAGCCTCGACTTCGTCCATGGCGTTCATGTCGACGCGCTGGACATTCTCGGCGAGGGACGCTTCCACGGCCGCAGCGGCGTCAACGACATGGCAGGGGACGGGCCAATCCTTGGCCCGCTCGCCTTGGCGGACGAGCAGCTTCAGCGCCGCGTGCCGGCGTGCGCCGGCGACCACGGCGTACTTGCCAGCGTCGCGTTCGGTGACGGTAAGGTTCTGCAAGAGACCGTGCGCGGCGATCGATGCGGCGAGCGCATCGATGTCGCGCTTACGCTCGGTGCGGCGCACATTGTCCTCGCTCTCGACGAGCTTGTTGAGCGGGATGTGTTGAGTGTCGGACATCGGAGTTCGAACCTTTGGAACGAGACCCGCGCCGCGGAAGTGCTGGCGCGGGGTCGCTTGCGCGACGGCTCGTCCCCAAGGCCCGCGCCCCAGAGGGGACCTGGGTCGAGGGCTCATCTTTGAGAGCGGAGCGTCCCTCGACGCAGGGCCCCGGCGCGGGCATGGCCTCTCCGGCGCGCGAGCGAGCACGCGCCTAACGCGCGAGTTGGGGAGATGCACACGCTCGGCTACAGCGCGCCTCTTGCATGCCGACCGGAGTCCGATCTTAGTAGGCAAGACACAACTGGAGGTTTCGCCATGCCTGCCAGCAAGATTGCGCTGGATTTCCTCGACTTCTGTGAGAAGCAAACGAGCGCGCAGGTCATCGAGGATCGATTTGTCTCAACGCTGCAAGCGCTCGGCTATGAATACGTCGCTTGCGCCTCGCATGTAGACCCGCTTCGGCCGCGGCCGGGCGGGGTGAGCGTGCTCAACTATCCAGTCCCTTGGGTGCAGCATTATTCGGAAGCGGATTTCGCGCGGATCGATCCAGTCTTCCTGGCGGCGCGCATCATGTCCTCGCCATTCAATTGGGTGGACTGCCTGGCGAAGATGCGTTTGAGCCGCGAGCAAAAGCGTGTGTTGGATGAGGGCGCCCTCTACGGACTCTCAAAGGGCCTTACCATTCCGCTGCGTTCGCCCGATGTGATTCCGGCTTCCTGCTCGCTCATTGCCGGATCGGACGGCGTCGATCCCTTGGCGATGGCGCACGTTCTCATGATCGTCATCTATGGGCATGGCGCCATGCATCGCCGGCTCAATCCCGATGCGCTGGCCGATCCCGTCGTGCTGCCGCCGCGCGAGCGCGAGTGCCTGACGCTCGCGGGCTGCGGCAAGAGTGATTGGGTGATTGGCGAAGTGCTGGGCGTAAATTGGCGAACCGCCCACAACGCCATCGAGCGCGCCAAGAAGCGCTATGGCGTTTCCTCCAGGGTGCAGGCGGTCGTGCGTGCGGTGTTCGACGGTCAGATCATGGTCGACGATTTGACCGGCTGATCGATTCGAAAAGAGTCAATAGGTCCCGTGGGACCAATACCCGTCGACGCACGCCTCCGCATGCTTCCTCCGAGCGGTCGGAGGCGTCATGATCTACATCGTATCGGAAGAAAACCGTCGGCGGTTTCACCACCTGTTGACCGAGATGCACCGCCAGCGAAAGCAGGTGTTCATCGACAAACTCAAATGGCGGCTGGAGGAAAGCGCCGGGCTCGAAATCGACAGCTATGACAGTCACGACGCGATCTATCTGATCGAGGCGGGAACGCTAACTTCGGACGTCAGCGTGTCGGCGCGGCTCTTGCCCACAGTGCGTCCGCACCTGCTCAGCCAACAATTCGCCGATCTCTGTGAAGAGGGGCTGCCTGCAGGGCCCGGTGTTTGGGAAGCGACGCGGTTTTGTCCAGCGCCCGACACGCCCGCCGGCGCCCCGCGCCGCCAGATGCTCGGGCGCATGATCGCCGGCATTATGGAGACCGCGCTCCTTTTCGGCATCGAACAGGTGACGTACGTCGCCGACGCCGCGCTCGCGCCTATGGCGCTCAAAGTCGGCTGGGACGTCCGCGCTCTGGGCGCGCCTCGCGGTGAGGGGCGCAACCGCATTCAGGCTTTTGTCGCGAGCATCGATGGGGCGGGGCTAAAGCGCGTGCGCGAAGCGTTCGCGATCACCGCGCCGTTGACCCGGTTCGTGCCCGCCGACCTCGCGCGCGCGGCCTAAAAGAGAGGAGGGGAAAATGTCCGTTACGGCTTTTGCGGCGAACGACACGCTCGCCGGCGATCTTTATGCGCTGCAGCGCGATGGCTTCCTCGTGCTCGATGGGCTCCTGAACGAAGGCCAAGCGAATGCGCTGGCCGCCGAGCTCGAACCCTGGCTCCAACGCACACCGCGCTGCGAGGGCGACTTCCACGGCTGGTCGACGACACGTGTGAATGGGCTTCTGTCTAAGGCGCCGCTGGTCCAGCAGCTGGCGCTGCATCCACGCATCTTGGCGCTCGCCGACGCAGCCATTGCGCCGGCCTGCGATTGCATGCGGCTCAACATGACCCAGGCAATCCGCATTCATCCTGGACAGAAGGCGCAAGCGCCGCATCGTGACGAAGAGATGTGGCCGGCCGATCCTAACGGCCAAATCTGGTCGCTCAATGTGATGTGGGCGGTCAGCGACTTCACCGAGACCAATGGCGCGACGCGGCTTTGGCCCCGCAGTCACATCGAACGTTTGGGTCGTAGTCCTGATCCACAACACGCAATCCAAGGCGTGATGAAAGCGGGATCGGCGCTCGTCTATCTGGGCGGGCTGACCCATAGCGGCGGCGCCAATCGTTCAGACGCTGACCGCACCGGCGTCGTCATCGGCTATTGTGCGGGGTGGCTGCGCACTTACGAAGAACAGTTCTTGGCGTACCCGCGCGATGTAGCCCGATGGTTTCCCGAAGAGCTGCAGCGTCTCATCGGCTATCGCTGGCATCGGCCCAATATTGGCGGCTGGGAAGGCCAGGACCCAATAGAGTATCTGCGCGATGCGTCTCCATGCGGACCACACCGGGATGCGTTGCCGCCGGCGATCGCCGCGGAGCTGAAGACGCTGATGGCGTCCAGCGAATGACATGGCGGCCGATGCGAGTGCGGCGCAGCGCGCCTATGATGAGATAAAGCGCCTGATCCTCGACGGCGCGCTGCCGGTGCGCTCGCGCCTTGACCTCGAGGACTTGGCGCGAAGAGTGGGCGTCAGTTCGATGCCTGTCAGGCTGGCGCTTAACCTGCTGAACGCGGAGCGCCTCGTTCGCCCAGGCGAGCACTCGGGCTACGAAGTTGCGCTCTGGCCAGCCGCAGAACTCGCCCAACTCTACGAATGGCGTGGCGCGCTCCTTACGCTTGTTCTTCCATCGACCGCGTCCGCCCCGGAATTGCAGCGTCTGGCTCGCACGCAACCCTATGCGCAAGCGGTAGAGAACGTGATGCGGATGCTTGAAGGCGGCGCCAACCCAAACCTACGCCGATCTGCGCTCAATGCCGATGAAAGGCTGCGCGCAGCGCGCGTCGCCGAAGCCGACATTCTTGGAGATGTTCAGGGCGAGTTCGAAGCGCTGGTGACCGCGATTGCCCAGAGGACGAAGCGCGTGAGCACTCTGATGAAGTCATATCAACGACGCCGCATTCAAGGCGCCGAGGCCATACGCGAGCGCATCGCCCTGAAGGCGCTCCCGCCGAACGGTGCGCCGCGGTGAACGCCTACCTGATCTTCATGCTGATCAGCTCGGTGATCGTCGCGAGGCCGCGCATACTCTTATTGGGTGAATGACACCCGAGGGAGAGAGCGATGCGTGATGACCAAGATATCGTTGAACTCGGATCAGTGAGCGAGCTCACCCAAGGCTCGTTCATGATGGACCATTACGAGTCGTTGACGATGAAGGATCATTGGACCGACGACTAGGTCTCCATCACGCAGCGTCCAATCCGTAACCTGAGAAAAGGAACTATCAGATGCGCAAGCAAGATGAAGCGCGTGAGCGCGATGATGTCGTCGATCTGGGCGCCGTCACCGAAGAAACCCAAGGCGTGCCGCTGGAAGATGCCAAGGAAGGCATCAGCACGCGCGACTTCTATACGCCGTGACCGGCGCCGGTGGCGCGCCCAACGGCGCGCCGCCGGGACGCGTGCGTCCGGCGGCGGGAGTGCATCATGCGGTTCTTGGCGATACGGCGATCTTGCTCGACCTTCGGACCGATCGCTACGTCGCCTCGCCGGCGGCTGCGTTTTTGAATGTGCTGGCAGAGGAGGGGCCAAGCGATCCGCTCGTGATCCCGCTTCGCCAGAAGCTCATGCGCCAAGGTCTATTGGTAGCGGAGACCGCACAGGTCCTTGGCCGCAATGGTGGTCCCGCCGCCGTGCTCACCGCTTGTCTTTGGGCAGAGCTCTATCTGCGCAGGCGCCGTCTCGATCTAGCGCTTCGCTGGTTTCGGGGGCGCCGGGATGGCGGCGCAAGCATGGCGTCTCATCGCGCGCTCAATCAGTTTCGCGCATGGCGGCCGTGGTATCCGCGGCGAAACGTGTGCCTGTTCGACACTCTGGCGCTCGCCGCGTTCCTTGTGCGCACGGGCGAGCGCCCCGAGATCGTGTTCGGCGTCCGCCATCCGCCTTTCGCCGCCCATTGCTGGCTTGAGGCCGAAGGGCGCATCCTGAATGACGAGGCGGAATACTGCGCTGCCTTCGTCGAGATACTTCGTGTGTAGCGCATGCACCGGCTCGTAGGCTTTAGGTGGCGGCCTGGTCACTTTGAAGGCCGCAAGGCAGCCGAAGCGTACGCCGCGCGCGTGCTGGGTCGTGGCAATTGGCGCCAAGTGGTCAGCACGCGCGGCTTCTTGCTTTTGGCGACCGAGACGAGCGGCGATGTCGAGCCGCTGGTCTTGCCGAACAGTATGGGGCTCGTTGTTGGCGCGCTTTTCACAAGCGAAGGAAGCGACGATGCGCGCGTTTTAGAACCTGACCCGCAGACATGCCGCGCATGGGCTGAAACCCAAGGCGCCAGCCTCGCAAAAACGTGTTGGGGTGGCTACCTCGCCATCCTCGTCGACAATGCGCGCGAGCGCATTTTGATCATCCGCGACCCGATGGGTGCGCGGCCCTGCTTTGCGCGCGAGGAGCAGGGCGACGGCGTGCGTATCCTATTCACCGACTTTGAAGATGTCGCCGAATGGTCGCCGCTGCGGAGCGTAGACGAAGAGTTCGTGCGCCTCTTTCTCGCGCAGCCGCGGATTGTCAATGAGCGAACGGGTCTTCGGGGCGTGCGAGAGATACTGGCCGGCGAATGTTACACGCTCGGCGCCGAAGGCGACTGCGCCAGCCTCTTTTGGCGCCCGCCGGCGCGCCGGGTCGAACTCGCTGCCGCTAAGACGGAGGATCTGGCCAGAGATCTTCGCTCGCACGTTCTTGGCGCCTGCTGTGCGTGGGCGTTGCTCAACAGGCCGGCGTTGCATCGCCTCTCGGGTGGCCTCGACTCCAGCATTGCACTGGCGGCATTGTCTCAGGCTGGCGGCGACATCGTTTGCGTCAACGAATGGCCGCGCGGGTACGCAGAGGGCGATGAGCGGCAGGCCGCGCGCGCTGTCGCATCGAAGTTCGGAGCGAAACTGGTCGAACTGGAATATGAGCCTCGTGAGATCGACTATCGCAAACTGATGGAGGCGCCGCTTTCGGCCAAGCCCTCGATCGCTACCTTGAGCTTTGCCGATCCGCACTTCCATGACCTTGCAGATGCGGGGAGCTTGCTGACCTCCGGCCAAGGCGGCGATCAAGTCTTCTATCGTTCGCGCGCGGCATGCACGATCGCGGACGCGGTTCGTGACCGGCTGAATCCTGCAACCGTCATATCGCTGGCGCTCGATGCAGCGCGCGTGTCGCGGCGATCGATATGGCCAGGATTGGCCATCGGCGCGCAATACGGTCTCCTCCGGTCGCCGCGCGCCTATTTACGCAATCTCTTGATGGATGCGGCTCGGGAGAGCGGGCCCCATGCGGCGATGGGCGCGGCAGACGCGGCGCTCGAGGATCCTTGGGTCAAGGATGCGCTCGCGCGCGGGCCCGGTGAAGCGATGCGTGCGCTCCTCATCAGCGACCTTCAATATTATCATGGCCCGTCGCTGCTCAGTCGCTCCTTCATCCCGGCGCCCGTGATCACCTCGCAGCCCATTGTCGAATTCTGTTGCTCGATACCCACGTACCGAAGCTACGACGGCGGACGAGATCGCGCCTTGGCGCGCCTGGCGTTCGCAGATGATCTGCCGGCGTCGTCCGTCGCGCGGCAACGCAAGGGCGACACTACGCGCTTCTTCGGAGCGGTCGCTGCGGCAAACGGTGACTTCATCATCGATGCCTTGAAGGGCGGCGAATTGGTCCAGCGCGGCTTGTTCGACGCCGCGCGCCTTGATGCGAAGCCGCGGCGGGCTGTCTTAGATTTCTCAAATGAGCTGGTCGCCGAACTCTGGCTTCGCCAGATCAAGGCGCGCCACGCGGAGCAGGGTGAGACCCAAGAGATCGCGAGCGCATGAGCTCCCAGCGTTCCGCGCGGTTCGGGTCGTTTGCATCCTCACTCATTGGCTGGCGCAGCCAAAAGTCGATCCAGGCCATCGCGCGTCTCTGCGCCGCCAGCACGTGGCTCGGGCGCGTCTTGGCATGGAAGGCTTGCGGGTAGATATAGGCTTCGACTGCGGCGCCGCGATCGTGGAGTTGCACGTAGAGCGGCATCGCGTGCGGCGCCTCACTCTGTGCGAGGTTCATGAGCAATGGCGTATCGATGCGATCGGCGTAGTAGAACGTTGCGTTGTGACGCCACCACGGCGCCATCCGGTCGAGATCAGGCGCTTCGAGGCCGGTTTGGCGGAGCTCGGCACGAAAGTTGGCATCCGCCAACCACCAGAAGATGGGATCAATCGGCGGTCCACTGGCGACGGCCGCGGCGAAGTGGCGATCGCGCAGCGCCCAGTACAAAGTCTCGGCGCCATCGCTCATGCCAGTGATCGCAACGCGATCGGGATCCACGACGCCGGAATCGACCGCGAGAGCGAGAAGCCCGTCGAGCGATGCGAGCTTCATCCGCTCTTCCTCATCGCCGATCAGCATTTCGTGATCCAGTTCCGCGCGCGAGATTTGTTGTTCTCGCAGGCGTGGCTCGGGGCGCTCCAGGCTCAACACCGCGTAGCCTTGGGCGGCGGCCGGAAAGATGGGATACTCGCCCCCTACGCCTGCATTCAAAAACCCGTGCGAGCGATACTGCACGATGATGGTGGGGTATCTTTGGCCGGCGACATAGTCGCTGGGATAAACGAGATGCGCGTAGGATTGGAGGCCACGCTCATCTTCGAACGCCAGGCGCTCGACCCGAGGAAGCGCGAAGCGCCGCCACTGAGGATTGGGGTCGTAGATGACGGCCAACGCCCCGTCGCGTGTGTCGATCGACACGATGCGGCGGGGCTGCGTGGAAAATTCCTGGAGACAATAAATGAAGGCGCCATGCGTGTTGCACCCATAGAGCCGCTCTTCGGCCAGCCGGACCCGGCGCACGCTCTGGGTCGTTGGCGTCCATACATAGAGTGAGAGATCAGCAGCCGAGGGACCTTCGCCGCGCGTGAACCACACATCGCCGTCCGTCAACGCACCAGCGTCTCTGAGGAGACCGGTGCAGGCGTCGACTGCGCAGAGGATCGAGGCGCCGTCACTCGTTGTGAAAAGACCGCGAGGCGGGCGCGAGACTTGAGAGGCGCCGTCTCGGGCCCCAATCCATGTGTTGCCGCGCCGCGGCGTGCGCAGGAGCGCCGCTTGCGATTCATCGGCCGGGGTTAGCGCTCTGTTGCGGGTGTCGAGATGAAGCCACTGGCGTTGCGCCTCGACGGCGGGCAGAGGCGCCAAAGAAAACCCGGGTTCGAAACTGTCGGTGACGAGGAAGCCGTCGCGTGCGTCCAACGCGCGCTGCGCCTCGACGAGCGCGCGGGACGTTGTTGTCGTGAGGACGAGGCTGTGTGCTGAGGTCCAAGCGAAATCGGTGACGTCGCCGTCTGGTCGAGCAGCGAGGCGTGCGCGCCCCGTCAGGTCGGTGATCCACAATTCCGCGCGCCCCTCGCGTTCGGCGATGAACGCAATGGCGCGGCTATCGGGCGACCAGCGAGGAATGCGATCGACGAGACTTCCGCTCGCTCTGCCCTGATTTCGATGTGGCAGTCCTGCGCCGGCGTCTGCGACGATGCGCGGTGCAGCGCCCGGTCGGGCCGCGGTCACGACAAGGGCGTAGCGGACTTCGTTGCGTTCGAAACCCATATGCGACTGAAACACGGCGAGCCACTCGCCGTCCGGCGAGAGCGCCAATCCGCCTTGGCCGGCGCCAAGGTTTCTGAGCGCCGCCAGATCTTCGATTGTCGGGCCAGACGACGATTGCGCCGCGGCGGGCGCAATCGTTGAGAACAGCACAGCAAAGAGGGCGCCGATGGCTTGGCGTCTCACCATCTCTGGCGCAGCTCCAGCGACACGAAGCGGCCGAGCGGGGAGTGCGCCTGTGCGTCAAAGGCGTAGCCGACAGGATTGTTGGTGAAGGGCGGATCTTCATCGAAGAGGTTCTGCACATTGAGCGTGATCTGCGGGCCGGCACGTTCGGTTTCGCCACTCCAGTCGTAACTGACTTGCGCATCCCAGGTCAGCCATTCATCGACATCGCGCGCGGGTGTACTGATATTGTCGCGATAGTCGTCGACATAGATTGCCGTCAGGCCTGCGCCCCAGCCCTCATTGTTCCACGACACGCCTGCGCGTGCACGCAGGTCAACGGGATAGAAGAGCGTATCCAGCGCATCGATCGGCGTGCTCGCGGGCCCTGTTTGGACGGTGTATTGAAGCATGAGGCTCGCTTGCGCGAACACGTTGAAGTCGCCCCAGGACGTGTCGAACGAATAGCTACTGCCGAAATCGACCCCGCGCGTTCTGAGACTAGCCAAGTTGGACTGGCGATCATCCCAGATCACTTCGACGCCATCGACCGGCACTGCGCCGACGACGGTGTTTGCTTCTGCGAGATAGGCGTCGATCTGAGCTTGCGTTGGGTTGCGGATGAAAACCGTCTCGTATCCGACCGGATTGACGAGTGCTGAGAGAATTGATCCCGGTGGCGAGATACGGTCGACGAAATCGATGTCGTAGTAGGTGGCGTTGAAGCGAAGACCGGAAGCCCAGGCAGGTCTGTAGTCAAATCCAGCGGTCCAGTTCTCGGCGCTCTCTGGACGCAGTCCTGGGTTGGCGCCGCCCAGGATGAGCACGCCAGTTGAGCCGTTCGTCGCGAAGGGATCTTGCGCCGGCGTCGCGAAGGTGAGGGTGCCGACGATATTGCCGCGCAGATATTGGAATTGCGGCGCTTTGAACGATTCGCCCCAGGAGGCGCGCAGAGCCAGCTCATCGTTGATGGTCCAGGTCGCGCCGATCTTTGGCGTGGTGGCGTCACCAAAGTCGCTCGCACTCTCCCGGCGCAACGACATCGAGATGTCGAAGCCCTGCACGGCGAAGATATTCTGCTCTGGCCCGATGAGCGGAAGAAAGACTTCCGCGAAGATCGCATCGGTCGTGCGCGCAGATTCAGGCACGCTTGTCGTCACAGTTGTGCCAGTGAACGCCACGCGCGTGCGATGGAGCTCAAGCGTTTCCTCGCGCCGTTCGACGCCGATGGCGAGCCGCGCTTGCCCGCCCCAAAGGCGCATGAAGGGGCCGTCGAGCTTGGCGCCGTAGACGACCATCTCTGAGAGGCCTTCGAGGTGGTCATCGAAGGTCAGCCCGACCAAAGCCGCCGCAGGTGAATTGGCGCCGTCACCAAAGGGGTTGAAGGCCGTGTTGAGGTCGCTGCTCGCCAAGGCTGCGTTGAGCGCGGCGCCCGGGCTGAAGATGTTCAGTTGATCGGCGGCCGTTTCGTAACGGCTGAGGCTCGCGCTCGCCTCAACGCGCCATTCGTTCGGAAGCTCGTAACCTGCGCCCAGAGCCAGCGAGAGCGTGTCGGCGCGCGTCGAGAAGTGAGAGGGTCCCAGATCGTCGCCCAGATTGTAGTTGATGCGGATGGCGCCTTGACCTGGGAAGAGATTGTTCAGCACGCGGTAGGCGTTGGTTTCGGGCACGACCAAGGTGGCGTTGTTCTGCCAGCGATCGGACTCAGATTCACGGCGCCCGGCTATGAGGTCGACAAAGACGTCCAGACTTGGCGTGATATCCTGGCGCAAGGTGGCGAAGACGCCGTGATTGGTTTGTTGCGGCAGGAGCGAGTTGCCGGCGTTCATAGGTCGTTGGTTGACGACGCCTGGCAGTAAATCGCCCGCACTAAGCGAGGTGCCATCCTGGCCTTCCGGTATAGCCAGCACGACGTTGGTCGCGCCGATGCGCGTTATGTTGCCAGGATTGGTGAAGGGCGAAGAGAAGTTCGTGCCGCCCCACGGCCGCAAGTCGGAGGTCGCCGAGAACCAGCGATCGTCGGCGGCAAGTTCGCTGCGATCGCGGTACTCATAACCGATCATCGCCGAGCCGGTCCTCCAAGTCGTGCCAAACACCTGGGAGAAGCCGATTTCGTTGGGCTCGCCCCGCGTCGCTGCGCCGTAGCGAACGGAAGTCTCTGCGCCTTCAAAATCATCGCGCAGAATGATGTTGACGACGCCCGCCACGGCATCCGCGCCATAGGTGGCGGACGCGCCATCCGCCAGCACATCGACGCGTTCGACCGCTGCAAGCGGAATGGCGGAGATGTCGACGAAGTTTCCGAAACCGGCGGGCGCCAAGCGACGTCCATTCAGCAAGGTGAGCGTAGCGTCGGCGCCCAACCCGCGGAGATCCACGGTTGATCCGAAGCTTACATTACGCCCGGCGTTGATCGAACCGAGCTGGCTGGCTTCGTTCTGACTGCCTGGAAAATTCTGAGGCAGTGTCTGCAGCACGTCCTGTAGGGTCGTACGGCCCGTCTCCTCGATGGTGTCGGCGTCAAGCGTCAGCACGTGCGCGCCGGCAGGCGCGGCGCCGCGAATGCGCGTCCCCGTCACCACGATTTCCTCGTCACTCCCGGCGTACTGGGGGCGGGGGAGGTCCGTCCGCACGACGCGATCGCCAGCGATCTCGATGCGCGGCGCGCCTTGTGGCAGCAGTTGCGCGAGCGCCGCTTCCGGCGTGAGCCGACCGCGCGCGGGGCGCGATGTCATGCCTGCGACATCTTCCTGCGAGAACAGGATTTGCAGGTCAGATTGCTCAGCGAAGCGGAGCAGAGCCGACGAAAGCGGTTGAGCGGGGATGTCGTAATCGCGCTCGGCGGTCGCGGCGCGCGAAGTTTGATCAGGCGATTGCGCGAAGGCCGATCCATTCATAGCCAGCGTTGAAACAGATGCGAGCGCCATCACGATCAGCGAGCGCGCGCCGTCGCGGCGCGTACGCGCCGAAGAATTGCCCATGGTCTTCCCCCTTGGCCGCTCTCAAGTTGGCGGCTTTGAAGGGAGGGACGTTGGAAGAGGCGCGATTTAGCAGTCGGCCGAGAAAAAATGTCAGTTCTGCTGACCTAAAGGGTCGCGGTCGAACTCAGCACGATCTCACCGTCACGCCGTTCTGAACGAACGGCGAGGTTGTTGTTGAGGAGCGTTAGGAAGGCGTCGAGATCATCGGCGCGTACAAGTCCGCCCACCCGAAGATCGGCCAGCGCCGGATCGGCGAAGGTAAAGCGCACGCCGCTCTGACGTGTCACATCGGCGACGGCCTCGGAGAGCGGCGTGTCGTCAAAGGCGAGCATGCCATCGCGCCAGGAAAGACGCCGTTCCAGCTGATCGGCGGAAACGGCGCCCACTTCGACCGTTTCTCCAAACACGATCTCGCTGCTGGCGCCGGCTGCAACTGGCGGCGATCCGCCAAGCCAGGTGCGCCGCGACGCGCGGGCGCCATCCGACAGCAGCGCTACGCGCGCGCCTTCGGGCAAGAGCTTCACCAGGATTTGGCCACTCGCCGCTTCAATCTCGCCGGACGGGGTGGTGATGGAAAAGACGCCGGCGCCGCTCTCAGCAATCGCAAACAGGGCTTCGCCGGCCGTCACGCGGGCTTCGCGGCGGTTCTCGCGAATGCGCGCTTCGATGCGCGAGCTTGCGTTGAGCAACACGCGCGTGCCGTCGGCCAATGCGATTTCGCGCCGTTCGCCAATACCGGTCTCGAACGCCTCGGCGTCGCTGCCGGAAAGCGCGACATAACTGCCGATCCCGACTGCCAGTACGCCAGCGCCCGCGGCGAGGGCGCGGCGGCTGATCATGGGCGCATCGTCATTGGCGGGCAGATCGAACGCCTCGAGCCGCGCCAACAGGTCGAGCTTATGCCAGGTGCGGCTTGCGAGCTGGAACGCGGCGCGGTGTTCTTCGGACTTGGCAAGCCAGCGGCGAAAGGCGCGGACATCGCGGGCGTCGAACGCGACGCCATCGAACTTCACCACCCATTCGGCGGCCTCACGTCCGATCCGCTTCTCCCTTGGGCTGGTCATCAGCACTCTCATCGAGCCCGGCTCGTTCGAAGGCCTGCATCGCCTCTGCGCATTTGGCAAGCGCGCGGGAGAGATAGCGCGGCACGCTGTGGCGGGGAATGCCAAGCCGCCTGCCGATTTCTTCGTGCGAGAGCCCCTTCAATTTGAACAGGACGACCGCCATGCGCTCCTTCTTCGGCAGCGCCAAAAACGCGCCGGTCATGTGCGCGAAGCGCTCGCCCTCGATCAGCATCTGCTCAGGGGTCAAACTGCCACCGACCCCGAGCCGATCCAGTTCGCCTTCGTCGACGAAGGAGAGGCCGCCGCGCTCATGCTTGCGCAATTCGTCGATCGCCAAATTGCGGGTGATGCGCGCCAGATAAGCGCGCGGCTCTTCGATCTCGGCCTCGTCCACTTCTAGCATTTTCGCAAAAGCGGCCTGGACCACGTCCTCGGCGGCGATGCGCCCGCGAAAGCGCCGCAGCCGCCGCAGCAGGCGAGGGCCCTCGGTGGCGAAGAGGCGGGCGAGATCAGCCGGCTTCACCGAACGCCTCCCGGAGTTCCAGAAGCCGAGAAACCAGCCGGTCGAGTTCGCTGACATGGAAGGTCTCGACCAGACCAACGGTCTCTGATCCCTCCCGCTCGCCATAGACCAGCCCAGCCCAGACGAAGTCGCCCTCAGTCAGCATTGTTGCGAGGGCGGTGTGATCTTCAGGGGCGGCGTGCTCCACGCAGCGGACGACGGCTACGCGGCCGGTGGCGAGCGCGACGGCCACATCGGTGGCGCGGGCAGTGTCCAGCACTCGGGCGAGCGGCCGAAAACCGCTGCTGCGCAGCCCTTTGTCCAACGCCTCGACGCACGGCGGGACTAAATCCGATGCCATGTGGCCCATGGCTCGGAGTCTAGTTGATCCCTCTTCGGGATCAACCTGAAACCTGCTTACCCGGGATGCCCACCGCGAAGCTGCGGGAGGGCCGGGTGGCGTCAACTTTGCGAGATCCGCGTTACCGAGCAATCGTTGCTCGGCTTATCGCTCTGCGCAAAGACGCTGGGCTGAATCAACGCGAGTTGGCCGCGTTGCTTGAGAAGCCGCAATCCTATGTAGCCAAGGTCGAGTTGCACGAACGGCGGCTAGACATCGTTCAGTTCGTTGAATGGCTGCGCGCCCTCGAAATCGATGAACGCAAATTCTTCGCGGATGTCTTGAAGGACATCCCCGTACTAAAACGGAAGCGGTGAACAGCTGCTTCGGGGCAATAACGGACGAGTTGGGCGGACGGCAACTCGCCGATTGCAGACTTTCAAACGCAGCGCGTCACAAGGCGCCCTCGCGCATGCTCAACATGGCCTACGTCTATGAACGGTTCGGCGAAACCGAAGAATAAGAGCAAGCCGCTGTTCAGGAGCGTGCGTCTCAATTGCCCGATTCGGCCCTGTCGCGTGTCTTGGTCCCGTCGTCGTCGTGGCCGGCGATTGCGCCCACTCCGGCAAGGCTCGGCGCGAAGATCGCCCGACCTGCTTCCAAGGCTTCTTCGATCGTCAGGCGGTATCCCGTCTTGTCAGCAGGCTGCGCGTGACGCCAGGCGGCGAGGTGATCATCCGAACAGAAGAACGATGTTGCAGTACAAAGCGAGCTTGCAGCGCAGCCATCTTCGTAACGGACGCTGAGCCACGCGACGGCCGTGTCGGGAGCGATGTCAGCCAGAGCTCGCCCGCGGTCCTGCGTGGTGATCTTGACCGGCGTGCCGCAGTGGCGGCAGCGTGATTCAACCGCGATGTCGCGCCCGGTCATGTCGCCAACGCCGAGCGCGTCGACCGCGCACATGGCCTTGAGCGTACGCGCGTCCAGGGTAACCCGATGGCCGGTGTCGCGCTCGGTGAAGGGATAGGCTCCGGTGATGGTGTCGCCATCGAGAATGGCGAGATCGCGACGGCGCAGTTCTTTGAGTAGTGGACGGACGGATTCCTCGCTCAGCCCCGCGCGCTGGGCGAGCACGTCTGTGGTCGGGGCTTGTCCAAGCTCAACGTAAAGCTGAAGCAGCGCAACACGCACGCGGTCTGCGGCCGCTTCGTAGCCGCTCCAACGTTCGAGCACATGGCCGGAGCTGACCATGGTCTGCAGAGCGTCTCGAACGGTTGGCGATGTGACGACCGACCAATCCGGAAAGGTCACTCCCGGCCGCATAATGTAACTCGGCAGCGTCGCGTCTGTGGAAACCGTCGCCTTGTCCGGCGCAGGGGAGGATGCGCAACAATCGTTCATTGTTTCAGGTCCTTCTTCATGCTTCCCACCTCGCCGCAGGTGGGCATTGGTGCCGGCGCCAATGAAACCGCAAGCAAGTCGTCTCTCCGTGGCGGTTGCCGTTGTTCGGGCTCGCAATGCAAACATGTCGGCCTCTCTTTCCTGGCCGAGGCCTTGAGCGTGCAGTCTGTAGTCACTACAGGGTCAAGGAGGTTTTTGGCCATGCGCGTTCACACCCTGGTGAAGGGCCTGCGCAGGCGGAACACGCCCAGCGGACGGGCTGCAACTTGGAGCCCGTTCGCGATTACGAGATAATTGGCCTCCTGCTAAGCCTCGAAATGTCGGCTTCATGAACGCCCAACGGCGAGTGGTGTTGCGTTCGCTCTTTGAGCGTGTCCCGCGGGTGCAGCAAGAACCAGTCAGCAATCGGCATTTGGTTCTTGCTGTACAGGAAGAGTTGTTCGCCAGGACCGCGAGGACTGAACGCTCAATCCGTAGCCAGAGATCGCCATCAAAGCGCTCCGAGACGAGCTTCGCGCTGGTCGCCATGACCAAAGCTACACACGTAGCGTTAGTAGGGAGCTGAAGCGGCTCCAATCTCAGGATCGACCAAATCACCAGCATGACCACCAGGGCCCTTCGAAGATAGCCGCCAGAGAGTGCTGCTGTTGGCGATCTGGGTGTCCCGACGAGTCACAATGGCGAGGGCGCATTCGCGCAATCACGGACGAGTCGCGACTGCCTTGCCAAGTTCCCGTGCGTTAGGCACCACTGCAAAGCTTGCGGCCCCAAGGGGACCGTCCGCGCTGCTCGCTTGCAGCGCCTCGATGATTGGACATTCAGGCGAGGCGTCGCGCGCGCAACGCGCGGCAGTTTCCGTCAAGATGCGTTGCAGCTTGCGCAAGTCTGCGATCTTTCGCCTGATCACCTCCACGTGCTGCGTGGTGAGCGCATAGACGTCAGCGCATCCGCCGCCGCCGTCGGCGATGGCCAAAAGCGCGCGAATCTCTTCGATCGAGAAGCCGAGTTCGCGCCCGCGCAGGATGAAGCGCAGCCGCTTGGCCAAGTCCGCGTCATAGAGTCGATGGCGTCCTTGCGAGCGCGGCGGGTGCGGCAAGAGACCGATGCCCTCGTAATAGCGGATGGTTTCGAGGTTGCAGCCGACCCGCGCGGCAAGCTCCCCGCGCCGCAACAGCGGCATGGAATCGCGTTGTTTAATGGGCTGCAAAATCTTCTTGATCCTGTAGTCTCTACAGATTGTAGCATGTGGCCATGGTCCAGCAAAGCCCCGATCCTAGTCCTCGCTCGTCCTGGCTTGCCGCGGGCGGTGTCGCCGGCGCCATCCTGGCGTCATCCTGCTGCGTCTTGCCGCTCGTGCTGGTGACGCTCGGGGTCTCCGGCGCCTGGATCGGCAATTTCACTGCGCTTGAGCCCTACAAGCCAGTCTTCATCGCCGTCGCGGCGATCTTCATCGGGCTCGGTTTCTGGCAGGTCTATTTCCGACCGCGCGCCGAGTGTGAGGACGGCTCGTACTGCGCGCGTCCGCAATCGGCTTTGATCACCCAGATCGCGCTTTGGCTCGCCGCAGCGCTCGTCGCCTTGGCCGCCACCATCGATTGGTGGGCGAAGTTTTTCTATTGAGGAGGCTCCCCATGAAGAAGCTCGTAATCGTCGGCGCGCTTGCCGCACTCGCAGGGCTCGGCGCGATCGCAGCACTCGCGCCGTTGCAATCGGTCGCGCAAACCGGCGCGCAGCGCCAGCAAGTGCAAGTGCGGACCGCTTCCTTCGCCGTCGACAACATGACCTGCGCGACTTGTCCGATAACAGTGCGCACAGCGATGTCGCGCGTCGACGGCGTGCGCTCGGTCACCGTCGATTTTGAAACCAAGCGCGCCACGGTGACCTACGATCCAGCCCGCGCCACCTCCGAAGCGATCGCGGCAGCCTCGACCAACGCAGGCTATCCCGCGCATCTCGTCACGCCGGCCTCATGAGAGAGTGGCCGATCGTCTTGATCGGCGTCGCCGCGGCGGCGCTGTGCTGCCTGTTGACGCCGATCGTGCTGGCGCTCCTCGGCGTCGCCAGCCTCCGGGCGATTGCGGGCGATCTGTTTCTGCCCGTGCTCGCGGGCGTCGCCGCGCTTGCGGCGCTGGCGTGGGGGCTGACTGCATTTCTCAGCCGCCGGCGCGGCGCCAACGATCGCTCGCACAAGAAAGCCTGATATGTCTGACTGCTGCGCCACTCCAAAAAAAGAGCACGCCTACGACCTCGCTGTTATCGGCGCCGGCTCCGCGGGCTTTTCGGCCGCAATCACCGCCGCCGAGCAAGGCGCGCGCGTGGCGCTGATCGGACATGGGGTCATCGGCGGCACCTGCGTCAATGTCGGCTGCGTGCCCTCCAAGACCATGATCCGCGCGGCCGAAGCGCTGCATGGCGCGCGTGTTGCGAGCCGCTTTGACGGCATCATGGGCGAAGCGCGCGTCATCGATTGGCGCCGTGTGATCGCCGCCAAGGACGAACTGGTCGTCGGCCTTCGCCAGAAGAAGTATATCCAGCTGCTGCCGCAGTACGAAGGCATCTCGTATGTCGAAGGCAAAGCCCGTCTCGCTGATGGCGGCGTCGCCGTCGGCGATCATTTCATCCGCACGCCGAAGATTGTCATCGCAACCGGCGCGCGGCCAGCGGTTCCGCCAATTCCAGGGATTGACAGAGTCAGCTCCCTCACCAGCACCTCGCTGCTTGGGTTGGACACATTGCCGAAGAGCCTGATCGTCGTGGGCGGAGGCTTCATCGGCGCCGAGTTGGCGCAGATGATGGCGCGCATGGGCGTCGCCGTCACCATGGTGTGCCGCTCGCGACTGTTGCCGCAGGCCGAGCCCGAGGTCTCGGATGCGCTGATGGAAGTGTTTCGGCGCGAAGACATCCAGCTCCATTGCGGCGTTGCTTACGATGCGTGCCGGCAAGACGCCGCGGGCGTCACGCTGTGCGTCAAGCAAAAAGGCGACCTGGTCGAGCTGCGCGCCGAGAAGCTCCTTATCGCCACGGGCCGCGCACCCAATGTCGAAGGGCTGGCCCTGGCGGAAGCGGGCGTCGCTCAAGACCAGCGCGGCGCCATCGCCGTCGACGCGCACATGCGCACAAGCAAAGCAGGCGTTTACGCCGCAGGCGATGTGACCAACCGCGATCAATTCGTCTACATGGCCGCCTATGGCGCCAAGCTCGCCGCGCGCAATGCGCTAGGCAGCGATACGCTCGCTTACGACAACGCGGCGATGCCGTGGGTGGTGTTCACCGATCCACAAGTCTCCGGTGTCGGCCTCACCGAAGAGCAAGCCGCCGCTGCTGGACATGACGTGAAGGTCTCCGTCGTTCCGCTCGATCAAGTCCCACGCGCTCTGGCTGCGCGCGACACGCGCGGCCTCATCAAACTTGTTGCCGACGCGCGCACCGACCGCTTGCTGGGCGGCCAAATCCTCGCGCCTGAAGGCGCCGACAGCATTCAAACCCTGGCGCTGGCGCTCAAACACGGCATGACCGCACATGCGCTTGGCGAGACGATCTTTCCCTATCTTACCACCGTCGAGGGTCTGAGGCTTGCCGCGCAGGGCTTCGAGCGCGATGTCGCCAAGCTCTCCTGCTGTGCCGGGTGACGCGATCAATTGGATTGGCGGAACGAAGGGACACTCCCATGACAATCGCCTTCTATGGTGCCGTACCGATTCTCCGTATTTTTGACGAGCGGCTCGCGCGCGACTTCTATGTCGGTTGGCTGGGCTTCGCCTGGGATTGGGAGCACCGTTTCGATGCGGCGGCGCCCATCTACGCGCAGGTTTCGCGCGATGCTCTCAAAGTGCATCTGAGCGAGCACGTTGGCGATGGCACGCCGGGCACGATCGTATTCTTGGCCATGACGGGCATCCGTGATTTTCATGCTGAACTTCAGTCTCGACCTTGGAAACTCTACAGTCCGGGCCTCGGCCCTGCGCCGTGGGGCGGACTCTGCATGGATATTCTCGATCCCTTCGGCAACGGACTGCGTTTCGCTGAGAAGACGTGAGGCGCATCGCTGGCCGAATCCCCATGCTTCCAGCGCGAATGCAGGGCCGTTGATGGTGATGAAAACCGCGCGGTCCTTCACCACGACTCCGGGATTGTCCGAGACAGAATTGTCTGAGCTCGTCTTCGCGGGCGTCCTTTTGATGTTACATCGTGCCGCCGCAGCGAGCAGCAACGGGCGGCGAAACCGGCACGTAGGTCATGTGCAGTCGGCTCGGTTTTCTGCTCGTGAACGTCCGCTGAGCGGCGTCGCCAGAGTCCGAAATTGGGATTTCGGCGACCGAGTAGGGCTGGCCGTTGCTCAATCTGCGTCACCTAGTATCGGTTTCGGCGATGTCGAGACAGGCAGATCGATGAATTCGAGCGACACGTCCTGGCCGTCGCATTTCTCGTCTGCAACTGATATGGAACGGCTGGGATAACTCAAAGGAGAGAGCAAAATGGCCATTGGCGTACTCTTCGAATTTGCGGGCGTGACCCAAGCTCAATACGACGATGTTTTGAAGCGGCTCTCGAATGGCAAGGGCTTCAGCAAGCTGGCCGATTGGCCCGTCGCCGGTGTGCTGGCCCACGTGGCGGGGCCGACTCCGAGCGGGTGGCGCGTTGTGGACGTTTGGGAATCCGAGGCAAAACTGATGCAGTTTGCCGAAGTGCTGATGCCGATCCTAAAGGCGGCTGGATTTCCCGACGCGCCGCCTCAGATCTTCCCAGCCTACAATTTCATCAAGTCTTAGAACCGTAGTCTTCGGCGAAGAGCAGAGGGCGGACGTCTGCTAACGGGCGGATAGAAGCTAGTTTCCGGTTTTGGGATTCTCCGGACTCTCTCACTCCGGATCAGGCTCGGCCAGTCGCGCAAGAGCCATGAGTCCAATGATACCCGCTCCAAGTATGCAAAGCGCCTGTCTCCAGAGTTCGGACGGCACCTGCCCGACACTGAGGGTGT
>JAEUMT010000029.1 GCA_016791365.1 Hyphomonadaceae bacterium | reverse complement strand
GAGGGATTCGAACCCTCGGTGGGCTTGCACCCACTCCGGTTTTCGAGACCGGCCTATTCAGCCACTCTAGCACCTCTCCGGAGGCCCGCTTAATGACGAGCGCCGGGGCGGCTTGCAAGTCCGGCGCCCAGGTTTTTTCAGGATGTCCTGGCAAGGAGCGGCGGTGTCGAGGCTGAAAATCCTGATCTGGGCCGCCGCAAGCGCGCTGTTGGCGGCGTGCGGGCAAGCGCCATCGCCGCCTGCGGCCACCCTGACGCGCTGCGCGACGCTTGCGCCGGGCGCGCGCGTTCAGATCGCGGCGGGACGGCTCGATCGTGGTGAAAACCGGTTTGAGCCGGAAGAGCGGGCTGGCGGCGTTGGCGACGTCGCGGCGTTCGACATCGACGTGCACGAGGTAACGAATGCGCAATACGCGGCGTTCGTGGCGGCGACACGCTATGTGACGGTCGCCGAGCGCGACGGCCCGGACGGCGCGCCGATGGGCGCGGCGGTGTTCGATCGCGGGCAAGCGCGCTGGCGCATCGATCCGACGGCGAACTGGCGCCATCCCGATGGCGAGACATCTTCGATCGAGGGACGCGACTTCTATCCGGTTGTCGCCGTGGCTTACGAAGATGCGCAGGCATATGCGCGCTGGGCGCAGCGGCGCTTGCCGACTGAGAACGAATGGGAATTTGCCGCGCGCGGGCCTGCCCCTGCCCCCGCTGATCGGCGCGCGGAAGCCTTCGACGCGCACGGCGCGCCGCGCGCCAATACGTGGCAAGGCGTGTTTCCGTTTCAGGATACGGGCGAGGATGGGTTTGCGGGCCTGGCGCCTGTCGGCTGCTTTGCGGCCAACGCCAACGGCCTCTACGACATGGCCGGCAATGTTTGGGAATGGACGTCCGACCGCTTTGTTGGCGGCGATGGCCTGGACGCCTCGCGAGCCGCGGATGCGCCGATGCGCGTGCTCAAGGGCGGCTCGCAACTGTGTGCGCCGAATTTCTGCTCACGCTATCGCAGCGGCTCGCGCCAGCCGGGTGACGAGGGGCTCGGAATGTCGCACATCGGCTTTCGCACCGCAGGCGAGGCGCCCTAATCGACCAATGCCGTAACGAGTTGGCGCAACACCGCTTGCGCTTGCTTTGCGCTAAGCCCCTGCTCGTGGCGCAGACGCCGCCAGGCCTCGAAGCTCAGCGTCAGGTCGAGCGCTTCCAGCATGTCGCCCTTAGCAAGGTTCGCCGGCAAAATATCACGCAGCGCCTCGCGTTGGAGGCGGGTGACTTTCTTGTGCTCTTTTTGCAAGAAGTTCGAGGTGTAGCGGCGCGCGTCCGCCGCCGTCTTGATCGGCAACATTTCCTCGAAGGCTTTGGCGCGACGCTCGATCAGCTCGTCAATGCGGCTACGCCAACTCGTCGCCACGAATGGGCGCACGAATTCAGGCGTGAGGCGCGAGGTCATGATCGCGTGCATTTCGCGGAAGACACCTTCCATGTCGGAGAAGAGCCGGAAGACCGTACGGCGGCCTACGCCGGCGCGCTCGGCGACCAGATCGGCGCTCGGATCGGGTTCGCCTTCGCGCAGCAGCTCGAGCATCGCGTGCGCGATTTTGCGCCGGCTGACGTCCGAGCGTTGGCGTCGGCCATCAACCTCGACCGGTGCGGCAATTTTCTGCGCGCGTGTGCTCACGCTGTTTCCTTGATGAACGCGTCGATCAGGTCGGCCAGTTCTTCGGGCTTGTCTTCCTGGAGGAAGTGCCCACCGCCGATGATCGTGGCGTGCTTCTGGCCTTTGCAGCCCGGAATGCGTGCTTGCAAACGCGCATCGGCGCCGCGCGTGATCGGATCCTGGTCGCTGAACGTGGTCAGGAACGGCTTGTCGAAGCGCTCCAGTACTTTCCAGGCGTCCTTGTTTTCCTGCACGGACGCCATATCGGGCGCGACCGGCACGAGCGCGGGAAACTGGCGCGCGCCGGCTTTGTAGCTCTCGTCCGGATACGGTGCTTCATACGCCTCCATCTCGGCTTGGCTCAACTCGCGCACCGTTCCGCCGTTCAGGATGTTGCCGGTCGGGAAAACCGGCACGGTCTGACTGAAGTTCCGCCACGCTTCAAAGGCCGGGTTTGCGCCCGTGCCGGCCGGCAAGAATGTATTGCCGGCGACAACGCGTGCGAAGCGCTCGGGAAACGCCGCCACGAGCCGCAAACCGATCAGACCGCCCCAATCCTGGCAGAACAAGGTGATGTCTTTGAGATCGTTGGCGAGGAGCCAATCGCTCATCCACTTCACATGCTTTTCGTACGTATAATCTTCGCGCTCCGTCGGTTTATCCGAGCGGCCGAAGCCGACGAGATCAGGCGCAACAACGCGATGTCCCGCCGCAACAAGACGCGCAATCATCTTGCGATAGAGGAAAGACCAGCTCGGCTCGCCGTGCATGAGCAACACCGGCGCTTCGCCGCGCGGGCCTTCATCGATTGCTGCAACGCGAAGCATCGCGCCCGAGGCGTCGCGCACGTCGGTATAGTGCGCCGCGTATGGAAAATCCGGCAGGTTGGCGAAGCGTTCGTCGGGCGTGCGCAGGACTTTCATGGGCGGCCTCCCTTTGCCATTCGCATTGACAGGATGCGGGCTCGGCATATATTGGCACTTATAGTGCCTATTGTTAGACTGTGACGTCAAGCGCGAATTGAGCCGTCCGGGAGATGAGCATATGAAAGCAAAGGCTTGGCTCGGCGGGCTTGCGGCATTGCTGATCGCCGCCGGCGCCGGCGCGTACTTTTTCCGCGGCGAGATCGCCACGCGCATCTTCGAGCGTTCCGTAGAGCGGGCCGTGGGCGAAAATCTCCGGGAAGAATTGCCGGACGGCCTTCACGCGATTTTCTGCGGCACGGGGTCGCCGTTGCCAGACCGCACACGCGCCGGCCCGTGTCTTGCCGTTCTCGCCGGCCAGCACCTCTTTGTCTTCGACGCCGGCGATGGCTCATCTGAAACCATGCAGCTTATGGGCATTCAGCAAGACGAGATCGAGGCGCTCTTCCTCACGCATCTGCACTCCGATCACATCGACGGGCTCGACACCGTCGCGCTTCAACACTGGGCGTCAGGCGCATCACGCGAACCGCTGAATGTTGTCGGGCCCACGGGGACCGCACGCGTCGTCGCTGGTCTCAATGAAGCTTATGCGATCGATCAGGGCTATCGCCTCGCCCACCACGGCCCGGCAATCATGCCGCCCTCCGGCGCGGGGATGCGCGCCACCGAGTTTGCGGTCCCGCTGGCGGACGGCGAAGAGCTTGAGCTTTGGAACGCGGACGGTGTGCGTATCGTCACATTCCGCGTCACCCACACGCCAACGGACGCCGTCGGCTATCGCATCGAATATGCGGGCCGCAGCATTACCATGAGCGGCGACACATCACGCTCCCAATCGCTGACGCAAGCGGCGCAAGGCACGGATTTGCTCGTGCACGAAGCGATCTCGCCGCGCCTCGACGCGATCGTGCACGATGCGGCGCAGGCAGCCGGCCGCGAAAACGTCGGCGCGATCTTCAACGACATCTTGGATTATCACACCTCGCCCGAGGACGCCGGGCACGTGGCGCAACAAGCCGGCGTCGGCGCGCTCGCTCTCACGCACTTCCTGCCGCAAACGCCGATCCCCGGCCTCACAGACACGTTCGTGCAAGCCGCCAGGAGCACTTATGACGGCCCCGTCTTCGCCGCGCGTGACGGCGATGTGATTTCACTGCCGCGCACCGGCGGCATTCTGCGCTCTCACCATCTGCGGTTCTAAGGGAGGCCACGCCTATGAAACGTCTTGCAATCATTGGCGGCGTGATCGCGCTGATCGCTGTCGGCGGCTTCCTGCTCTATCAGCGCTATTGGTATTATCTGCCGGGTATCGTCGGCAATTTGCGCGATCCGGTCGCTGAGCATCACGACGTCACGTGGGCTCAGGGGCCTGCTGAGGCGCCGACGAGCGAGCGCCCGCCAAACGTCATCGTCATCGTCGCCGACGATCTCGGCTTCAACGACATCACCTTCAATGGCGGCGGGCTCGCCGGCGGCCAGGTGCGCACACCGCATATCGACGCCATCGCGCAGCAAGGGGTGAGCATCGATCAAGGCTACGCCGCCAACGCCACCTGCTCACCCTCGCGCGCCGCCATCATGAGTGGTCGCTACCCCACGCGCTTTGGCTTCGAGTTTACCGCAACGCCCCAGGCCTTCTCACGCTACCTCTCGCACGGCGGGCGAGACGCGCTGCATCAGCCGATCTTCCACGAAGACCGCGTCGCGCAAATGCCGGCCGAGCAAGACATGGGCATGCCGGCGAGCGAGACCACCATCGCCGAAGTGATGCAAGGCCAGGGCTATCACACCATTCACATCGGCAAATGGCACTTGGGCGAAGCCTCCGGCATGCGGCCCGAAACGCAAGGCTTCAACGAGAGCCTGGGCTTCATGGCCGGCGCGGCGATGTTCCTGCCGCCGAACGATCCGGACACCGTGAATGCGCAATTGCCGTTCGATCCAATCGATCGCTTCATCTGGGCCAACCTGCCCTATGCGATTCAATGGAACGGCGGACAACGCTTCCGCCCACGCGGCTATCTCACCGACTATTTCGCCGATGAAGCCTCGCGCGCCATCGAGGCCAACCGCAATCGGCCGTTTTTTATGTACCTCGCCTTCAACGCTCCGCATACGCCGCTGCAGGCGACACGCGCGGACTATGAAGCGCTCTCCAACATTCCCGATCATACAGAACGCGTGTACGCGGCAATGATTGTCTCGCTTGACCGCGCCGTCGGTCGTGTCATGCAGACGCTGCGCGACCAGGGCCTCGACGACAACACCATCGTCATTTTCACCAGCGACAATGGCGGCGCCTGGTATGTGGGCCTGCCCGATCTCAACCGCCCCTATCGCGGCTGGAAGGCGACCTTCTTTGAAGGCGGCATTCGCACGCCATTCTTCGCGCGCTGGCCGAACCATATTCCGGCCGGCGCCCGCATGCGCGGCCCGGCCACGCACATGGACATCTTCACCACGGCCGCCGCCGCCGCGGGCGCGCCGCAACAACCGCAGAGCGATGGCGTGAACTTGTTGCCCTACCTCACAGGTCAGCAATCGGGCACACTGCAGCGCACGCTCTTCTGGCGCTCCGGTCCCTATCGCGTCGTGCGCGACGGCGATTGGAAACTACAAGTCAGCGAAACGCCAAACCGCGTCTGGCTCTTCGATCTCGCCAACGATCCGACTGAGCAGCGCGATCTTTCCGCACAGCAGCCAGAGCGCGTCGCTGCGATGCGGGCGATGCTCGAAGCACAGAACGCCAACCTGCCGCCGCCCATCTGGCCGGCGCTGCTGGAAGGAGCGGTGCGCATCGACGTGCCGCTCAACGCGCCTTGGACCGAGGATCAAGAATACGTCTATTGGTCCAATTGAGGTGACGGTCCTTCTCCTCATCCTCGCAATCATCGCCGCGCTGATCGGCTTTCTTTGGTCGATCGGCGCACGTGAGCCGGTATATCCCATCAGTGCGGGCGATGGTCCGCACTGGTTCATCGCCGTACGCGGCGAACCTGGCGCGCTTGCGCCTGGGGTCACCCAGCGCTGGAGAAGCAGCGCCGATTTCACAATGATCGGCGGCGCGCCCGACGCGGCCTATTGGCAGCACTTCATCATCGCCGCCGGCGGCGATGAAACGACGGCGCCGATCACGCTCGATGCCGCCGAAGACGCCTACATTGCGCGCATCAAACTTCGCCGGCCGCCCGCGCTCCTTTTCGGCGTACTCAGAACGCTCATCGCTCTTGGTATCCTGACCAAGCCGCACGGGCCCATCGTACAGGACGCGCAGGCGCTCAGCTTCAGATCCGACGTCATGCCAAGCGCGGCGTCGATCACGCGCTTGCTCGCGCAACCGCCACAATACGCGCCTGCGATGGTGAACTTCCTCGGCTATTACAAGAAAGCACAATACAGAAACGCTCAGCCTGGGGTCACCGGCCGCACCGCATACATGCGCTATGGCATGGTCGCGATGCGCACCGTCTATCGCACCGGCGGCCACCTCCTTTTCACCGCCCGCATCTTGTCCGTGCTTCGCGAACCTATAGCTGGACCAACCGTCGGCCATTGGGACGATCTCGCAGCCATGCGCTATCCCAACCCACCCGCCATCCTCTCAATGGAACACGCGCCCGACTATCACGCCGCCCTGGAAGACCGCGACGCCGGGCTTGAGCGCACGATGGTGATTGCGACAACGCCCCGGAATTAGATTGCCCGACCGCCAGCTTGCGCGCCGCATTATTTCATATATAAAATAGCGCATGCGTATCGCTTGCGTCGGCGGCGGCCCCGCCGCGCTCGTCTTCGCCATCTCGATGAAACTCCGCGACCCGCGGCACGACATCGTCGTGTTCGAACGCAATGATCCGGGGGACACGTTCGGCTGGGGCGTCGTGTTCTCGGATCAGACGATGGAGAACCTCCGCGCCAACGATCCGAAAAGCGCGGACGAAATCGAAGCCGGCTTCGCGCACTGGGACGACATCGACGTCCACATTCACGGTGAGACCATCACCTCTTCCGGCCACGGCTTCGTCGGCATCGGCCGCAAGCGCCTCCTCAACATCCTGCAGGATCGCGCCCGTGAGCTGGATGTCCGCCTCGAATTCAAGACCGAGATCGATCCCTCACCCGAACTCTTCGCGGCCTACGATCTCGTCCTCGCCTGTGACGGCGCCAACTCGAAGCTACGTAGTGCTGATGCCGAACACTTCGGTGTCGACATCGACATCCGCCCCAACAAGTATATCTGGCTCGGCGCCAACAAGGCCTTCGAGGCCTTCACCTTCGCCTTCGAGAAAACGCCGCACGGCTGGATCTGGGCCCACGCCTACAAGTTCGAGGACAACGCCTCGACGTTCATCGTCGAATGCTCCGAGGCGACGTGGGCAAACTTCGGCTTCAACAAAATGAGCCAAGACGAAACCTGCCGCGCCGCCGAACAGCTCTTCGCCAAATACCTCGACGGCGCCACGCTCGACACCAACGCCAAGCATTTGCGCGGCTCAGCCTGGCTCAACTTCCCGCGCATCGTCTGCGAGACGTGGCACAAGGACAACCTCATCCTGATGGGCGATGCCGCCCACACGGCGCACTTCTCCATCGGCTCCGGCACCAAGCTCGCCATCGAGGACGCAATCAAACTCGCAGCCGTGCTGCACGGCGGTAAACCGCTCGCGGAAGCGCTGGCCGAGTATCACGCCGAACGCCAAGTCGAAGTGCTGAAGCTTCAAAACGCCGCGCGCAACTCAACGGAGTGGTTCGAGAACATCGATCGCTACGCCAACCTCGAACCACTGCAGTTCACGTATTCCCTGCTCACCCGCAGCCAGCGGGTGAGCCACGAGAATTTGCGCGTGCGCGACAAGAACCTCCTCGACCGCGTGGAGTCTTGGTTTGCTGACGCGGCGGAGCGCGGGCTTCCAAGCCCGCACGGCGCAGACCTTTCAAGCACAAGCGCCAGTGCGCGCTTGGAAGCGCGCGCTCCAACGCCCCCAATGTTCGCGCCGCTCAAAATGCGCGATCTAGAAATTCCCAACCGCGTCGTCGTCAGCCCGATGTGCATGTATTCCGCCATCGACGGTGAAGTGAACGACTTCCACCTCGTGCACTACGGCGCCCGCGCCAGCGGCGGCGCCGGTCTCATCTTCACGGAAATGACCGACGTCTCCGCCGACGCCCGCATCACCCCAGGCTGCGCCGGCATGTACGATGCGAGACACGCCGCCGCCTGGAAGCGCATCGTCGATTACGTGCACGCCAACACCGGCGCCAAGTTCGCCCTCCAACTCGCCCACGCCGGCCGCAAAGGCTCAACGCGCAGGCCCTGGGGCGAAGACCCGAACGACAAACGCGACTACTCAGATCAGCCGCTCGACTCCGGCAACTGGGAAATCATCGCGCCCTCACCACTGGCTTGGTCCGACGCCAACGCCACACCCCGCGCAATGACGCGCGCCGACATGGATCGCGTCAAAGCCGATTTCGTCCGCGCCACGCTGATGGGCGAGCAAGCCGGCTTCGACATGCTCGAGCTCCATTGCGGCCACGGCTACCTGCTCTCGTCCTTTCTCACGCCGATCAGCAATCACCGCACCGACGCATATGGCGGCAGCATCGAAAACCGCCTCCGCTTCCCGCTCGAAGTGTTCGAGGCGATGCGCGCCGCTTGGCCGAAGCACAAACCCATGAGCGTGCGCATCTCCGCCACCGATTGGCATGACGATGGGCTCTCCGCCGAAGACTCCATCGCCATCGCCGAAGCGTTCGCCGAGGCCGGCGCCGATCTCATCGACGTCTCCGCCGGCCAAACCACGCCGCTCGCAAAACCCATCTACGGCCGCATGTTCCAAACACCGTACGCCGACCGCATCCGCAACGAAGCGCGCGTGAGGACGATGGCCGTCGGCAACATCTTCGAGCCCGACCACGTCAACTCGATCCTCGCCGCCGGCCGCGCCGATCTTTGCGCACTCGCACGCCCGCACTTGATGGATCCCAACTGGTCGCTGCGCGCCGCCGCCGAACTCGGCTACGGCAAACTGGCGCCGCCCAAACAGTATCGCACCGGATACGCGCAGATGCAGCGCACCATCGCACGTAAGGATTCCTGATGGCTCACCACGTCTTCATCACCGGCGGCGGCACCGGCATCGGCCTCGCCACCGCGCGTGCGCTCGCCACCACCGGCGCCCGCTTCACGCTCGTCGGTCGCGACGGCGCGCGCGTGCAAGACGCCGCCGAGCAATTCGAGAACGCCCAGGGCGTTTCCTGTGATGTCGCCGACGAAGCCTCCGTCGCCGCCGCCTTTGCCGCCGCACGCGATCGCTACGGCCCGATCGACATTCTGATCAACAACGCCGGCATCACGCCGTCCGCGCCGCTCGATCGCATGGATCTCTCCATGTGGAATCAGTGCCTCGCGATCAATCTCACCGGCGCCTTCCTCTGCTCGCGCGCCGCGCTTAAAGACATGTACCACAACAAATGGGGCCGCATCGTCAACGTCGCCTCCATCGCCGGCCTGCAAGGCGCCGCCTACATCAGCGCCTATTGCGCCTCGAAACACGGCATGATCGGCCTGACGCGCGCGCTCGCGAAAGAAGCCGCCAAGAAAGGCGTCACCGTCAACGCCATCTGCCCCGGCTATGTCGAAACCGACATCGTCACCCGCGCCGCCGAAAACATCGCCAGCAAAACCAAGCTGAGTGAGGAAGAAGCAAAGGCTTCGCTCTACGCGAAGAATCCGCAGGGGCGCCTGATCACAGCGGACGAAGTGGCGTCCGCAATCGCCTGGCTCTGCAGCGACGGCGCGGCGGCGACAAACGGCGCGGCGATCCCCATGTCCGGCGGCGAAGTATGATCACGCTCCTCTCCCCTCCCGCTTGTCGGGAGGGGCGGGGGTGGGTGAACACCCCCGTCGTCAAACATTTGCGCTCGCACCCCCACCCCAACCCCTCCCCACAAGGGGGAGGGGCATGAACGAGTCCGTCCGTCTATCTCTGCGTCTCCTCACCACGAGCCGCCTGATCGAGCGCGAGGTCGATGCGCTCATGCGCGCCAAGTTCGACTCAACCATCGCCCGCTTCGACTTCCTCTCCGCGCTCGATCGCCACGGCGCGCTCACACTCGGCGAAGTCTCGCAATACCTGCTCGTCTCCAACGGCAACGTCACGCAATTGCGAACACGCCTCTCCGCCGACGGCCTCATCGAAACCGAAGCCGACGAAAACGACCGCCGCATCCAACGTGTGCGGTTGACGCGTCAGGGCGAAAGCGTATTCAAGCAGATGGCCAAAGCGCACGCGGCATGCGTGGACGCGCTGCTGCGCGATCTCACACAAGCCGACAAGAACGCGCTGTCGCGGCTTCTCGATGCGGCCAAGGCATCGTTGCGCCGCAAACTGACGAAGGGAGCGGCGCCGTGATCAACGATGCCTGGAAGAGCGCCGACTATCAGGCCGAACACTTTCTGTGGTCAGTGCAAAATCGCATTGCGACCATCACGCTCAATCGCCCCGAGCGCAAAAATCCGCTGACGTTCGAGAGCTACGCCGAACTCCGCGACCTCTTTCGCCGCCTCTCCTACGCAGACGATTGCCGCGCCATCGTCATCACCGGCGCCGGCGGCAATTTCTGCTCCGGCGGCGACGTGCACGACATCATCGCGCCGCTCACCAAAATGACGATGCCCGAACTCATGCGCTTCACACGCATGACTGGAGACCTCGTCAAAGCCATGCGCGCCTGCCCGCAGCCGATCGTCGCGGCGATCGAAGGCGTGTGCGCCGGCGCCGGCGCCATCGTCGCGATGGCCAGCGACGTTCGCTACGCCTCCGCCAACACGAAGACCGCCTTCCTGTTCACCCGCGTTGGCCTCGCCGGCTGCGACATGGGCGCGTGCGCGATCCTGCCGCGCATCATCGGCCACGGCCGCGCCAGCGAACTCCTCTACACCGGCCGCTCGATGAGCGCCGAGGAGGGCGCTGCGTGGGGTTTCTTCAACAAGCTCACTGAAACGCCGCTGACAGAAGCGCAAGCGTTCGCGGCCAGCCTCGCCACCGGCCCAGCCTTCGCGCACTCCATGACCAAGAACCAGCTCAACATGGAATGGAACATGAGCCTCGAGCAGGCGCTGGAAGCCGAAGCGCAAGCGCAAGCCATCTGCATGAAGACCAAAGACTTCGAGCGCGCCTACGTCGCCTTCGCGTCGAAGCAGAAGCCGGTGTTCGAGGGCGATTGATGAGCGCGCACGTCGACACCTTTGTCCGCGACAACCTCCCGCCCCGTGACCAATGGCCGGAGATGAAATTCACATTGCCGGAGCTGCAATTTCCGGCGCAGTACAATGCGAGCAGCATACTCGACGCTGCCATCGCCAATGGTCATGGCGCCAGAAACGCGGTTCTGCTTTCCACCGAAACGCTGACGTACGACCAACTGCTACAAGAAACATCGCGCATCGCGCACGTCTTGAAGCACGATTTTGCCCTCGTTCCCGGCAATCGCGTCTTGATTCACGCCTCGAACACGCGCTTGTCCTTGCCCGTCTGGTGGGGTGTCTTCCGCGCCGGCGGCGTCGCGGTCGGCACCATGCCGATGCTGCGCGCGCACGAACTCGCGGTGATCCTCAACAAGGCACAGATCACACACGCCATCGTCGATACGCACCGCGCCGCGGAACTCGAAGCCGCGCAGCCAGGCGCGCCAGTGCTAAAGCACATCGTGACCACTGACGATCTTGCGCAACGCATGGCGAACGCGCCAAGTGGCGGCGCAGCCGCACCAACGGCGGCCGAGGATCCGGCGCTGATCGCCTTCACCTCCGGCACAACCGGCACACCGAAAGGCTGCGTCCACTTCCATCGCGACATCGCCGCAATGGCGGAGACCGTATCGCGCCACATCCTTCGTCCAAAACCGGCCGACGTTTTTGTCGGCACGCCGCCCTTTGCTTTCACCTTCGGCCTCGGCGCCGGCATGGTCTTCCCCGCAAGCGCGGGTGCTGCCACGGCGATCTGCGAACGTCCCGGCTTCGATGTTCTGGTCGACACCATCGCGCAGCACAAAGCCACGACGCTCTTCACGTCACCCACCGGCTATCGCGCGCTGCTGAAACAGGATCTGAGCAAGCTTGCCTCGCTGCACACCTGCGTCTCCGCTGGCGAACACCTGCCGCGCGCCACTTCTGATCAGTGGTTCGACGCGACAGGCATCCGCATCATCGACGGCATCGGCTCGACCGAGATGATTCACATCTTTGTCTCCGCCTGCGGCGACGACATTCGCCCCGGCGCCACCGGTAAAGCCGTGCCCGGCTATGAAGCCACGCTCCTCAACGACAACGACGAACCTTTCGACGGCGAAGGCGAAGGCCGCCTCGCCATCAAAGGCCCGACCGGCTGCCGCTATCTCGCGGATGATCGCCAGCGCAACTACGTCGCCAACGGCTGGAACGTCACTGGCGACATCTATCGCCGCGATGCCGATGGCTATTTCTGGTACGTCTCGCGCGCCGACGACATGATCATCTCATCCGGCTACAATATCGGCGCGCCGGAAGTGGAGAACGCCCTGCTCACGCACGAGGCCGTCGCCGAATGCGCCGTCGTCGGTGTGCCGGACGAAGAACGCGGCCAGATCGTCAAAGCGTTCATCGTGCTCAATGCCAACGCCAACGTCACCGAGCGCGCACTGCAAGATCACGTGAAAGCGACGATCGCGCCTTACAAATATCCGCGCGCCATTGAGTTTGTCGCCGAACTCCCGAAGACCGCCACCGGCAAACTGCAACGTTTTAGACTGCGCGATCCGAAATGAAATTCACCCGCGACCTCATCGTCCGCTTCGAACATTGCGACGCTGCCGGCATCATCTTCTATCCACGCTTCTTCGCGCTGGTGAACGAAACCGTCGAGGATTGGTTCGCCAGCCTCGGCCATTCGTTCAAATCGCTGCACGTTGATGACCGCAAAGGCGTGCCGACAGTGCGTTTCGAGTGCGAGTTCGTCGGCCCCGTCCGCATCGGCGACATGTTGCATCAGCAGCTCGGCGTCGATTCCATCGGCAACAGTTCGCTCAATCTGAAACATATCGCCAGAATCGGCGATCGCACCGTCGCGCGCTTCGATCAGACCATCGTCTTCACCGATCTCGCAACCATGCGCGCCGAGCCCTGGCCCGCCGATCTCCGCAAGACCATCACCGATTTCGCAAAGCTCGACACATGAGAACGCTCCTTCCCGAAGGCTGGCCGCGCCCGAAGGGCTATTCCAACGGCATCGAAGCCGAAGGCCGCATCGTCTTCGTCGCCGGGCAAATCGGCTGGACGCCGGAAGGAAAATTCGAAGCAACCACGCTCGCCGCGCAATTCGCGCAAACGCTCGACAACACGCTGGCCGTGCTCCGCTGCGCCAATGCCGGCCCCGAACACATCGCGCGCATGACCTGGTACATCACCGACAAACGCGCCTACCTCGCCTCGCTCGCCGACATCGGCGCAACCTGGCGCGAGAAGATGGGCCGGAATTATCCGGCCATGGCGGTGGTTGAAGTGAAAGCGCTGATCGAAGACGCCGCGCTGATTGAAATCGAGACAACCGCAGTGGTCCCGAACTAAGTCTGGACCGCCGGCGCCCTCGCCGGCACGGCGGTTGAAACGCCAACGAGCGGCCGCGATTGAAACACCGGATGCCGGCGAGGGCGCCGGCGGTCCAGACTCAAAGCGTCCGCATCCCGATCAGCGCCACATAGCCGATCAGCACCACCGCGATAAACACGTCCGACACCATCGCCGCTGTCCGCGTCAGATTGCTCTCGCTCGCCACAACATGCTTCCAACCCGCCAGCGCAAAGAACAAGCCGCCCGCCAGCGCCGCCGGCGTCGCCCATCCCGGCAACAGCGCCAGCAACCCAAGCAGCGCCAGTGACAGGTTCGCAAACCCAAGTTCGCGCACGATCGGATGCACGCGCTCATCCTCGATTTCGAAAATGTCGCGCGCCGTGAACGCCGGATTGAACGCCTGCCTCAAGCCCGCGAGGCCGAGCCGCATACCCACGCCCCAAAATGCGAACCACTTCCCCGTCAGCGCCACAAGATCAGTGCTCGTGTGCAGCCAAGAATACTCGGCGGCGATGCTCGCTGCCGGCAAGATCAGCATGAAGAGCGCGATAACGACGAAATACATGCGCGCCTCTTAGCATCGCCCGCTTTCCGGCGCGCGCAAATTCGCTATGCTCGCCCCAGCTAGGATCAACGCAATGGCAGACCACAGCCTCTTCATCTTTGTCCGCGTGAAGGACGCAACGCCCGAAGCCGTCGGCAACGCGCTGCGCGATAGCACCGACAAGATCATGGATATCTACTCGATCATGGGCGAATGGGATTTGCTCGTACGCATCGAGCATCCTGATCTTAACTCGATCCAGAAAGTCGTCACCGAGACCATCCGCGCCAATCCAAACGTCGCGCAGACCTACACGATCCTCGGCTATCAACTTTACGGCTCGAAATGGCCGGGCTTCGACTATCCTGACTCCAAATGAGTCTCGATCTCGAAAAAGAATATAACAATCGCGCCGCCGTGCCTGAGCACCCGGCGATCATCGCGCGCTGGGCGGCCGAGAGCAAAGCCTACCGCAACATCAATCCGCCGCGCGTGATCGAGTACGGACCAAGCGAGCGCAACACGATCGATCTCTTCGACGCAGGCCCCGGCCCTGCTGTAATGTTCATCCACGGCGGCTATTGGCAGGCGCTCGACAAAAGTTTCTTCAGCTCAATAGCGAAGGGCCTCAATGCGCTTAGCGTCACCGTCGCAGTTCCGAGTTATGATCTGTGCCCCAATGTCCGCATCGGCGACATCGTTGAGCAGATGCGTGCAGCGGGCAATATCGTCCATCGCGCCCTCGATGCGCCCGTCATCATCGCGGGTCACTCTGCCGGTGGCCACCTCGCGGCGTGCCTGCTTGCGACTGAAGCTCACGTCCCCGCCGCTTACGCCATCTCGGGCCTCTTCGACCTCGCGCCTCTCATCACGACGAGCCTCAACGAGAAACTTGGCCTCGACGAAGCGGAAGCTGCTTCGCTCAGCCCCCTCCTGTGGCCCGCGCCCGAAGGCAAATCCCTGGACGCCATTGTCGGCAGCGACGAGAGCAGTGAATACCTGCGCCAAAGCGCGTCAATCGTCTCGGCTTGGGGCGAAGACGGCGTCACCGCGCGCTACGAAGAGGCAGACGGCGCAAACCACTTCACAGTGATCGCCGGCCTCGAAGACCCGAATTCACCGATGTGCGAGCGACTGCACACGCTCGTGCAGCGCACACGCTAGCAATATGGACCGCCGGCGTCTCGCCGGCATGCGGCGGTGTTGGCCGACGAGACGCCGGCGGTCCATATCAGAATCGCAATGCCTGCTCCAAGTCCGCAAGCAAATCTTCTTCGTGCTCAAGGCCGATCGACAGACGCAATAATGTGTCGCCGATGCCGGCAGTGCGGCGCGCCTCCGGCGCCATTGACGCATGCGTCATCGACGCCGGATGCGCTGCCAGGCTCTCAATCCCGCCCAGCGATTCCGCCAACGTGAACACGCTGATCCGCTCCAGCGCCGCGCGCACTTCACGCTCGCCGCCATCGATTTCGAAACTCAGCATCGCGCCGAAGCCCTTCTGCTGCTTCTTCGCAATCGCGTGCGTAGCGTGTGATTCCAGGCCCGGATAATAGACGGCGCTAACGCGCGGATGTGCAGCGAGCCATTCCGCGATTCCGCCGGCGCTACGCTGCTGACGTTCCAATCGCACACTCAGCGTGCGCAAACCACGAATCGTCAGCCACGAATCAAACGGTGCGCCGGTGACGCCAGTACAATTCGCCCACCAGATCAGCTGCTCCACGTCTCCGGCTTTCGCCGCAACCACAGCGCCGCCGACAACATCCGAGTGCCCATTGAGATACTTCGTCGTCGAATGCACCACATAGTCCGCGCCCAAGGCGATGGGCTTCTGCAAGATCGGTGACAAGAACGTATTGTCGACCGCCACACGCGCCCCAACCGCCTTGGCGCGCTTCGCGATCGCCGCAATATCAACAACACGCATCAACGGATTGCTGGGCGTCTCGACCCAAACCAGAGCCGCGCCGTCGCCGAGCGCCGCGCCCAAGGCGTCGCTGTCGCCTTGATCCACAAAAGCGACATCGATCGCCTTCTTCCGCGCACGCGCCGCGAACAGGCGCCATGTCCCACCATAGCAATCGTGCGGCGCAATCACGCGCGCGCCCGGCTCCAATTGCGAGAGCACCAAATCCACCGCCGACATGCCGGTGCTGGTGATCACGGCGCCCACCCCACCCTCAAGCGCGGCCAATCCCTCCGCCAACACGTCGCGCGTTGGATTTCCAGAGCGGGTATAGTCGTAGGCGCGTTTGCCGCCGTAACCGTCGAAGCTGTAGTTCGCCGACAGATAGAGCGGCGGGATCACGGCGCCGTGCGTCGGATCATCGTTCACGCCCGTGGCGCACAGGATCGTTTCATCATGCTTGGTCATATCACGCGCCCTCCAGGCACGAACGGACAATGGCGGCGACTTGCGCCGGTTCTTTCAGGAATGCGTCATGCCCATACAGCGACGGCAACTCATGCAGCGCGCGCAAATTCGGCAGACGTCGTGACAGCTCTTGGATCGTCTCGATCGGGGCGATCTGATCGGTCGGGCACGCCGCAAGCGTCACTTCCGCGCGAATCCGCGCCGGATCGACATCGAGGCGATCGATCGCCTCGCTCAGCGACAACCAACGCTGCGGCGCCATCGCACTCACATACGCATCGCCGCGTGACACCAGATAGCGATCAAGGTCCGAACGCCCATCCACGCCAACGCCGCCGGGAAAGCGCGCGCTGAACTCCTCGGCGCTGCGATAGGTAATCATCGCCAGCTGGCGCGCCAACGAAAGCCCCTCTTCGGCCACGCCTTGCGCGATCGCGAACTCCACCACGCGCCGCTGCACGCCCCGCCAGCCACGCGCCAGCGCGGCCGGCTTGTGCGCCGCCGAGATCACGCACAGCCGCTCAAGTCGCTCCGGCGCCTCCGCCGCGAACGCAAGACCGACCATCGCGCCATAAGACGCGCCAACCCAAGCAAACAGCCGGTCAACGCCAAGCGCATCGAGTGCAATCACGACCAATCGCGCCTGATCCAACGGCGACAGCCGGACGCGCCGATCTTCCGTCGGCGAAAAATCAAAGCCAATCGCGCAATAACGCGTCAAATCAATCGCCGCGCCTTCACCAATCTGATCACTCCACCATGCGTCAAGGCATCGGCCGCTCGAAATGCCTCCCGCGACAACGATCACGGGCCGGCGCAAGTCGCCAAACACACGCAGCCGCAGCTGCGACTCCGGCAGCGGATCGCCGCTTTCGCAGCAAAACTCACCCGGCACATCGACGAGAAAATCTTCCCAACGCGCCGTCGGGCGCACGTCTTGCCTAAGCGCGCGCATGGTCAGGCGCCTTTGCGAGAATGAGATGCTCAACGCATGCCGCGCCCGACGCAAACACACCGAGCTCGGCCACAAACGCCCGCGCCCGCGAGGCCGAAATCGCCTTCACGCGGCACTTCAGCACAAAGGCGCCAGCCTGCGGATTGATCGAAAGCGCGTGCACTTCAGCGCCCGCCTCCGACAAACGCTGCAGGATCGAAACCGAGCTCTCCCACGCGCGCAGCGTCAGCAGCAGCTCATGCTGCACTTCCAATCCCGGAAAACAAAAATCGTCTTCATCGCTTTGAATGCGTGGAGGTTTCGATGCCTCGTAAGCCATTTCGCGTACGCCTTCTTCAACACGCGACGATGTTGAGTGGCGCTTGCGGGCAGGGAGCAGCGGCCCAAGGGCCGCTATGCGCCTACGCTTTAGCTGTATTTTTAACGCGCCCGCAAGCTGAGCATCAAATCGGCGCAAGCGCATGCAAGCACACACAAGGCGCGCTGTCATTCAAAATGTTGCGATGCGTCAAAAATGCGCGCGCGGCATAAGCCATCCGAAGCTCGCGAGCAGCATCCACCAGCCCTCCTACGCTAAAGCTTCGGAGGGCATCCTACCCTCGCTTCGCGAGCATAGGATGGTGGGCGCGACAGGGATCGAACCTGTCACGGGCTGGGGTCTAAGGACCGGCTTTTATTGCATTTCGCAACACACGGGGCCGAGTTTTACACCTCGGTTTTACAGAATGCGCCAACAGCCGCCTCAAGATTCTCCGTCTGTTCGCGGTCTCCGCAATCGCTCTGCAGCGTCCTCGGCGAGCTTTCGCTTCGACACGTAGCGCTTGAGAATTGCCTCCACGCGGCCCTCCTCCCATCCCATGAAGGCGGCGATTTGGTGGGCGCTGAATCCTGCGGAGGCGAAGCGCGTGGCCGCCGTCCCGCGCAAATCGTGAAAGCGTTTGTTGACGCCGATCGCGTTCCGCGCGTCACGGAATGCATTACCGAGACCGCTCTG
>JAEUMT010000005.1 GCA_016791365.1 Hyphomonadaceae bacterium | reverse complement strand
ATGAAAAGAGTGAACGGCAGAGGATTTGGCGCGAATGGCCCAGATCGCAACGGATTGCGCCAGCAGCGGGAATTTGCGCCGTGGATTGATTAACGCGCCGAGAACGAGCGGACATTTGCGGCTCCAATTGCCCGCCTGGGGGCAGTGATTTGGAGCGCACAGTGCCGGACCGCGGTTAACCGAACGCAACCGGCGCCGGCGCGCAGCGCCGGTAAAGTTCGGTAATTTCAAGCGCCTTACGGGCCTTAAGCGGTCGGCGCCGTCGCTTCCGGCTTCTTGTTGTAGGCGCGATACACCATCTCAGACGGCGGCCCGACGAGGAATTTCTCCGCGCCGTCGCTCAGCGCCCGGGCATAAACTTCCATCGCGCCATCGAAAGCCTCGATGGTCTGATCGATGTCGGAATCCTTGTGCGCATAGGAAACAACGATTGACGGGGCAATGACGCCGCGTTTGATCAGCTCCTGCAGCAGGACGCAACGATAAGCCTGACTCGGCTTCTTGTCCGGATCGGTCGTACCGAACACGGCGTTCGACGGCATCCCCATGACCGTGATGTGCTCGTGCACGCCGCGCGCGCGCGCCGCCTGCTCGATGCCCGTCATCAGCCGCTTTCCGGCCCGGACCATGTGTTCGATCACCGGCTCGTTCTTATAGACGTCCATCGTCGCCATCATCGCGGCCAAGCCATGCGTCTCGCCGCCGTGCGTCGTCGACATCAGGAACACGCGCGGCTTGTCCCATTGCTCCAGATCACCCAGGCGCATGAACTCACGCTTGCCGACGAGCGCCGAGACTGAGAAGCCGTTGGCGATGGCTTTGCCCCAGGTCGAAAGATCGGGGTCGATGTCGTACATGTGCTGCGCGCCGTAATTGTGCAGACGGAAGCCGGAAATCATCTCGTCCAGAATGAAGAGCGCGCCATCCTCGTGGGCGAGGCGCTTCAGTTCGTGAAGGAAGTTATCCTTCGGATCGTTGCCGCGCGTCGGCTCCAGGATGAAACAGGCAATCTGCTTGGGATACTGCTTCAGCAGCGCTTTGACGCTTTCGATATCGTTGTACTTGAACTTCACCGTAAGGTCGCTGATCGCCTTCGGCACGCCGCCATTGATCGGCGTCGAGCCAATGAACCAATCGTCGACCGCAAAAAACGGGTGGTCGCCGCAGATGGCGATGTAGTCGCGGCCAGTGTAGGCGCGCGCGATTTTCACGGCGCCTGAGGTCGCGTCCGAACCGTCCTTCGAGAACTTCACCATCTCGGCGTTCGGGATCATCGAGAGGAATTTCTCGGCGGCGGCAACTTCAATCGCCGCCGGCCGCGTGAAGTTCACGCCGTTTTCCAATTCCGCCCGCACCGCGGCCAGCACCGGCTCGTAGGCGTGGCCAAGCGTGACGGCGCGGTTGCCCATGCCGTATTCAATGTATTCGTTGCCATCGGCGTCCCACGCGCGGCAGCCCTTGCCGCGCACGATGTGTCCCGGCGCGAGCAGCGGATACTGGTCATCGCCCTTCGCGTAGGTATGCGCGCCGCCAGGGATCAGGCGCTGGCCCTTTGCGCGCAGCACGTTGGACTTTTCAAAGCCGCGGTGGGCCATCGTCGTCTTCCCTATTTCAACAGAAGTTTGCGCGCGAAAAACGCTTCCGCATAACGCTCGCGACACTCGACGCCGCGGAGGCGCGCCAGGCCACGGAAAGTCTCATCGTCAAACCAGGCTTTCGAGCGCTGCGTGCCGAAATGCTTGTGCAGCAGCTCGATCTTCTTCGCGAGCACCTCTTCGCTCAGCGGCACATAGATATTTGGTTGACCCAAATCGCCATCCCACTTGGGAATTTCGTATTCGAGGATCAGGTGGTCGCGGAACGTATTCCACGCGAGTTCGCACACCATGCGGTGATCTTGGTGCGCGTCGTTGCGCTGGTGGCAGAGCACGACATCCGGCTTCTCCAGCCGCTTCAGCCCCTCGACCCAATCCTTCACCGCCGTGCGTTCGGCGGGAAAGTAGCCATCTCGAAACTCGCCGAGATGAATGTCCGCGCGCGCGGCGCCAGCCAGAAACTCCATCGCACTCGCGCGCGCCTCATCCGCACGTTCGCCCGGCGCCGAGAGCGCACACCAATCGACCGACACTTCAGCGCCGGACGCGATCCAGGAAAGGATCGCGCCACCGGCGCCGATTTCGATGTCATCCGAATGCGCGCCGAGCGCCAATACGCGCAGCGCCTTGCCCGGCCGTGCGAGGTCGAGCGCCAACATCTCAGACTTTCGGCTTCTTGCCGTTGCCGTTGACCTTCCAGGGCATCTCGCCCTTCTCCATCATCTCTTCCAGCACTTGGCGGTCACGCAGCGTGTCCATTGAGCGCCAGAAGCCGGTGTGGCGATAGGCCATCAGCTTGTTCTCTTTGATCAGGCGCGCGAACGGCTCGACCACGAGTTCTTCGCCGTCGCTCATATAGTCGAAGATCTCCGGCTTCAGCAGGAAGAATCCGCCATTGATCCAGATCTCCGAGCGATCCGACGTGATGAACGCGTTGACCTTGCCGTCTTCGGCGATGTCGGCGAGGTGGTAGGTCACCGGCGGGTGCACGGCGAGGAAGCAGGCGATCTTATCGCTGGCTTTGAACTTCGCGATCATGTCGTCGAGGTTCACATCCGAGAGGCCGTCGCTGTAATTGGCGCAGAACATCTCTTCGTTCTTCACGTGATCGCGCACGGCCCAGAGGCGGCTGCCGATATTGCGCCAGACGCCCGTATCGATCATCGCCACGCGCCAATCTTCCTCGCGCGGGCCGAGCAGCTCAACCTTCGAGCCTTCGACGATGACATCGCCATAGGTCTGCGTCTTATAGTTAAGGAAAAATTCCTTAACCGTGTTGGCCTTGTAGCCAAGGCACAGCACGAAATCCTTGTGCCCGTACTGGCTGTAGTAATTCATCACGTGCCACAGGATCGGCTGATGGCCGATCGGGATCATCGGTTTCGGCACACTTTCGGAATACTCGCGGATGCGCGTACCGAGACCGCCGCAGAATAGAACGACTTTCATGACCCCTGCTCGCAAGGCTGGACGCGCTTCTCGCGCCAGCCGTTAAGGCTGCAACACCCATGCCGTAGAGCCTTGTTACGCGCACCAATTTCAGGCGCCGTCAACAAGCTCGTTCGATCGGCGGAAAACACATGCAGTTGGGCGTTTAACTTGACAAAACACCGGCTCTGACGGCATCTGAAAAATCCCGACAAAATTTGGAAGTCATCACCGGCGCGCGAGCGGCCGTGGACGCGAAATCGTGCGGCCCGGAACGTGCTTTACGCGTTGGTGAACGGCGAACCGTCGCGATTTAGGAAAGCTCTCCATGCCCGTTATTCGTGAGTCAGTGGTCAACCAACTCTACAAGCCGGGCATCGGCCAGGAGCTCTGGGACTTCGCCAACACGCTCTACCCGATCTGCCGCTCGATTTCGGGCAACGGCGTCCGCGAGACGCTCGGTCACATTAAATCGAAGATCGATCTGCAAATCCACGAAGTCCCGTCAGGCACCCAGGCCTTCGACTGGACCATCGCGCCGGAATGGAACGTCCGCGACGCCTGGATCAAGGACCCGCAGGGCAACAAGATCATCGACTTCAAGAAGCACAATCTGCACGTCTTGAACTATTCGGCCCCGATCAACGGCAAGTTCCAGCTCGCGGACCTCAAGAAGCACATCTTCACCATGCCGGATCAGCCTGACCTGATCCCGTACCGGACGAGCTACTACAACATCAACTGGGGCTTCTGCATGAGCCACGACCAGCTGATGAGCCTGCCGGACGGCGAGTATGAGGCATTCATTGACTCAGACCACGACCCGAAGGGTTCGCTGACCTACGGCGAATACTTCCTTCAGGGCGAGAGCGACGAGATCTTCCTGTTCTCGGCACATTGCTGCCACCCCTCGCTCGCCAACGACAATTGCTCAGGCATGAGCGTCAACACGCACTTGGCGCAGGCGCTGACCCAGCTCCAAGGCAAGACGCGCTACTCGTACCAGTTCATCTTCGCACCAGGCACGATCGGCTCGATCACCTGGCTGTCGCGGAACGAAGACAAGATCAAGCGCATCAAGAACGGCCTGATCCTGTCATGCGTCGGCGATCCGGGCGGCCCGACCTATAAGCGCAGCCAAGCCGGCGACGCGATCGTCGATCGCGCGGTCGAAAAGATCCTGCGTGACGAAGAAGCCAACCCGAACATCGTCGACTTCTGGCCCTACGGCTATGACGAGCGCCAATACAACTCGCCAGCGTTCCGCCTGAACGTCGGCCTGCTGCTGCGCTCACGCTTCGGCCTCTTCCCGGAATACCATACGTCAGCCGACAACATGGAATTCCTGAAGCCGGAAGCACTTGAGAAGTCCTACAAGCACACGCTGCAAATCATCGACGTGCTCGAGAACGAGTACAAAACGGTGAACTTGGCGCCGCACGGCGAGCCGAACCTCGGCAAGCGCGGCCTCTACGGCGCGATCGGCGGCGACAAGAAAGCCTACGACGCCAACCTGCCGGTGTTCTGGATGCTGAACCAATCGGACGGCAACCACTCGCTGCTCGACATCGCACAACGCGCGAAGCTCCCCTACGAGCGCATCCATGATGCGGCGAAGGTGCTGAGCGAAAACGGCCTGCTCGAAGTTAAAGGCTAACGCGAAGCGCGACGCCACGCACCGGCGTTCGCGCGCAATCACCCGCCTTCGACAGGCTGACGCTGTTGGTGCGTCGATCAGAATCAGGCCGCAGCGTGTAACAGCGCTGCGGCCTTCTTGTTTTCGCTACATCACCCGACTCAAAAATGCGCATCGTCGCGTTTTTTCGCCTTGACGCCGCCACGAACGAAGATCATACAGCCGCCCCTTCGCGTGCGGTGATCGTGCGCGGGAATGAGAAAGTCGAATGAAAAGCGTTTTGAATTTCATAGCCGGATCGCCGTGCGCGCTTGAGCTGAATGCTCAGGGCGGCGTCGATGCACGCGCGCTTTCTCATGGAGGCGAAATGGGCTGATCCCATTTCGAGTGTTCGCATTTTTCGAACCCCTCCAGAGCCACGCTCCGGAGGGGTTTTTGTTTCCAGCCTCTCCGAAGCCTTTGTCATGTGGAAACGAAGGAGAGTTTTTGAAATTCAGGTGGTGAAGATGCGGAGTTCTTCTGCAAAAAGGCCGCGTCGGCCGTTCCCCTGAATACAATTTGTCGGTGGTGAAGAGCGCGGATACTTCGCTCTGGATAAAGCTGGTTCGAATCCAGCCGGCGCATGCATCGTACCGTGGAGGCGATCCCGCAAAGATCGTCGTGACGCGGGCTCCGAGCGCGAGACCTTGTCTCAAGCTTTGCGATGATGATGGCTTGGCCCGCTCTCGACCGTTCCCCGACAAAGCCAATTCCGATCCGGTGGTGAAGAGATCTGTTTCTTCGTTCACACCGACGAGGTCGCGCGGGTGCAAGTCCCGCCAGGTCTTCTTGTGGACCTGTAGCTCAGCAGTAGAGCGCGTGGCTGCTTCGGCAGCGTTGCAGGTTTCGCCTGTTCCCCGGATCGGTCCGACTTGCCGAGTTGGTGGTGAAGATGTCTGATTCATCGGGTCGCGGGTTCGAATCCCGCCGGGTCCACGTTGGGGGCCCGTAGCTCAGTTGGGAGAGCAGATGCTGCTTCGGCGGCAATCAGAGGTCGTCCGTTCCCCAGCCCGGCATCACGTTTGGCGGTGGTGAAGAGTATGAGTGCATCGGTAGAGCACCGCGCATCGCGCGGAGGTCGCGCGTTCAAATCGCGCCGGGGAAACCCGTAGCTCAGTCTCCCCGCGAGGGGGTTCTCGTATTCGCTCGTTCCCCGCCATCCAACGTCGGCCGGTGGTGAAGATGTCCGCTACTTCTTTGGGTGAAGCTCGACCTTCCAGGTCGAACACGCGGAGATCGCAGCGTTCCCCGGCCGGCATTTGGATCTATGAAATTTGGCGGTGGTGACCGCCAAGTCGTGCGTCAGCAGGTGGTGAAGAGGTCCGTTACTTCGACTGTTAATCGCGTGGTCGCGGGTTCGAGTCCCGCCAGGTCCAACACTGTGGACCTGTAGCTCAGTTGGTAGAGCACGTTACGGTCTCGTACGTTCCCCTGGCTGACGGATTCTGCTCCTCCTCGATGGAGGAGCTGTCAGCGCGAAGCGCTGACTGAGGAGGTGAGGCCAATGGTGTTGAAGATTGAGCCTAAAAAGGCTCATCCTTCATCATCGAACGCGCACCTCCTCCGCCGCTTCGCGGCGCCTCCTCCATCGAGGAGGAGGCAAACAGATGGAGTAGGAAGTGTAGGTGAAGTGAGATGGTGAAGTTGAACAAGTCCCAGGCCGCGCGCACGCATGAAGGCGCGAAGGGCCGCGCGTTCACGCCGGAGCAGCAATTGCGCCGTGCGTTGATGAACTCGATGCTGTGGGAAAGCCAGTTCTACGAGGACGGCGTCGCCATCGCCGAGCGCATGGCCGCGCTTGTGCCGAAGGTGAAGGCCGAACGCGTCGCCGCGCTCGCCATCGAAGCGCGCGAAGATATGAAGCTGCGTCATGCGCCGCTTCTGATCGTGCGTGAGATGGCGCGTCATGAGACCCACCGCGGGCTCGTGGCCGACACGCTCGAGCGCGTCATCCAGCGTCCGGACGAACTGACCGAATTCCTCGCCATCTACTGGGTCGACGCGCTTGGACCGATGCAGCAACGCAAGAAGGCTGCGGTCTCGGCGCAGGTCAAGAAGGGCCTGGCGCGCGCGTTCGCGAAGTTCGACGCCTACCAGCTCGCCAAGTACGACCGCGACGGCGCCGTGCGCCTGCGCGACGTGCTGTTCATCACCCACGCCAAGCCGAAGGACGAGGCGCAGGAGAAGATCTGGAAGCAGCTGATCGACGGCAAGCTCGCCTCCCCCGATACGTGGGAAGTCGCGCTGTCCGGCGGCGCTGACAAGAAGGAGACGTTCGAACGTCTGATCGCCGACAAGAAGCTCGGCGCCCTCGCACTGCTGCGCAACCTGCGCAACATGCAGGTCGCCGGCGTTTCGAAGAAGGCGATCGGCAAGGCGCTCGACGAGATGCGCACCGACCGCGTCCTGCCCTACCGCTTCATCGCGGCCGCGCAGCACGCGCCGGACCTCGAACCCGAACTCGAACATGCTATGTTCCGTTCAATCGAGGGCCACGCAAAGCTCGCGGGCAAGACGATCCTGCTTGTCGACGTTTCGGGCTCGATGGACTCCCCACTTTCGGGGCGTTCGGAGATGCGCCGTCTCGAAGCGGCGGTGGGCCTCGCCATTCTGGCGCGCGAGATCGGCGAGGACATCGAGATCTACACCTTCTCCGACAAGGTGAAGAAGATCGCGCCGCGCCGTGGCTTCGCTTTGCGCGACGCCATCGTCACGTCGCAGCCGCACGGCGGCACGTGGCTCGGCAAGGCTGTCGCCGAGGTCGATCGCAAGGACGCGCGCCTGATCGTCTTCACGGACGAGCAATCGCACGATGCGGTCGATGCGCCGAAGGGCGTTGGCTACATGGTCAACGTCGCGTCGTACCAACACGGCGTCGGCCATGGGCCATGGCGCCGCGTCGACGGCTTCTCGGAGAAGATCCTAGATTGGATCATCGCCAGTGAAGCTGCGGAGTAAAGAAAGGCCCGCGTTCCGTGAGGAGCGCGGGCCTTTTGTTTGAGACCGGTGACGTCGCCCTTCGACAAGCTCAGGGTGACGCGCTGCTGACATTCGCACCGTTACCCCAAGTAGCGTCATGCTGAGCTTGTCGAAGCAGACGCGGGCCCGCAGGTGCTTGTGCTTAGAAGCGCACCGGCATCGAGCTTGGTTTCACGCCGCTCTTTTCAGGGGCGACGAAATCCGGCCAGGCCTTGTCCTTGTCCGACATTTCAGAAACCGGCAGCGGCCACTTCAAGCCAAACGCCGGATCGTCGTGGCGATAGCCGCCGTTTGAATCCGGCACGTACATGGCCGAGCAGAGATAGCTCACCTGCGTATCGTCCACGAGCGTCTGATAGCCGTGCGCGAAACCACGCGGGACATAGAGCTGGCGGCCGTTCTCGAATGAGAGGTCGAACCCTTCCCACTTCAGATACGTGCTCGAATGCGGACGCATATCTACGATGATGTCGTGCACGGCCCCTTGCAGCGCCCGGACGACCTTCACTTCGTAATGCGGATCGACTTGGAAGTGCATGCCGCGAACGGTGCCCTTCTTCTTCGAGTAGCCTGTGTTGTGCTGCGGGTAGCTGATCTCGAGATTGTTCTCGGCGAATTCCTTCATGCAGAAGGAACGGCCGAACCAACCGCGATTGTCGCCAAACGGCGTCATCTCGATGAGGACGACGTCCTGCAGACTAGTCTTGTGGAATTTCATTCCGCGGCCACCGCTTCGGCGCCCGGGCGCAGCTCGTTGGTGAGCATTTGGTCCGCAAGCAGCTTCTTGATGTGCTTGATGCGGTTGTAGCGCGTGCCTTCGAATTCCTCGACCGTGATGCCGCTCTTCTTGTAAGCGGCGTAGAGCTGCTCGGCGCCCTTCACGGCATCCCATTGCGGCTGGAAGCCCGGCAGGACGCGCTTGATCTTCTCGAAACTGACGCGATACGAGCGCGGGTCCGGGCCGGCTTCGCTGGTGAGTTCGATCGTCGTGTTCGGGACGATGTCGCGCACGATCTCGGCGATCTGGCGGACGGTGTAGTTGTGCGCCGTTTGGCCGACGTTGAAGGCTTCGCCACGGACCAGATCGGTCGGCGCTTCGAGTGCTGCGATGAAGGCGCGCGAGATGTCTTCGATGTGAACGATCGGGCGGATCGGCGTGCCGTCCGACTTCAGGAGGATGACGCCCTTGGTCATGCCCCAAGCGACGAGGTTGTTCAGCACGATGTCGAAACGCTGACGCGGTGACACGCCGTAGGCCGTCGCCGGGCGGATGAACACCGGGCAAAAATCTTCGTCGGCCATCGGCTTCACGTCGCGCTCAACCAGCACCTTCGATTCACCGTAAGCCGAGACCGGCGCGAGCTTGCCGGTTTCGTCGATCATCTCGTCGCCTTCGGTCTTGCCGTAGTTCGAGCACGACGACGCGAAGATGAATTTCGGCACGCCGGCCTTCTTGGCCAGTTCGGCGATCTTCACTGACGCGAGGTGGTTCACGTCATAGGTCAACGTAGGGTTCAAATCGCTGAGCGGGTCGTTCGAGAGCGCCGCGAGGTGAATGATCGCGTCAAAGCCTTCAACATCTTCCAAACGCACATCGCGCGTGTCGCGGATGATGGTCGGGATGTCGACGATCTGGCCGCCGTCCTCAAAGGTGCACCGCGAATAGAGGTCAGCGTCGAGGCCCACGACTTCGTGCCCAGCCTTTTGCAGCATCGGCGTCATCACTGTGCCGATGTACCCGCGCGAACCTGTCAACAGCACCTTCATGGAACTCTCGCCTCTCTCGTTAGCCCGCACGTATCCAGCGATGCGGGCGCTTCTATTCTATGCCACGGGCGCGCCCCGCCCCAAGGCCGGACACGTCCGCGTACTGATGTTTATTCATGCAAATAGCGCCGCACACGCGCCGCGCTAATTCCGGCTCAAAGTGCGCCGGGGTCTTTTTTCCAGAACAGCAGCGCCACCGTCGCGAACACGATCTCGATCTCGCGGCCCCACGTCCAGTTGCGCACGTATTCGACATCATACCGCGTGCGCGCTTTGATCTTCTCGTCGGTTTCCGTCGGACCGCGGCAGCCGTTCACTTGCGCCAAGCCAGTAACGCCAGGGCGCGCCGTGAAACGTTCCGGATAGGTCGCGTCGACTTTGTGGAAATGAATGTCGTGCTCGAGCGCGTGCGGACGCGGGCCGATGATCGACATATCGCCCAGCAGCACGTTGAACAGCTGCGGCAGCTCATCCCAGCTCGACCGGCGCAGGAAGGAGCCGAGGCGCGTAATGCGTGCATCGTGGTGACGGGCCTGCACGACGCCGCGGTTTTCCATCACCGACATCGTGCGGAATTTCCAAATCCGGAAAGTCCTGCCGCCCAACCCGCCGCGCTCCTGGCGGAATATCGCGTCGCCGGGGCTATCCATCTTCACCGCGATCGCGGTCGCGACTAGCAAGGGCGCAAGCACGACCAGCGCCGATGAAGAGGCGCAGATATCGAAAGCGCGCTTCGTCCAGCCGCCTACCGGGGAGGGCTGCGTATCGGCGGCGACTTCGGTCGCGGCCATGCGGACGACTTCGACCTTCGCCTGGGGCTCGACGATCGTGGGCGCTGTGGCGGAGGGAGAAATTGCAGTGAGGCGCGGCTGCGCACGCGACGTCGTCGGCGCACGAACTGGTGCTGCGGCGCTAGCGGCTTCTTCGCTAGCTTTCGACGTTTCCTGCATAGCAACCCCGCGTCGCTCGCCTCCTTCTGTGGCGAGCCTCTCAGCACCTTCACTTAAAGACATCGCGTGAGCTCATTGCAAGCGCTCACTGATATCTCAGTATCGAAACTCCACATTGCTCGCCCGGTGAGCGAAGCAAGCGCCAAAGCGAAACAATTCGCCCAACGGCTGTGGAAAACACGCAACCGACGAAAACCCGTCTCAGCCCTTGCTGAAGTCGTACGTCGGATACGAGTAATAACCCGGCACACGGCGGTCGACGCCGTTGAGCGCGACGCCGCGAATGTTCGCGCCGGCGTCATGCAATTGTTGAAGCGCCGCGCGCACCGCGCGCATCGGCGTCTTCTGCCAACGCGAAACCAGCACTACAGCGTCAGCCCGGGACGCGGCGACGCGGGTTTCGGCCACCGCCAGCACCGGCGCGCAGTCCAGGACGATGAGGTCGAACGAGCCACGGAGCTCCGCGATCAGCCGGCTCATGTCCTCCGCGCCGAAAATCTCCTTCGGCGTGAAGCCCGAGCCGCTGACCGGCAGCACGCACATGCCGCTGGCTTCATCGAGGTACATGGCCTGGCGCCAGGTCGCCTCACCCGAAAGCACCTGGAGAAGGCCGATATCCGGTTCGATATCGAGAACCTCCTTCACCGAGCGGCGGCGGAGATCGCAATCGATCAGCAGAACACGCTGGCCGGAAAGCGCCGAAACGCGCGCAAGGCAGAGCGAAGTCGTCGTCTTGCCTTCATTGGGCAACGCCGAAGTTACCGCAACCACCTGCGTTTTCGGTTGGCCGGCGGCGAACAGGATCGTCGTACGGAGAACGCGGAAGGCTTCCGTGAACGCCGACATCTGCCGCTCGATCATATAGGCTGCGGGATGCTGCGACGTGGTTGGCGACTGGCGAAGCTCGCTGCGGCGAACCTGCGGGATGCTGGCGAGCGCCGGCGCGCCGGTCTTGCGCTCCACGTCATCGGAGCTGGCGAAGCCATCATCGAGCGCTTCCACCAGGAAGGCGGCGGCCAGACCAAGGCCCAAGCCAAGCGCGAACGACAGCACAAACGAGATCGACAGGCGCGGCGAGCTTTTCTCATTTGGAACGGCTGCCGCCGAGATCAGTTCAGCCGGCGCCGAATTGATCGTACCCTGGTCGGCAAGCTCGTGCGCGCGCTGCAGGAAAGACTCGTACACGGTTCGCGCCGCGGCGGCCTCGCGTTCGAGTTCCCGCAGACGAACCATTTCAGGCCCGCCGCCGGTCATCTGCATGCGAAGCGCATCGAGCGAGGCCTGGGCCTGGATGACGCGCGCGTTGGCGATGTCCACGTCGTTGCGCATGCCGGCCTGGATACGGCGCGTCTCGGCCGCGATCTGCGTGCGGATGTCCGCCAGTTCAGCGCGCACGTTGGCGATCGCCGGGTGAGCTTCGCCATAACGGGTCTGATAGTCAGCGAGTTGGCGGGCGACCATGGCTTCCTGCGAACGAAGCTGCGAGATCACCACCGAGTTCATGACGGTCCCGAGCGTGTCGGCTGAACCGCCCTGTGCAACCATCTCCTGGAGCTGCGAGTAGCGCGCCTGGCGCTCCGAGAGCTCTCCGCGCGCTTGCGCGAGGGAGGTCTGCGCGTCTGTAATCTGCTGCTCGATCAGGAACGCGCCCTGCGTCGAAACCAGGCCCGTGGAGGCGCGGTATTGCTCGACTTCGCTTTCCTTGGTCTGGACGTCCGTGCGCAGCTCTTGAAGGCGCGATGACAGCCAGGTGTTGGCCCGCGCAGCGCTCTCGATGCGCGCTTCGATCTGATAGCGCTGGAATTGCTCAACCAGATGATTGGCAAGCGCGGCCGCCCGCTCCGGGCTTTGCGACGTTGCCGATACCTCAGCAGCGTAGGTCAGGCCGCGGCGGCGGACGCTGATCGCGCCGCCAACGGCTTTCACGACCGCCTGGCGCACTTCCGCGCGATAGGCTTGGGCGGCCGGGCTCTGGTCTGTGGCCAGCGGCGCGTCGCGATCATCCAGCGCCGCGTTCCATTCCGGGTCATCCATGAGGCTCAGAGCGTCAACCAGACGGCCCGTCAGCATGTCGGAGCGCAGAACCTCGAGTTGGGAGTCGACAACCGGCGCGCTGGGCGGCGCATCGGCGCGCCCGGTGGGCGTTTGCGGGCCTGGCAATTGTTCGCCGCCGCCGCTCATCATCACCAAAGCGGTCGCGCTGTATTGCGGCGGCTGGATCATGAAAACCGTGAACGCGAGCGCGAACGCAACCGCACCGATCGCCGCGATCAACATCCAGCGGCGGAGCAGAAACTCGAAGATCCACTTCAAGCTGAACGTACCGAGTTCGCCCCCCTCCTCGGGTGGGAGATTCATCTCACCCGTGGGTTTGCGAATGGCAATCACGTTCATGTTCGGCGTTCCTTGCCCGCGCGGTTCTCGGCGGACCTTCGTGCGGAGAAAGCAATTACTCAGCCAGCAGGCTTCGGCTTAGCACGTCTTAAGTTGGCACAAAGCGCACAGTTAAGAATTCTATGCTCACCCTTGGTGAAAACGCCACGCGTGTCGCTTTTGCGTCGCGGAAATCTCGCGTCGAACGAAGTCAAAGCACACTCGACAAAAGACGTCGCTCGGCATCAACGCGAAAGCTCTCCGACACCAGCGTGCACCGCAGCTCACGGGGCGCGATCATCGCGCGCATGGCGCACGCATCACCTAATCGGGTGATCCTGCAAAACGCACTTAGGATTCAATTCGCGTGGTTGGGGAATTTCGACTACAGCTACGTTGCGCGTCAGAGTTTATTCCCGGTCGCGCAAAACCTGGCGGCGGAATTAGCTGGAACCGGACACGACGGACTGCGTTACCCCCAGGATCGACTGAAAATTGTCCGAAATTTAACTGAGTAAAGAAGATCATTCTGGCCCATCAACTTTCCAGCTAGCGCCCGAGACTTAAGTCGCGGGACGTCAATTCTGGCGGTTGTGGATAGTGAGCAAGCGGGCAGAGAAGTTGGCTTACACGGTCCCCCACGCGGCCCTCCCGAAGGCCGAAGTGCACGTCGGCTCGCCGCCGGCGCCGCGCGCAACTCAGAAGCGTTGGCCGATGGCTTTTTCAATCTTAGGTGCAGTGAGCGTTAGCCTGGCTCTTTGGGCCGGCCTGGGCTGGATCGTGCTGGCCTTCGTGAGCCTTTTTGACTAACCCGCCCAACGTCTTCCCGATGGGCTTTGACGGCCCGACTATTGCTCTGGCAGCACTGAAAAATATCCCGGCGTGCGGGATAACCAGCATGCTCCGGGTTCATGACCGCTACCTCCCCCTCTCCGGCCAGGCCGCTCGTGGCGGTGATCACGCCTTGCTATAATGGTGAGCGGCACGTCGAAAACGCGATCAAGGCGGTTCAGGCGCAGACCTACCGGCCGCTGGTCCACTGCATCGTCGACAACGCCAGCACCGACGCGACCCCTGAGATCATTGCCCGCTACGCCAACGCCGGCGTGCCAATCATCACGATCCGGAACCCCGAGACAGTCACCTTCCAACAGAACTCCAACAAAGTCGCCTCTCTGATCCCGCCAGAGGCCACCCACTTCCGCATGCTGCATGCGGACGACACCATGCCCCCTAACGCCATCGCTGACATGATGGACGTCGCGCTCGCGGACGAGACGATCGTCATGGTTGCCGGCATCGAGAAGATGAACGGCGAGTTGCGGACGCACAACTTCCCGCCGGAATGCACCTTCTATGAGTCCGGCAACATGCTGGCCCGCTTCCTCTCGGACGAAGCGCACATCCCCACGGCGCACGTGCTCTTCCGCACCGACGCCATGCGCGCGGGCGAGGATTTTTATCCGAACGATATCGTCGAGTGCTACATCGCCTCGGTCTGCCGCACGCTCTCGCGCGGCAAGCGCGCGGGCTTCGTGCACAAATACATCGCCGACACGATCCGCCACCCAGATTCCGGCTCACTTGTGTTCACGCTGGCGCCTAAAGTTAAAGCGGTGATCTGGGAGAAGCTGCTCTTCATCGAGCGCTACGGCCCCGCCGCACTTTCAAACACCGAATACAAGCGCGTGCTGAACCGCTTCCTGCGCGTGTTTTACCGGCGCATTCTGTTCTGGGCTGTCTCTGGTTCCGGCGCCATCGCCAAGCGCGACCTGGGCCGCCTTGCCTCGCGCGGCCACAAGCCAAACCTGCTGGACTTCATCGCGTCGGTCGCGGTGTGGCCGTACTATTTGTTCTTGAAGCGCGTGAAGCGCCCGCAAGCGCCGCCGCGTTGGCCGGCGGACGCCACCACCGCCGCAAGCTAGTCTCGCCTCTTTTATGGAGCGCGGCGCTTCTAGGTGTTGAGATCAAGCGCCTTCAGCGCAGTGACCAGTTTCGCCTTCATTGCCGCCACCTTCTCACGCACTTGCGCGGCGTAGCTTTCACGGCCAGCGACCATCTTCTCGACCTGCCGCGTCAGGCGATCAAAGTCGACGTGATCCAGATCCTGGCAAAATTCGCTGAGCCCGACATCCGCCATCAGCGCATCGGTTTTCGGCCCGTAGCTCAATCCGATCAGCGGCCGCCCCATCTTCAGCGCCGCGATCTGCACGTGATAGCGCGAAGCGATCACCAGATCCGTCCCGGCGATCACCGCCATCGCATCGTGGATCGACGTCGCGTTTTCTTCAAACGGCGTAAGCGCCTTCTGCTTCAAGCGCGCATCCACATCGCGCGCGGCGCCAACATCGGCTGGCGTCTGTCCGAGGATCATGCGCACGCCGTAGCCCTGCGCCTGCAACCATTCGATCAGCCGCACATGCAGATCGATGTACGCCTCATAAACGCCCGCGCTCGAATGCCAGCCATGATACGTCATCATGCCGACGCCCACGACCAGCGGTTCGCCCGCGGGACGCGCCGCATCAGCCACTGGCGCCAGCAAAAACGCCAGGTCAGGCACGACGCCGTCGTCCGGCCCATCAACGCCGAGCTCTTGCATGAACTGATAGGAATCTTCGTCACGATAGAGCCGCTGACGCGCCAGCGAACCCGCGAGCTTCATCATCTCACGCCCGATCGGATTCACGATTGGACCTGCGCCAACGCTGATGAAGCGCCACTGCACACGCTTCATGCGCGCGGCCAAACACCAACGCAACAGCACGCTCGGCCACCCCAACGGCGTATCGCGAAAATCGTCGAACACGCCCGTCCCGCCTGAAAGGATCACGTCGTAATCGTTGAGCAATTTCAGCGTGCGCGCCCAGTTTCGCCACGTGCTCGGCTGGCGCAGCATCAGCGTATCGAGCTTGCGCCAAATGCCTTCCGGACGCGGCGCGGCGATCCCAACGGCCTTCACGTTGAAGCGTTTTGCCGTTGGCTCAGGCTTGCTGCAGATCGCGGAGATATCCGCATCCGGCATTTCCGCACGCAGGAAATCGCGCAGCGCTTCGAACGATGCGTCGTTGCCGAAATTGCCCGTGCCGTAGCCGCCGAAAATACCGATGCGCATGGCGTTAACGCTTATGCGTCGGCGCAGCGTTCATCGCCTCGCGTAGCACATCCCAATAACGGTCTTTGATCGCGCCCGCGCTAAATGACGCCGCGCGCGCCGCGGCCTTCTCACCATAATCCGCACGCTTTTTTGGATCGTCCAAAGTGCGGATCGCCTCAGCCATCGCATCGGCGTTGTCAACGGGCACAAGCACGCCGTGCTCGGCATATGTGATTCCGCTGACCGCGACACGCGGCTTGCCGGCCAGAATTTCCGACGGCCCCGAATTGCAGTTTGTCGCGATCACGGGGCGCCCCACGGCCATGCCCTCGATAAGCGCATTCGGGTAGCCCTCTGAATCCGACGACAAGATGAAGATGTCCGCCGCCGCCATCATGGGATAAGGGTTGGCGACATAGCCGGGCAGGATGACGCGCTCTGCGACGCCCAGTTCACGCGCCAGCTGCTCAAGCGCGCCGCGCTCTTCGCCTTCGCCGGCAATCAGCAATTTGCGATCGCCGCCCGCCGCCGCGAAAGCCCTTATCAGCATCGCGAAATTCTTCACGGACACCAGTCGGCCCGCCGACATGATAAAGGGCGCGTCGATCGCGATCGTCGGCGCCTCTTTCGCCTTTTCCTTGATTGCATCGGCATCGACAGGGTTCGGAATGCTGACCAGCGTGCTTTCCGGCACGCCGAAATTGTCACGCAAATCGCGCGCGACACCGTCAGAGACGGCGATGACGCGCGAGGCGCGAGGATAGACGGCCCGCACCATCGTCCGCGAAACAGCGCCGCGCAGACCCTTGGCAAAATGATGCGACGTATGCGCCCGCTCGCTGATCACGCACGGCGTGCGCGCATTAATCACGTTGGCGATATTTGCCCGCGTCAGGAAGCTCAGGGAAACGTCCGGCTGCAGCGCGGCGTGCAGCTGACGCACCGCCATGATGCTCCGGGCCATCGAAAACCGGCAGTCAAATTGGTGAACATCGACCCAATCTGGAGCGGAATTTCCGGCCTGCTCCTTGTCCAAGACCGCCAGCGAAATATCGAACTCGTCGCGCTCCGGCTCGGAATGGCGCAAGAGCGTGCACATCACCCGTTCGGCGCCGCCGCCGGTGAGCGAATTAATCAAGAAGAGCGCGCGTTTGCGTCTCGTCACGCTGCTCCTCCTCGAATCTGCCCGGGCAACCGCATCCGGCAAGCAAGAGCCGATCCACGCGCGCCGCACAAGTCTTGCTTACGATGTACGAGGCGCCCCACAAGTGAAATGCAGTGCGGCGCAACGTCTAATGGGCTGAGTAACCGGTCATGATGTCGAACGAGCTCGGCGCAGGTTCGCCAGCGCTACCCGCGTACTTCCTGTACCCGGTCGCGATCCTCAGCTTGTTAATCATCTTGTTCGTGATGGTGCGCATGCGCGACCGCGCCGGCGCATTCGTCGTCGGCGCCGCCTGGCTGCGCTACATCATGTCGGCATTTCACCAATTTACCTACCGTCCGCTGGCCGCGGGCATGTCAGCGAACGCACTGGCGTCGATCGGAATCTTTGTCATCGGCCTGATGAACATCAACCTGCGGCACCTGACGCTGCGGTTCCTGCTGCCGTTCTACGTCCTCATCGCCCTCGCGATCATCAGCGCGCTCGGCAATGGCGGGTTCACCTCGGGTCTCATCACCGTCATCACCAAGCACGGTTATCTGATCGTTATTATTCTCGCGACTTACGGCGCGATGAGCCGCGCGCGCGGCGGCGACTTCATGGCCTCGATGCTGTGGGCGTTCTTCCCGGTGGTCGTGTGGCAGCTGATTTCGGTGGTCTTCGGTTATGGCAAGATGACCGAGACCGATATCAACGACATCAGCTACATTGGCGGCTACAACCACGAAGCGGCCTTCTCGGTCATTCTGGCGACCTGCCTCACAGCCGCTTGCTTCACAACCGGCATCAACCGCCAGCTCCGCTTCGCAATCGTAGTCACCTGTGTCGCCGGTATCGTCCTCGCCAACTACCGCACGACTTTGGTGGCGATCGCGCCGCTTTTGCTGATGTTCTTTGCCTCGTCGTCGCTCAGACAATTTCCGTGGAGAGACCGGCCTTTTGTAGTCAGCGCCCTCATCGTCGTCGCCGCGATCGGCCTTGGCGTCCTGAGCTTGCTGCTCGCGGAGCGCTTCAGCGACGTGACCGTCGCCACCTCCGGCGACGTCAATTTCTTCAAGCCGCCCAGCGAATATACAGTCGAAGAAGGCCGCCTGCTCTCTGGCAGGCCTGCGATCTGGAGCAATTACATCTACGCCTGGATGCAAGGCGATCTGGCCGAATACGTCATCGGTTTCGGCCCGGAATCCTGGAACGACACTTTCCCGCTCTATGCCCACAACACGCTCGTCAACTACCTTTACGAATACGGCGCCGTCGGCGTCGTCGTGATCCTGTGGGTCTGGATGTCGATGCTGGTCTCGGCGCTGCGCGTGAAGCACCGCCAGGGCGGCGTCCTGGTCGGCGCGCATTTAAGCTACATCGTGCTCAACATGGCGACGATGCCGATGTGGATGGTCGAGGGGAATATCCTCTACGGCCTGATCTGCGGCTACACGCTTTACTTGTTGTCACTGCAGAAACGACAACCAACACCCGCAAGCGCCAGCGCCTAGAGACCGCGCGCCGCCATCCAGCTTTGAAGTTGCAGCACCGACCAGAGGCGCGCCTCTTCCATGGTGCCGCCACGCTGGTAGCGCGCCCAAAAATCGCGAACGCGCTCAACGTCCAGCAGGCCGTGACGCGACAGCTGCGCCGGCGACAGCAGATCCTCGGCCCAGTCGCGAAGCGGCCCAAGCAGCCAGCTTTCCAGCGGCGGCGAAAAACCGGTCTTGGGACGATCGAACATCTCTTCCGGAACGTGGCGCTTCAACGCTTCGCGAAGGATGAGCTTGCCCTTGGCGCCTTTCATCCGCAGGTCTTCCGGCAACGTCATCGCAAAGCGGACGACATCGGGATCGAGCAACGGAATGCGCGTCTCGAGGCTGACAGCCATGGAGGCGCGATCAACCTTCGCCAGGATATCGCCGGGCAGGTAATTGCGCATGTCATGCAGGCAAAGCTGATCGATTTCGCTCTCCGGCAGGAAGCCGTGATCGCGGCCATTGATATGGCCGATGCCAGGCACGACCGGCTCGTTGCTCGGCCATTTCTCCAGGCTGAGTTCATGGAGATTGATCAGCGAGGTCGCACCCAGCCACGGCGCAACACGCTTCAGCGTCGGCCCGACGTCGCCGCCCGCGCCGTAGCGGTCGGTAAAGCCCTTGAGGAAGCCCAAGCCGAGATTGAGCGCTGAAACGGGCGTCGCGTTAATGACAGCGCCGGCGGCGCCGCGCATCGGCATTTTGCGCATCCGGTGCCATAGCTTCGGCGTCGCGAAGTGACGGCGGTAGCCCGCAAAGCCTTCATCGCCGCCATCGCCCGAAAGCGCGACGGTGACGTGCTTGCGCGCCATCTCCGAGACCAGATAGGTCGGGATTTGCGATGCGTCCGCCAACGGTTCGTCGTACATGCGGCCAAGCCGCGTCACCACGGAACGCGCCTGCTCCGCCGTCACCACTTCCTCGATGTGGTTCGTGCCGAGGTGCTTGGCGATCGCGCGTGCGTGATCGGCTTCGTTAAAACGCGGATCTTCAAAGCCCAACGTCAGCGTCGTCACCGGCCGGGTCGCGCACTTTTGCATCGCGGCGGTTACAAGCGATGAATCAATCCCGCCCGACAGGAACACGCCCACGGGCACGTCCGCCGACATGCGTTCAGCGACCGAAGCCGCGAGCAAACGATCCAGCTCGTTGACCGCCTCATCCATGCTCATCGGCCGGCGTTCGGAGATAGCGTCACGCGCCATCTCGTCGATGGACCAGTACTCGCGGACCTTCGCCTGTTCGCCGGCCTTCCACGTCAACAAAGACGCGGGCGGCAACTTGAAGACATTCTCGTAAATGCTGAACGGCGACGGCACGTAGCCGCAGGTGAAATAGCGCGCCACGTTATCGCGGCTAACCTTCAAATCGAGCGCCTTGAATTGCTCCAGCGCCGCAAGCTCCGACGCGAACGCCAGCCCCTCACCCCGGATCGCATAGAAAAGCGGCTTTTCGCCAAAGCGGTCACGCGCCAGGAAAATCCGCTTCTCGCGCCGGTCCCACAGCGCGAAGGCAAACATGCCATCGACCTTCTGGAGCGCCGCTTCCACGCCGCGCCGCGAAATCAGCTCAAGCAGAACCTCAGTGTCCGAGCTGCCGCGCCATTTGTGCGCCGATTCAGCCTCAAGCTCAGCGCGCAGCTCGTTATGGTTATAAATCTCGCCGTTGTACGTGATGACATAGCGCTCATCGGCCGAGAACATCGGCTGGCGGCCCATCGGCGACAGATCGACGATCGACAGCCGCAAATGGCCGAACGTCACCGCACCTTCCGACCAGACATCCTGATCGTCCGGGCCGCGATAACGAATGGCGGCAAGCGCCGCATCAATCTGTGCCCACGGGACCTCGAAGCCCCGGCCTTCGACAACGCCCACAATTCCGCACATGCATCCGCCCCGCTAGGAGGCCGAGACGAGCGTGCTTGCGCGCCCGGTCTCGGAGCTGTGGAAAGGCGCGATGCCCCGATAGATGTCAAGCGTTCGCTCAGCAACCTTCGTCCAGGTCAAATATTTGCCGGCGTCAGCGACATAAGCCTGCGGATCTGCCAGCGCGCGCTTCAGCGCCCCGGCGATTGAGTCCGGCGAATTCGGATCGAAATAGTTCTGCGGCGGCATCCCAAAATCGCGGTTCTCGGGAATGTCGCTGAGCAGGATCGAACAACCCGCGCCGATCGCTTCAAGCACGGCGTTCGAGCTGCCTTCGTGCAACGACGCGTTAATATAAATCTTGGAGCCGCGATAAAGCGGCGCCATCGCGCTGCGCGTGAATTTGCCAGCAAGCACCGTGCGCTCAGTCAGCAGAGGCTGCAGGCTTTCAACGTAGTCGGCTTCGTCCAATCCACCAGCGACAACCAGCTTCGGTGCGTTCGCAACGCCCTTTGCAAAAATCTCATAGCCGCGGATCAGGTTCGCGACATTCTTCTGCGCCGTTACCCGCCCGACCGTGAGGATATACTCGCCCGCCGGCTGCTGGGCGCTCGGCTCGACCGGCGGCAGCGGGTCAGCGGCGTTGGCGATGACATGAACATTGCTCTTGATGCCCCGCCGCGCCAGGCGCTCCGCGAGCGCTGGCGTCACGGCAATCACCGCATCGGCAAAGCGCAACTGGAACTCGGCCAGCAGAAAGCCGAGCTTGCCGAGCAGCCCCCACTTGCCGACCAGGTAGTCGGCCGAGCCATACCGCACGACCGTCTTGGCGCCCATGAGCTTGTACGCCCACAAGAACAGCGCCGAGCCCAAACCCTGAAAGTGCACGATGCGTGGCCGCAGCCGCAGCGCCATGAAAATCGCGGCGACATAGTAGAGGATCTTGTCGGTCTTCATAATGTTCGAGCGCGGCGCCTTCAACAGACGCACGCCCTTGAACGTGTCCGACTTGATGTTGTCGGCGAGGCCCACCAGGGTGACGCGATAGTTTCCGCTCGCGGCCACCAGCGGAAACAGCATCTCCGCGTTCTTCTCGGCGCCGCCCTCGACGTCAGGCACACCGCGCGCGCCGACCACAAAGATCAGCGGAGCCTCGGCGCCGTTTTTGGTTTGCGGCTTGGCAGACATATCTCGCGAGCAGCTCGATCATACGCGCGAACCCCGACGTCCGCGCGCGAGTTCTACATATTCTTCAATGAAGAGCGCATGCAACGTTTCTCACCTGCGGCGCTACTGCTTCGCGCTGCGCGCTTAAGGTGTGCCATTAGCTATATTCTGGTGGAACCGCGGCTCACCGATGAGCATGCCGGCGCGGATCCGGCCTTCGTCATTCCCCCAGTTCACGCGCGGACTGTTAATAGTCACGCCGCGAATCTGCACGCGCCCGACATCATGATTGAACTCTATGATCGGCGTCGCGTCGCGATCCTCGATGATGAGGTTGGCGATATCAATGTCGATGTTCTCCTCGCCACCAATCCAGATATGCGAAGAGCTGGCGTTTTCGTTCGCGTCGCGGCCGCGGAAGTTGGGATCGCGACTGATGCAATTCGTCATCGTGGCGTGATCGCCCCAGAGCCGGAAGTTGCGCTTATTGTCCTCCGCAACACAGTTTTCCAGCACCACATCACGGCTCTTGCAGTCAAAGCCGCCATCGGTTGACCCACGCGCTTCGCACGACTCGTAACGAATAGCGCCATTGCCGGGTTCGTCGGAGAAGCCGTCTCCATTCCAATACTCGGCGCCATTCAGCTGCTGAAACCCTTCCATCACCACGCGGCGGTACGTGATCGCATTGGCGCGATCATCGAGCGCGCACCCCACGGGGATCAAACCGCCTTCGTTGATCTGCCCTCGCGCGGCGCAATCTTCGATCAGGCCATTGCGCGAATTGTAGCGGATTCGAAGAAAGCCGCGTTGCACGCGCGACCCCCGGCACCGGCGCAGCACGAACCCGTCCATGCTGGCGTGCCCTTCGCCATTCCCGGCCGTGTTCTCGAAAAAGCGGTAAATGTTCTCGAACGAACAATCTTCGATCGCGATGTTCGACACAGCGCCCGCGACGCGGAACGCGCCGTTGCCGACGTCACGAAAATCGAAATGCGAAAACTTGAGGTGACTGGCGCCGCGCAGCAGTTTGAAAACCTCGGCGCCTTCCTCCCGCTCCGTACGGTTACCGCGCAGCAACGCCGCCATCGGCGCACCGGTTTGGCTGTTCACACCGTGAATACGCACCTCTTGGCTCGCGCGCCCGCCACGCCCGAGCTCCAGCGGCTCACTGAGCGCGTACTCTCCCCGGTCGGCGGCGACGAGGACTTCGCCGCCCGGTTCCAAGTGTTCAAGCAAGTCAGCGATCGCGTAGAAACCCGCCGCGTTCGCCCACGACGAGCCATCGCCTTCGCCGTTCGGGGTGACATGGATCACGTTGACACGCGCCCGCGCTTCGCCCGCGCACCCCATAAGCGGAATGGCGGCAAGGACGGATCGGCGGGAAGGACGCATGCCGGCACTCTGCGATAGCCCGCCGATGGCGTCCACTGCACGCGCGTTGCGGGCTAGGTTGCCGCCGGCGTGAACGCCTTTTCCCCGGGTCGCGGATCGCGCCGCTGTATCGGTTTGAAAATGCCGGTTCCGGTGATCAGCGTGCGTTCCCCAACCCAGATGCGGCCGCGCACCACATAAAGATCATCCTCGGTGGATAACACCTCGCTCGCGCCTTCCACCCAATCGCCCATATGCGCGCTGGAGAGAAAGTCGAGCGTCAGCCGCACCGTGACCCAATAGGAGGACGTCTCAACCGAGACGACATGCCCCCAGGCCATATCGGCAAAGCTCATCAGCATGCCGCCGTGAGCATTGGTCATCCCATTGGTGTGATGCTCTTCAACGCGAAAACCCATCGTGTAGGCGCCGTCTCGCCCACGCCGGTAGAGCGGCCCGATCTGGCGCACGAAACCACGCCGCCACTCAAGCGCCGCGTAACCTTCTGGGATTTCAAACTGTGGCGGTGAGATATCGTCGGACATAACGCGCATCAATTCCGCGCCGCCCGCGCCGATGCAAGGCAAATTCCGGATACACGAAGGGCGCGGCTCAGGAGGGACAAGCCGCGCCCTTCGCTACCGGGACCCGCCCAGGGTCAACTGGTGTGCTCTATTCGAAGGCGAGATCGTCGTCCGATTGGTCAAATTCCTCGACATAGGTTTCGGCCGGCGCGACCTTCTTGGGCTTGGCGCCCGCGGCCCGCGGCATGCCGTTGATCATGTCGCTGCGCACGTCGAAGCGCGCGGCGCGGATCGCGGGATGGAAACCAACATTGTGCAGCATGATCTGCACATGCTGACCGCGCTCACGCCAATAGGCTTCGATCTTGGCCTTCAATGCATGAGCACCTTCGCGTGAGCAAAAGTCGGACTCGCCGGCGCTCAAATGAGCGGACGCGAAGTAATCGCCATCGTCTGAACTTTCGACATCAAAGCGTTCGGCTGCACCGCTGTTCATGAGCATTCTGTCAATCCCTTTGCTGTGCAAAAATATGCACGGGCGCGCGCCGTCGGGGAATCGCCCAGAAGTCGTGGTTGAAGCGCTAGGCAACAGCCTATGCCGTCTGACCTATGTCGCGCGTTTGACTGCCGTAAACGCATTTTGTGTGATGATCTGAACCCTATGACGGTCGCACGTCCCCTCATCCTCTTGCTTGAAGACGACAAGGCTTCGGCGGAAGCGATGGAGATTGTGCTGCGCGACTGGGGCGCCGATGTTGTACACGGCGCGGACGCCGAAGATGTCGTATCCGCGGCCGGAACCCGCGCCTCGTCAGCGCGCATGATCATTACCGACTTTCACCTTCCCGTCGCCGACGGCGTATCGGCGGCAAGGCAAATCCGTAAGCGCGCGCCTGATGCGCGGGTGCTGGTTTTGTCAGGCTCACTCAACAATGATGCGCGACGCGCCGCAAAAGGCGCCGGCTACGCATTCATGCCAAAACCCGCACCGACGCGTGACATCATCGCTTGGCTCGAACGCGCGTACGCCACAGCGGAATAGCCGCTTGCGCGGCCTGCGCTAGCAAGCGAGAAGGCGCCGATGGACAATTCCAAGACGCGCTTCCTGACAGCGATTGGCCACGACATGCGCCAGCCGTTGCATGCGCTGTTGCTTTACCTGAGCGCGCTCGACCGTCGCATCAAAGACGACGAGGCCCGCGAGATCCTCGGCAAGGCTGATCGCGCCGCGCAGTCACTGGCCTCGATGATCGAAAGCCTGATAGATCTCGCCCGCCTGGACGCCGGCAAGGTGGAAGCAGACATTGAGACAACGTCCCTGCAGGCGCTGTTCGACGATCTCTTGGAACACGCTCCGAACGTGACAGCGGAAGCCACGCCGCTTTCAGTGAAATCCGATCCGATCTTGCTTGGGGCGATCTTGCGCCACCTTGCATCAAACGCCGCGACCCATGGCGGCGGCCGCGCAATCGTGAGCGCCGCGAAAGTGGACGATCACGTCGAGATTTCGGTTCACGACGAAGGCCCGGGCATCGCGCCAGCCGACCAGGAAAGAATATTCGAGGAGTTTGTCCGCCTCGACGGCGCGAAAAACAGCGGCCTCGGCATCGGCCTTACGGTTGCACGCAAACTGGCGACAGTGCTCGGACACAAGCTCGGTGTAAGATCGGCGCCGGACCAAGGCGCAACATTCATCATACGCGCTCAACGCGCCTAGTTGTTCTTGCTCATCTTGGCGATGGCCTCGGCGCGCGTACGTACGCCGAGCGCGCGGTAGATCGCGGCCAGGTGAATCTTCACAGTGCCTTCAGCGATATCGAGCGTGCGCGCAATCTCCTTGCTCGCCTGCCCTTTCAGCAATTCCTGAAGCACGTCGCGCTGGCGCAGCGTGAGCTTGTCTTGATCGAGCTTCGAGACGCCGCCGCCCGCGCCGTCGCCCATGCCTTCGCGCTTGCCCATTGCCGGCGGCACGAAAATCCGCCCGTCGAGAATGCCTTGAAGCGCCGCGGCGATCTGCGTCGAGGACAGCGACTTTGGAATGTATCCGTGCACGCCGGCGCCAAGCGCCGCGAGAATATCTGAACGGTCTTCCCAAGCCGAAATGACAGCAACCTTCGCTTCCGGAAATCCGTCGCGCAGCGCGGCCAAAGATTCCGCGCCGGACATTCCGGGCATACGCCAATCGACGAGCACCAGATCGCCCGCGCCCTCATTGGTCAAGATTTCGAGAGCGCGATCCATGCTTTCTGCTTCGCGCACATCTTCGGCGTGAAGCACATCTACGAGAAGCTGCTTCATTCCACTGCGAAACAGCTCGTGATCGTCTGCAATCAATGCTCTGATCGGCATGTTCCGTCGCCGCTCTCCAAAGCGCGTTTGCGCAACGCGAACCTTGCGACGGATTCCCTATCCACTCAACCTCGAATTTGCCTTACGGCGCGCCGGCGCCGCCGACGTTCGCGATCGGCCGCGCAACCGCTTCCTGCGAAGGATTTTCACGCGCACGGACCTGACGGAGCGTGTTGATGCGTTCGCGTTCGATCATGAAGAGTTCCAACGCGCGACCAGTCAGGTTCCGGCCGTTTGCCACACGCAGGCTCATTGGATTCACTTGTTGGCCGCGACGCATCACCTCGTAGTGCAAGTGAGGTCCAGTCGAGCGACCTGTGGTTCCCACATAGCCAATCACCTGCCCCTGGCGAACCCGCGCGCCAGCGCGCATGCCGCGCGCAAAGCGCGACAAGTGCGCGTAAGCGGTTTCATAGCCATTGGCATGACGGATGCGGACATAATTGCCAAACGAGCTGAATGGCCCCGCACGCTCAACGGTGCCGTCGCCGGCCGCCAGGATCGGTGTTCCCGTCGGCGCGGCGAAATCGGTGCCGCGGTGCATGCGCGAATAACCCAAAATGGGGTGGCGTCGCATGCCGAACCCGGATGAGAGGCGCGCGCCGTTGATTGGCGTTTTCATCAGGAAACGACGGGCGCTCTTGCCATCGGCATCGTACCAATCCGGACGCGAATCCCCCGGCGCCATGAACTGATAGAATTCGCGCGACCCGCGGCTCGACTCCAGGGAAACAAACAACAGATCGCCAGTCCGGACGGTGTTGCCCTCGTCGTCATAGAAGCGCTCAAACACCAGTTCGAAGGCATCGCCCGGCCGAACGTCGCGCTGGAAGTCGACGTCATACGAAAACGCGTCCGCCAACGCCGCGACTTCGCGATCGGTCGCGCCAAGCTGCAACGCGCTGGAATAGAGGCTGGTCTCAACCGGCGCCGCGATGCGGGCGATCTCGAACGTCAGCGGCATCTGCACTTCGCGCGCTTCGAAGCCGCCCGTCGTCGTGCGGTTCGCCGTCACCGACGCGCCAGGCTCCGATCGGAACGCCACACCGGTCAGCTGCGTGTCCGCGCCGTCGCGCTGGAAATAGAGACTGATAGGTTGGCCCGGGCGAAGGCGGCGCGGATTGTAAACGTCGGCGATCGAGTTGAGCACCGCCGAGGCCTCCGTCGAAGACGCGCCGGCGCGCGAGAGCAAGCCCGCGAGCGTTTCGCCGTTGGCGACGCGCATCTCCTTCGTTTCGTGACGAAGGTAAACTTCCGTAAACGCTGTTTGTTCGGCACGGCGGGCCGCGGCTTCGCGCAGCGCCAAGCTTTCAGCGGCCGCTGCATCAGCTGCGCCGCTAAATAAGCCTGCATTCCAGGCTAGCCCTAAACCCACCAGAGAAGCCGCCGCCATAAGGCCGGCGGCGGCCATTCCTTTACGGGCTTTCATGAGCCGATGAGCGAATTCTGCTCTCAATTCATGCTCCAATAGCTGCCATCGGCAGAAAACGCACTATCACAAGCGTTTTCCGGCGTGTGGTTATTCAGCCAGAAACCGTATTGGCTTCATCCAGTTAGCTTCAAAGACGACAAAATGACCGCCTGAGACCCCAGCAAGGATAGAGCCAGCAGAAGAGTATGGCACATAGGTCTAACCAGGCCGTTGCGAGTCAAGAACGAGAGCTGAAAGACTCTCCGGACGACCCGCCACCCCCAAGCCGGGTTATCGCCGGCTGGTCCATGGCGCTCGGCGCCCTGGGAATAAGCCTTATTTTGCTGGGCGGCGGCATCTGGCTGGTGCGCTATTCGATCGCCTCGTTCATGCTCGGCGCCGCGCTTTCAGAGCGCGGAGCGGACGCCGATTTCGAGTTCGTTAACCTCGATCTCAACGGCGCCGCGCTCGCAAATGTCCGTTTTGGGCCAGAAACCGCGCCGGACGCCACCATTCCCCTGGTCGAGGCGCGCTGGCATTGGAATGGCCTGACCCCGCGGCTTCACTTCCTTCGCGTGGTCCGGCCCCGCCTCCACTTTCGCATGGACGAGGGCGGCCGCGTCTCCGCCGGTACCCTTGAGCATCTCGGTCGCGGCGCTCCCGGCCGCCGCCGGCCGGGGATTCCGGCGATCGAGCTGAAAATCCTCGAAGGCCAGGCGCGGATCGACACTCCCTTCGGGCCCCTCGACGCAACGCTCCAAAGTTCGGGGACTTTGGGCGAAGACTTTTCCGCCACCGGTCAAATCGCGCCAACTTCGCGTCCGGGCGACGCCTTCGCGCTTGAGAACGGCGCGGCCGAACTGATTGTTGTTTCGCGCGACGCCAACCTCGCGTTTCGCCTCAGCGCCAGCGCCAATGCGCTCCTCTGGGATGACGCCCGCATCACCGGCCCGCAAGTGCGGGTGCTGGGCCGCGCCCCGCTCGATCTCGGCCGCTACGACATCGAGATCACCAGCCGCGCCAGCACTTACCGTGCCGCCGATGTCATCGCATCGGCGATCACCGCGGCGTTCAGCTTCGAAGGCATCGCGCGCGAAACCCAGCTCGCGCCGGAAACCTGGGCAAGTGAAATACGCGGCGGCGCAGCCGAATTGCGTGTCGGCAAAAACCTTCTCCAACATGCGCGCCTCGAAAGCCGCATCGATGGCCGGGAAGCGCGCGGCCAAGGAAGGTGGTCACTGTCGGGCGGGCGGTTTGACGGGCTCTCGCTCATCTCCGAACAGCCGAATGCGAACGGCGTCTTCCGCTTTGAACTGCAGGGCGATGAAACGCTCAACGGCGAAGCAAGCATCGTACTCGGGCAAACGCGCTTGAATGACGCCGCGCAGCGGGATTTGCGCGCCGCCTTCCCCAATATTCCCGATGCGCCGGTTGGCCCCACCTTCGCGCAAGCGGAAGCAGCTCTTGATCGCGCAGCCGACCGCTTTGATCTCTCGATTCCGATCGCGATGAACGCGACCGAAGACGGCGTGCGCGTCCAAGTGGCTGCGCCAATCGAGGCGCGCGCCAGTTCGGGGACGCGCCTAACTCTGTCGCCACTGCGCCAGGACAGTCCGGCGTTGGTGCTGCAATGGCCGGGGCCATCGCTTTCCGGCTCGATAGCCGTCGAACTCGGCGGCGGCGGCGCGCCGAATGCGTCGCTTCTGTTCGACACAGTCGATTGGACGCCGGACGCGCCGTTTGAAGCCGACGGCACTCTCACGCTTGCCAACTGGCGCGCCGGCAACGCCAGCATCACCACGGATGAGCTCGGCGTCGGCATCGTCGTGCAGCCGCAAGGCGGGGGCCGCGTCGATCTGCGCGGGCCCGCTCGCATCACGGGGCCGCTCGGCGACGGCGAAGTGCGCGACCTCGTCGCCACACTCGATCTCGGCATTCAATGGGGCAACGGCTGGCGCGTGACGCCGAACAGCGGCTGTTTGCCCATTCGGCTGGGCGGCATCGACGCCGCGGGGCTTTCCTTCGCCAACGGCAATTTCGCGCTCTGCCCGCTCAACGGCGCGCTGATCGCGGCGGACGCGCGCGAAAATCTCTCTGGCGGCTTCGCTATTCGCGGTCTCGGCCTCAACGGCCATATGTCCGGCCCGCAACGCCAGGCGGCGCGGCTAAGCGCCAGCAATGTGGTCGGCCTATTCCGCGGCCGCAGCGGCGATTTCACGCTTGAGCTTGCGGCGGACACACCGCGCCTCGCCATCGAAATGGCGGAAGAGCGCACGCTGAGCATAAACCTCCGCCGCATCACGGCCGACGCACACATTGCCGACAGTTGGAACGTCTCCGGCGCATTCGACGCAGGCTCACTGACAGATCCGACACTCCCCGGCTCGGTCTCCGCCATCGAAGGCACATGGACCGCCGAACCGGTCGACAACAAGCCGGTCATACGCGTCAGCGCCGGCGAAGCGCTACTGACTGCAAACCGTCCCGACAGCGAAGAAGACCGCCCACTCTTCAACCCATTGCGCATAGTCGATGCTGACGCGATCCTCGCCAATGGTGAGATCAATGCGTCGGGCGCCATCGTGCTTGAAGCGCGCTCGAGCCAGCTGGCGCAATTCACCGCTCATCACAATATCGATGCAGGCGCCGGAGCGGCGAATGTGATCGCCGAAGAGATCATGTTTGGCCCGCGGCTACAGCCCTATGAAATCACCGAACAAGCGCGCGGCATGGTCGAAGGCGTTACCGGGCCGGTGGGCGTCAACGCCGACATCAATTGGACGTCGGACGCCCTCCTCGGCAGCGCCCGGCTGCGTCTGAACGGCGTTTCGCTCGCGACCGCCACGATCCCGATCGTCAACAATGTGCGCGGCGAAATCTTCTTCGACGATCTCTGGCAGCTAACAACAGCGCCAAACCAACAAATCACGATCGCCGAACTCAATCCCGGCATCGCCGTCACAAACGGCCGTGTGAACTTTCAATTGCTGACTGACCAGCGCGTGTCCATCGAACGCGCGGAATTTGATTTCGCGTCCGGCGTATTGGCGATGCGTCCAACGACGATCACGCTCGGCGCTGACGAAACCCGTTTTGAGCTCTCCTTGAGCGGCGTCGATGCCGCTGACCTCCTGCGCACGCTTAACGTCCCCGATCTCACAGCGACGGGCCAACTCGAAGGCAATTTCCCGCTGCTGCTGACGCGCCAGAGCGCGTTCGTTCACGGCGGCGTCCTGCGCGCTTCCGACGACGGCGGCGTGCTTTCATACACCGGCCATGCCGGCGACAGCGCCACCGGCGTCTCCCGTATCGCTTTCGATGCGCTCCGCAGCTTCCGCTATGACGCGCTTTCGCTCACCATCGACGGCGATCTCAACGGCGACGTCATCTCGTCGATCGAATTCAGCGGCCGCAACTCGGGACGCCCGGTCGACCTTGGCCCGATCGCGCCAATCCCGGGCGTCGGCAGCGTCACGGTTCGCGGCGTGCCGTTCCAATTCAACGTCCGCGTAACCGCGCCTTTCCGCCGCCTGGCGCAGACCGCCGCGACGATCACCGACCCCGGCGCCCTCATCAACCAGCAGCGCCAAACCGAAGAGGCGCAAGAAGCGGTTGACCCGGACGCCCCGCCGCCAAGATAAAGTCCAACTTCAGAGCAGATTCAGCTCGGAGGGGCTACGAAAGTAGCCAGGAGTTTCGCGTCATGCGGGCAGCCTTGTTGACGAGCTTGGGTGCGGCGGTTCTCGCCGCCGGATGTATCCCTGTCCAAATCCAGGCGCCGGATGAGCCGATTGAGATCAATCTCAACGTGAACATCCGCCAGGAAGTCATCGTCCGCCTCGAACGCGACGCTGCTGAACTACTGGATCAGAATGCTGATCTCTTCGGAGGCACCACGCCATGAAGCGCAACTTTGTTCTCGCCGGTCTCGCCGCCATCGGTTTGGCGCTGACAGCCACGGCGGCGCTGGCGCAAGCGCAGGATTCCGCGTTGGCCCAGGCGCGCGCCAACGGCCTCATTGGCGAGCAAGCCGACGGCTATCTGGGCGTTGTGCCCGGCGCCACGATCTCCGCCGATCTCCGCGGCCGCGTTGATCAAAACAACATCCAGCGCCGCCAGCTCTACACACGCCGCGCCGCTGAACGCAGCGTGTCCGTCAATGAAATGGCGGCCGCGGTGGCGTGTGAAGTGTTTGAGCGTCCGCGTATCGCGGTCGGCGAAAAGTATCGCAACGAAGCCGGCCAATGGCGTCAGCGCACCGCGGGCGCGGCGATCGATGTCCCGAGCTTCTGCGGCGACTAATCCTTGTTTGGAACCGGAAGAAACCGCCGCCGCGTAAAACCGGCGGCGGTTTTGTTTGTACGACTCCACTGTTCCGATCAGCGCGCTCGCCAAGCGCGGCGCCATGGCGCTGGCAACCGCGCACGGCGAGGCGCACATATCGAACATGAAGATCGTCCTGCTCGTGATCATCCTAAGCGGCATCCTCGCCGCCGCGCTCGTCTTCACGCTTGCCGGCTGGGATAGCTCCGCCATGAGCATCCATGGCTGGATCGCCCTCGGCCTCGGCACATTCCTGTCCTTGGCCCTTGGCGGCGGGTTAATGGCTTTGACGTTTTACTCCGCCCGCAAAGGCTACGATGACCGCATCGAAGTCGACGTGCCGCCGGATCAGGACTGACCCCTTATGGTCAGTCTGAGCATAATGTGGTAGGACTGACGCCATGGCCCCCCGGAAAGCCCAAAATGACGCCGCGGCGCGATTCAAGTCGCTGTACAGCCACGGCTTCGTGCGGGTGGCCGCCTGTGCGCCTGTCGTCGCCCCGGCCAATCCGGACGCCAATGCGCAAGCCATCCTGAAATTCTGGCGCGAAGCCGACGCCGAACACGCGGCGCTGTTGCTGACGCCCGAGCTTTCGCTTTCGGGCTACGCCATCGACGACCTCCTGCTGCAGGAACCATTGCTGGACGCCGTCGAAGCGGCGATCGCCAAACTCGTTGTCGCCAGCGAGGACCTCTTTCCAATCCTCGTCGTCGGCGCGCCGCTGCGCTCGCGCACATCCGTCTTCAACTGCGCCGTCGTGATCCATCGCGGCGCCATTCTCGGCGTCGTTCCGAAAAGCTTCCTGCCGAACTACCGCGAATTCTACGAGAAGCGTTACTTCAGCGTCGCCAGCGACACCGAGGACGATCTCATCTCCGTCGCCGGTGACTGGGTCGATTTCGGCGCCAAGGTGGTCTTCACCGCGACCGACCTTCCCGACTTCGCCTTCCACGTCGAAATCTGCGAAGATTTCTGGGCGCCGCAGCCGCCATCGACCATGGGCGCGCTCGCCGGCGCGAATGTGCTGCTCAATCTCTCTGCTTCGAACATCGTTATCGGCAAAGCCGAAGACCGCGCTGTGCTGTGCGATAGCCAGTCGCGCCGCGCCACCGCCGCATACGTCTTCGCCGCCGCCGGATACGGCGAGAGCACGACCGACGTCGCCTGGGATGGTCAAGTCATCGCTTTCGAAATGGGCGAGAAGCTTGCGGAAGGCGAACGCTTCGCGCGCGCCCCCAAACTCGTCACCACGGACATCGATGTCGCGCGCATCGCCCAGGAACGCCGCCGCATGGGCACGTTCCATGATGCGCAAGCGCGGGTGAAGGACGAACTCAGCAAATGGCGTCACATCAGCTTTGATCTTGGCGTACCCGCCGAAGAAACGCCCTTGAAGCGCAAGCTCGATCGCCTCCCCTTCGTCCCCGACGACCTCAGCAAGCGCGATCGCGATTGCTTCGAGGCTTACAACATACAAGTTTCCGGCCTCGCCAAGCGCATCGAAGCGACCAACACCAAGCGCGTCGTCATTGGCGTTTCCGGCGGACTCGATTCAACACACGCCCTCATCGTCATCGCGCGCGCATTCGATCTGCTCGGTTTGCCGCGCAAGAATATCATCGGCGTCACCATGCCTGGCTTCGCAACCAGCGACGCGACGAAGGCCAATGCGTGGGCGCTGATGAATGCGCTGGGCATCGATGCGCGCGAAGTCTCGATCGAGCCGCTGGCGCAGCGGATGCTGGAAGACCTCGATCACCCGGCGTCGCGCGGCGAACCGGTGTACGATATCGCGTACGAAAACGTGCAAGCGGGCCTGCGCACCGACTACCTCTTCCGCCTCGCGAACAAAGAGAGCGGCTTTGTTGTGGGCACCGGCGATCTCAGCGAACTTGCGCTCGGCTGGTGCACCTACGGCGTCGGCGATCACATGAGCCACTATAACGTCAACGGCGGCGCGCCGAAGACGCTGATCCAGTATCTCATTCGCTGGGTCGCCGACTCCAAGCTGTTCGACCCCACCGCCTCCAAAACACTGATCAAGGTTCTTGAAGGCGAGATCAGCCCTGAACTTATTCCCGGCGCGGCGCCGCAGAGCACCCAGGCCGTTGTCGGCCCTTACGAATTGCAGGACTTCAACCTTTTCTACTTCACGCGCTACGGCTTGAAGCCGAGCAAAATCCTCTTCCTCGCCTGGAGCGCGTGGCGCGACCAGTACGACTACGCGACCCTGAAAAAGTGGCTCACGCTCTTCATCACCCGCTTCTTCGCCAACCAATACAAACGCAGCGCCGTGCCGAACGGTCCGAAGATCGTCTCCGGCGGCGCGCTTTCGCCGCGCGGCGATTGGCGGATGCCGAGCGACGCCAGCGCGGCGGCATGGCTTGCCGAACTTGAAGCAAACACACCCGAAGCGCTGGACTGAACGCACCGCTCTTCGTAAGCCGCAAGCGATGCTGCTAAACACAACAACCGACACCCTCCTCCCTTGTGGAAGAAGGGTGGGGGCGGGGCTCGTCTGATGACGCTCGACGATCTGATCGCACTCGCGCTCACCGCTGGCCGCGGGATCATGGCCGTGCGCGCGGCAGGCATCGACGCGCAAACAAAGGCCGATGGCTCGCTCGTCACGATTGCCGACCAGCGCGCCGAGGCGATCATCGAAGCCCGGCTGAAAGAGCTTGCGCCGGATATTCCGATGCTCGGCGAAGAAGCTGTCGCGGCTGGACGCGTGGCCGATTGCAGCGGGCGGTTCTTTTGCGTCGACCCGCTCGACGGCACGCGCGGCTTCGCCAAAGGCGGCGATGAGTTCACGGTGAACATCGCACTCGTCGAAAACGGCGTGCCGACGGTCGGCGTTGTGTATGCGCCGGCAACCGGGGAGCTCTATGCGGGCGAGCCGGGAAAATCGCTCTCCGGCAAGTGCCATCCGCAAACCGCGCAGCTGCTTGAGCCCGTCAAGCCGATCAGCACGCGCACCATCTTGCCGCCGCAACCGCGCGTCGTCGCGTCCGATTTCTCGGGCCGCAATGAGCGCACTGGTGAATTTATCAAAGCTGTGCGCGGCGCGACGACGCACGCGAGCTCCTCGATCAAGTTTTGCCGCGTCGCGGAAGGCGTCGCGGACTTTTATCCGCGCTTCGGCGATGTGAGCGAATGGGACGCGGCCGCGGGGCACGCGATTCTGAAAGCCGCTGGCGGCGACATCATGAGCCTCGACGGCTCGCCGTTACGCTATGGCGGCAGGAACGGTGACTTTTTGATCCACGGTTTCGTCGCCTATTCCAGCGATGCCGCCAAACGCGCCGCACTCGACGCGCTCAAGCGCTAAGACGCGCGATCAGCCGCCGCATGAACTGGGCGCCCTCTTCTAGTTGAGCGCGTTCGATCCATTCATCTGGCTGATGCGCTTGTTCAATCGAGCCTGGGCCGCAAATGATCGCGGGAATGCCGGCGCGCTGAAATAGACCCGCTTCAGCGGCATAGGCGACGGTGCGCGTTTCATTGTCGCCCGTCAGCGCACGCGCCAACCTCTCGGCCTCACTGTCGCGTTCAATTGCCAGGCCAGGAGTATTAGTGCGGCGCGTGATGGCTACGCCGCCTTCCGGCGCGCGCTTCTTTATGCTCGCGTCGATTTCGGCGGCCACGGCGCGGAAACGGGACTCGATCGCATCGCCTTGCGTGGTCTCAGGGCAGCGACAATCCCATACGAACGAACACCGGCGCGCCAGTATGTTAGACGCCGTGCCGCCATCGACTTTGCCGATCGTCATGGTCGGACCGGGCGGATTGAAATGCGGATGCGTCAGCGCGCGCGCCTCCTCGCCCATCTCAGCCACGAGCGACATGAGCTTCACGGCTTCCATGACAGCGGAGACGCCTTGATCCGGCAGGCTGGAATGCCCCTCGCGTCCGGTCACATCGACGATGAACGAGCGCACGCCCTTGTGCGCGGAGACGACCTTCATGCTTGTCGGCTCGCCAACGACGACCGCGGAAGGCCTGTGTGTCTGCGCCACAAGTTCGGCGATCATCGACGGCGCGCCGAGGCAGCCGATCTCTTCATCGTAGGAGAACGCCAACACCATCGGCCGCTTCAACGGCGCCGTGCGCGCTTCGTCCAGGTTCGCCAGCGCCAGCGCGATGAACGCCTTCATGTCAGCTGTCCCACGGCCGTAGAGCTTGCCGTCGCGCTCGCTCAGCAGCCACGGATCGGACGTCCACGATTGCCCATCGACAGGCACAACGTCCGTGTGCCCCGAGAGCACAACGCCGCCCGCGACATCAGGTCCGATCGATGCGTAGAGATTGGCTTTCGTGCCGTCGGCATTGGCAACGCGGCGCGACGCGATCCCGCGTTGGCGAAGGAAATCCTCCACCCACGCAATCAGCTCCAGGTTCGAGTTGCGCGACGTCGTATCGAACGCGATCAGGCGCGTTAGAATGTCGAGCGTCGCGCTGATCTCGCTCACTGCGGCGCTTGCACCGGCTGTCCGCCCGGCTCTTGGAACGCCAGCAAGACGATGCGGAAGCGCAGCGCGGCGTTCGGCGGGATCGGACCACGGCCAGCCGGGCCGTAACCAAGCGAGCCCGGGAAGGTCGCGATCACTTCATCGCCCGGACGCATGTGCGTGATTGCTTCCGAGAAGCCCGGCACGACGGCTTGCAACGGAAACTCGACCGGATCGCTGCCGAACGAGGAGTCGAACTCCGATCCGCCATCCACGAATGTGCCTTGATAATGCACCAGCACACTCGCGTTCATCGTCGGCGTCGGCAGCGACTGGTTGGCGCCGCGACGCGTGAACTGAAGCTCAAGGCCTGATGGCAGTGTTTGCGCTTGTTCCCGCACTTCCGCTCCCAATCCCGGAATCGACTGCGTCGCGGCGCCGGCTTCCTGCTTCTCGGCGCGCTCGATCTCTTCCATCACGCCATTGCTGTTGCCACACGCCGCCAGAGCCAGCGTCGCGACGAAGAAAAGTGTTTTGATCATCTGTAAAGCGCTTCCGATTGTTCAATGGTCCAAGGCTCGGCTTCGCCGGCGCGCTCCCATTCCTGGAAGGCCGCGTCGGCAAATATTGTCGCGCAATAGGTCCGCGCGAATTCAGGCGTCGGGACGGCGTATGTCCGCAATCTGGTGCACATCGGTGCGAACATCGCGTCCGCGATGGAGCGCTGACCGAACAGGAACGGCCCGCCATAGCGCTCCAGCACACGCGCCCAGAGCGCGAACAATTGTGAGAGATCGGCCTGTGTATCCGCGGGCCAGTCGGGCGCGGCCGCGAGACGGCGGCGAATGTTGCATGACATATCGCGCCGCATCGCGGCAAAACCAGCATGCATCTCGCTTGAAGCCGCGCGCGCGTCGGCGCGCGCCAGCGCGTCCCGCGGCCACAAGGCCGGCGCCTGCTCAGCCGCCCATTCGCAAATCGCCAGGCTTTCATAGATAACCAGGTCACCAAGATGCAGCGCCGGCACCCGGCCGCTCGGCGATACCTCCCGAACTTCCCTGATCTGCGACTGACCGTAACCCTCGCCGCCCAACGGAATGATCTTTTCGTCGAATGCGACCGCGCCCCATTTCAACGCCAGCCACGGCCGCATCGACCAGGAGGAGTAGTTTTTGTTGCCGATATAAAGGACGGGGCGCGTCATAGGCTGGCTTGTTTCAGAGCCTGCCCGTGAGATCAAGCGGCCCGGGCGCCCCTTATCCTCGGTCCGGACCAACAATCGGGCGCAATCAGGCCCAGCCCTTGCGTCGCCTCAGGCGCGAACAGCGTGAGGCAATTTCGTGCGTCTCGAAACGATACATCCGCGTGAACTGAGCATTGATGACACCGCGCTTTGGCGCGCCCATCAAAGCGCCGATCCCGCGTTGCAGAGCCCTTATTTGACGCCTGAATGGGCAAAGCTCATCGGCGCTGTCCGTGACGACGCCCGCGTGTGCGTGATCCAGGACGGCGCAGGCTTCCTTGGCGTCCAACGCCTCTCGCGTTTCGCGGCCATGGGCCTCGGCGCACCGATCACGGACTACCAGGGCGTCGTCGGCCTCCCCAACCTTCCCATTAACCGCGCTGACCTCTGCCGCGCACTCAATGTCGGACGCATCGACATCACGCACGCGCCGGCCGGCCAAGACCTGCTCAAAGGCGCCGTCGCTGGCCAGGAAGGCTCATGGATCGCCAACGTCGCGGGCGGCCGCGATCTCTATGAAGCCGCGCTGAAAGAACGCCGCGGCGAATTCGTGCGCCAGACCGACAAGAAGCGCCGCAAGCTTGAGCGCGATCATGGCCGGATTGAATTTCGCGCGCAGTCCGCTGAGCGCGCGGATTTCGAAACCCTGCTCGCCTGGAAAAACGCTCAGCTCAAGCGTAGCGGTCAGCCTGAAATCTGGGCGGCGCCGTGGGTTTCACAAACACTCAACGCTTGCTTCGAAACGCGTGGCTCACAGTTCGGCGGCGCCATGTTTACGCTATCGATTGACGGACGGCTTGTAGCCGGCGCGTTCTGCCTGCGTAGCCCGAAGGTTCTGCACTTCTGGATCGTCGCGCACGACAACGCTTACGACAATTGCTCCCCCGGCGTGCAGCTCGCGCGCTGGATTGCCGGTTGGGCCGGCGACAACGGCATCGCCGAGATTGATTTCGGCCCGGGCGATTATCAGTACAAGCGCCAGCTCTCGACCGGCCAACGCACGCTCGAGCGCGGCGTAGTGGCCGGCAATTCCTGGTCCGCCGCCGTGCGCCGCGCCGAACACGCGGTGCGCGCGCACATTGAAAAGTTTCCGCAAACGCGCTTTACAGAACTCCCCGGCAAGGCGATGCGCCGCCTCGACCTCATGCGCGCCCTGCACGCCTGACCGGAACGGCGCCCTCTCCCTCGCGTTGCGAATGGAAAGGAGACGCAACATGCTGCAAGACGGAACCGCCTGGATGCTCGTCGCCGATGGACGCCGCGCCCGCGTGCTGGTGGAACACCGCCGTGGCGCAAGTCTCGAGGAGCCCTCGGATCTCGGCATGGAGATCGGCGAAGACGAACTATACGACATTCAGGACCGGCCGCCGCGCAGCTTTGACCGTGTCGGCGCCGGCCGCCACGCCATGGACGGCGGGCGCAGTCTGCACGAAATGGAAGAGGAAAAGTTCCTAAAGCGCGTCGCGGATCGCTTGGGCGAAGCGGAAAAACAAAAACTGTTCGACCACCTGATCATCGTCGCGCCGCCGCGCGCACTGGGTTTGCTGCGCAACCTGCTGCCGGACTCCGCCAAAGCCCGCATTCGCGCCGACATCCCGAAGGACCTGCTTGGCGAATCCGCCCCGAAACTGCGCGAGCGGCTTACCGAACTACTTCGCCAATAGCCTAAGCGGCGGCAGATGCCGGATCGTGTTCGGCAACGAAATGGCCGGACGTCACTTCGATCCATTGCGGCCGGTATTGCACCGCGTCCGGATTGTCGATGACGCGGGACTTCAAGAACCGTAGCGGCGCGCGCGTATCGAGCGGGCTCGGCAAATCGCCAACAAGCCGCACACGCGGCTTGTTGCGCGCGACATCCGGGTCAGGCGTTGGCGCAGCCGCGAGAAGAGCTTTCGTGTACGGATGGCGCGGATCGCGCAGGATCACTTCCGACGGCCCATACTCAACGGCGCGGCCGAGATAAAGCACCAGCACATTGTGCGAAATCTCGCGCACGACCGCGAGATCGTGGCTGATGAACAGAAAGCTCGTCTTGTATTGGCGCTGCAGGTCCGCGAGCAATCTCAGAATTTGCGCTTGGATTGACACATCAAGCGCCGACACCGCCTCATCGCAAACCACCAGCTTCGGCCGAAGGATCATCGCCCGCGCCACGCCGACACGCTGGTTTTGGCCGCCCGATAGTTCATGCGGGTAACGGTTGATGAGATCAGGATCGAGGCCGACCTGCGTCATCATCTCCTTCACCCGCTCTTCGCGCTGGTGGCGCGTCAGCAGCGGTTCGAAAGAAGTCAACGGTTCGGCGATCGAAGCGCCAAGCGCCATGCGCGGATCTAGACTGGCCAGCGGATCCTGGAACACGATCTGCAAATCTCTGCGCGATTGACGGATCGCCTCGCGCTCACTCGGCAGCAGATTGCGCCCCAGGAACGTCACCTCGCCCGCATTGCGCGGCAACAATTGCACGACGGCGCGCGCCAGCGTGGACTTGCCACAACCGCTTTCGCCGACAATCCCGAGCGTCTCGCCGACACGCAATTGAAAGCTCACGCCGTCAACCGCACGGAGCGGCTTGCTCGCGCCGAACAACGCGGTCGACTTCACCTTCACCGGAAACGTGACGCGCACATCTTCGACCTTGAGGATCGGCGCACCCGTATCGTGCGGCTCCAGCGGCACATAGCGATCGCCATCGATGCGGGGGACGGCTTTCAGCAGCATCTTGGTATAATCGGCTTTCGGCGCCGAATAGATATCTTCAACGGCGCCGGTCTCGACGATCTCGCCGCGGCGCATCACGACCACGCGTTGCGCCATGCGCGCGATGACACCCATATCGTGCGTAATGAGCGCCACCGCCGCATCCGTGTCCTTGCGAAGATCCTCGATCAGATCGAGCACTTGCGCTTGCACGGTCGCGTCAAGCGCCGTCGTCGGCTCATCGGCGACCAATAGCGCCGGCTCCGCCATCATCGCCATCGCGATCATCACGCGCTGACGCATCCCACCAGAGAGTTCATGCGGGTGTTGCCCCAGACGCCGCCCCGCCTCCGGAATACGAACCCGCTCCAGCCACTCGACACAACGCTGACGCGCCGCTTCGCCGGTCACCTTGAAATGGTGCTCCAGCACTTCGCTCATCTGTGTTTCGATAGTGAGGTGCGGCGTGAGCGCGGTGAGCGGATCCTGAAACACAAACGCGACGTGTCGCCCGCGCACCTGATCCAACTCGCGCCGGGGCAAATCCAATACGCCGCGGCCTTGAAACTTCACTGAACCCGAAATGCGCGCATTGGCGGCGGTCAAACCAAAGGCCGCGAGGAACGTCTGGCTCTTGCCCGAACCGCTTTCCCCTACGATCCCCAGACACTCGCCCTTGCTGATGCTCAACGAAACACCCTTCACCGCCTCCACGTCGCCGTCCGGCGTGTCGAACGTGACGGCGAGGTTGGAGATTTCGAGAACGGATTCAGTCATGGCGACCGAGTCTAGCTGCGGCGCCGGGGATGTCCATTGCCGGTGGCGGTTCTGTTCCGCTTATGAGACAAGCGCGCGACGGAGCGATCAATGGCCCAGATGAACTTCCTCACGCAGTGCACATTCGATTTCGGCGCGCTCGCGCAATTGCCGAAGGTCCTGAAAGCCAACGGCGTCAGCCGGCCATTCGTCGTCACCGACGCGGGCCTCAAAGCCAACGGCTTGCTCGACAAGCTTCTCGCTGCGTTGGGCGAAGCGCCCGCGGGCATATTCACCGACACGCCGCCGAACCCAACCGAGAGCGCATCGCGCGCCGCCTCCGACGCTTACAAAGCATCCGGCGCCGACGGCATCATCGCGTTCGGCGGCGGTTCATCGATGGACCTCGCAAAAGCCATGGGTCTTATGGCGACGCATGAAGGCCCGTTCGAGCGCCTCGGCGGCTCAAAGCGCGGCATGAAATTCATCACGAAGATTCCGCCCTTGATCGCCGTGCCGACAACCGCCGGCACCGGCAGCGAGGTCTCTCCCGGCGCCGTCGTCATTCTCGACAACGGCATGAAAGAGACTTTCGTCTCCGCCCATCTGGTGCCAACCGCGGCCGTTTGCGATCCGGACCTCACGCTCGGCTTGCCGCCATCGCTCACCGCCGCGACGGGCATGGACGCCATGACCCATTGTATCGAAGCTGTGCTGACGCCTGTCGTGCATCCGCCGGCTGAGGCCATTGGCGTCGACGGCGCCGAGCGGATCAGCAAATGGTTGGAAGTCGCCGTGAAGGACGGCGCCAATCGCGACGCCCGCTGGCATATGATGATGGGATCGTTCGAAGGCGCGTTGGCGTTCGCAAAGGGCCTGGGCGCCGTGCACGGGCTCAGCCATGCGCTCGGCCGCATTCACGAACTGAAGCTTCACCACGGCACGCTGAACGCCGTCATTCTCCCCCACTCGCTGGCCATGATCGGCAACAACGCCGAAGAGAAGTTCGCACGCCTGCGCCGCGCGCTCGGCCTCGCGCCAAACGCCGACCTCGCCCAATACATCGCCGATCTCAACGCGCGCATCGGCCTGCCGCCGAGCTTGAGCGCGATGGGCGTGAAGCAGGAGCACGGCGACGGCGCCACGGATTACGCAGTCGCCGATCTCGCCACGCTCTCCAATGCGGTGCCATTCGACGCCGACAAATATCGCGAACTGTTCAAGCGGGCGCTCTAGGCGCGTGACCGCCTCCGCGACGACCTTGCTCGACATCTTTCAACGCGCCCGTGATCTGGTCGCGCGTCCGGATAACGATTTCGCCTGGTCGAGTTGGCGGGACATGGACGACGCGCTCGAAGAACTCGACCGCATCATCGCCCGCCTCCACGCCGGCGATGTGCCGCACAGATTCGACATGTCGATCTTGTTCGCGCCGACCGGGCCGATGCAGGAGCTGGCGCTCAGCAGCGGCTGGGGCAATCGCTTCCTCGGGCTCGCCAGCGAATTCGACGCCGCCTTCGCTCCGTAAAGGCGCTCAATCCACTTTCGCCAGGAAATCCAATACCGCATCCCACGCGTCAGGCTCATCGAGCAGTGGAGCATGGCCGATGCCTTCGACGGTAACCGTATCGACGCGATCACCAGCGGCCCGCATCAGCGCCACTGTTTCCGGCGTCAAGATATCCGACAACCCGCCGCGCACACTCAGCACCGGCGCTTTCGCCAGCGCCTGGAAGTACGGCATCAAATCCGGCGGCGGCGCATTGGGATCGACATCGGCAAACGCAAGCGCGATGTGCGGGTCATAATCGAGTTCAAATTGGCCGTCATCGCGAGCGCGGAATGTGCGGCGGGCGATCGTGGCCCAGAAGGCGTCATCGTCCAACCGGTCAGGAAACGCGCCGCCATTGGTGGCGCGCATCGCGGCGGCCGCTTCGGCCCATGACGCCACCGGTTGCACATTGCCGACATAGCTGGCGATCCGCGCAATCCCGGACGTGTTCAGCTGCGGCCCGACATCGTTCAACACCGACGCCGCGATACGATCCGGCGTCGTCGCCGCGATCACCATCGTGATCAGTCCGCCCATCGATGTGCCGACAAACACCGCCTTCGCGATCCCAAGCGCATCCATCAGTTTCAGTACGTCTTGCGCATACACCGCCGGCACGTAGTGCGCCGGATCGGGATCGTTGGCGCTTTGGCCGCGCCCGCGCATATCCGGCGCGACCACACGCCGGCCGAGCGCGGCTATCCGCGGCGCGACGATTTCAAAATCCCTTGAGTTGCGCGTCAGCCCGTGAAGGCAAATCACCGGCACGCCGGTCTCCGGCGCCAGCGGCGGATAATCGCGCGCATAAAGCGCCAGCCCATCGACAGTCGCGATCACACGCTCTTCGTAACCACCGATGCCGATTGGCGCGCCCGCGTCCATGCTCTTCTCCGTCAGCCCGGCGCGCGTTGCTGCGTCACCGTTGCGTTGGCGTCGACATACTCAACCGCACGCATGCCCCGCAACCGCGCGCCCCAGCTTTGCTGCACGCCAGCACGTTCACTCGCCGCAACGGTTTCGCATGTTCTCAGCACGATCTCCGCGCCGCCGACGGTGAAGCGATCAAAACACAAACCGCTGAACGCGGTCTGGCGCGCAAGTTGAATTTCAACCTGACGCTGCGCCTGCGCCGCATTGCCCCGCGCAGCGCTCGCCTGCGCCCGTGCGATTGGTCCGGTTCCGCGGAACCGGACAATGAAGCCGACATGCGATGCGGTCGCCCCGGCCTGAGCGGTTTGCGCCACCACCAGCGTTTGCGCCTCGGCGTGCGTGTCCGGCTGGAGCGCAACGGCAAGCGCGCCGGCCATCAGCGCGCCCGTCACGGCGATGCCCCAGATGCGCAAAGCGTTCACGTCCATATCGCGACCTTGGGCTGCCTCATCCTTGCGGTAAACCCCTATCGCCTACGGCGAGGCCGCAATTGAGCGCGCCGCAAGCGCAAGATCGAGCCTGCCACGTCCGCTCGGCCGCGCACACGTCGCCGAACCAGCCGAGATCGGCGACGCGTTTGCCGATCGCGCACATTCGATCTCGCCAAAATTCGCCGCGAATGGCGTGATCGCGCGGGTGAAGAGAGCATCTTCCAATTGCCGGCCGCGCAGCCCTGTCTGCGCCGCGAGCAATGCCAACGCCGCCGAAACATGCGGCGCCGCCATCGAAGTCCCCTGCAGGAACGAGTAGTAGCAACGCTCTGTCGAATTGGAGTTCAGCGGATCGTAGCAGCCGCTTTGCGTGGCGCGCGTCGAGAGCACGCCATCCGGGCGCCCGTCATTGTCGCTGTCGGCGAAGACGTCGCCGCCAGGCGCGAGAACATCCACCTCCGGTCCGAAGTTCGAATAGAATGCGATGCCGCCGCGCGCATCATTGGCGCCGACGACAATGACGTTGTTGCAGTTTGCCGGCGCATAGAGCGCGGTGCGGTTGGCTTTGTTGCCGGCCGCCACAACGACCACGACATTGCGCGCAACGGCCGCATCGATCGCCGCCTGCATTGATGCGGGGCACGGCGCCTGGATGGTCAAGCTCATATTGATGATATCAGCCTGCGTCGAGTTCGCGATCTGCTGGCTGCCCGCCGTGATCGCGGGCGCAATGCCGGCGGCCCAGCGAATACCCGAGACGATATCGGCAAGCTCGCCGCCGCAGCGGCCCAGTACGCGCACCGGAATGACGGTGACATTCCACGCGCCGCCCGCGACGCCGATGCGATCGTTCGTGGCCGCCGCGCCGATCGTACCCGCGACGTGCGTGCCGTGATACGAATTTTCAGCCGTTGCGCCGCAACGATCACCGGCGTCGTTTGCGTCGGCGTCAATGCCGTCGCCATCGCCGCCGCGTTCAGGATTGTTGATGAGATCGACGCCTGTGCTGAGGTTCGCGGCGCCGCGAATGTCCGGATGCACGAGGTCAAGCCCTGTATCCAGGACCGCAACCCGCACATTGCGCGCGCCAATCTGATGCGCCTCCCAGAAACTCACAAAACCCGCCCCGCCCGGCGAAGAATTGGCGCCGGAACTCGGACGATAATTCCACTGCAACGAATAGAGCGGATCGTTGGGCACGCCGCCCACCGGCGCCGGCGCCGGAGCGGTCGTTGCGGGCGGTTGCGAAGGATTTTGCGTTGAAGGTTGCGTCGGCGCCGGCGTTTGTGTCGACGGCTGGTCGCGCCGCGGCGGGCGTGTGAAGCCGCTGTCGGCGATATAGTTCGGCTCGACGTATTCAAAACTGCCAGACTGCGCGAGACGTTGAATCGCGCACCGCGTCGCAAGCGCGATATCGCTTTCAAGTTGCGCTTGGCTCACGATGCGCGGGCAGCGATCCGAAGGGCTCCATTCGATCGCATCCGGAATCTCGGCCGCGCCAACGGCCGCATCGGTTTGCTGCTGTTTGTTGCGGCGATACGCCGTGGGGCTGACGCCGTGCGTCAGATCAACCGTCACAACGCCGCCCGGGCGTACGCGGATCTCTCCGTTGATCCCCAAACGGCGCAGCGTATCTTGCGCCGCATCGCTCGCGACGGAGGACGCCTCGCTCTCAGCACGCGTGCGCAATTGGGTTGCGATCTCGTCCGGCAAACGCTGCAACGCTTCTTCGCCGTCATTGCGCAAGGCCCGCGTCAACGTGCTGGCGATGCCCATATCGGTCGCCGTTTCCGAGAGCTGGCGATCGACTTGCGCGCCAACCAGAATCTGCCCCGGCGCAATCAGGACCGGATCGGGCGCGAGCACGGCCGCCATCTCGGCTTGCGGTTGAATCGCGCCGGAAAGCGCGCGCGCATCCAGAGGCACATCGTCCAGCGGCGCCGGCCCGGGCTGTTCAACGCCTGCCCCGCCTGTCATGCGTTCCCAGACGTCGCTGAGTTGGTCGCACGCGCCCAGCGCCAGGATCGGCGCGAATGCGAGAGCTGCCAGACTCCACCGGCGTTGCGACATCGCTTGAACTCCCCACCTAAATTCTAGGACACTGGGACGTTAGCTTGGCGACCTGCGTTGACAAGGCGAAGTCAGCGGACGTCCGTGGAGAAGGCCGGAAGCGGCGTGAAATGAGCATATTCCCCCTGGCGGCGAACTTGGCTGCGGCGCGCAACCCTGACGCGCCGCGCATCCGGACCGAAGACGAGGCCACCAGCCTCGCCGGCGGGCCGGTGTTCCTTGCTGTCGAGGAGCTGCCGGAATCCTTCGAAACACCCGCCGACGCCGAAGCCGCAATCCCCGAACTCTACGGTACCGGGCTCTATGAGCTCACGTGGAGCGAAGGCGCCTGGCGCGTGATCATGCGCTATTGGCGTCCGGCGCCGCCCGCCCCGGTCGCGCGCACAGGCGACGCTGCTTCGAAGAAGCCCCTCGGACACGCCCGCACGCCCGAGGAGGCGCGGCGGCTTCTTGGCGCACCCGCGGAGCTCGCGACCGAAACGCTCCCGCAGCTCTACGCGGATCACAAGAAGCTCATGAAGCGCTGGGGCGATGTGGTGCGCAGCGGCCTCGGCGAAATCGTCGAACGCGAAGGCAGATTTGCGCTCGCGATCACCTATTGGCGCCCGATCCACGCTCCCGGCATCGCCGCGCCGCTTGCGCCGATAGAGCGCATCGAACTCGCCGAGCGCGTCGCAGCCCCCATGCGCGGCCCGACGCCGCAGGCCGATCTCGACATCGGCCTCTTCGAAAACCAGGCGCCGGAAAATCCAAACGTGGTCCTCGTCACCGAAGAAGGCGACGGCCGCTTCCGGGGCAGCGAATAAAAAACGGCGCCGGTGATTTCTCACCAGCGCCGCTCTCTTCACTTTGTCCGTGGCTTAGCGGCGATAGCTGAGCCGGATGTAGCCGAAGCGTCCCGGCGCATCATACGTCGTCGGATCGAAGTTGTTCAGACCGCAGGTGAAGCAGCCTGGCGGATCTTCGTCCGTCACGTTGTTGACGCCGAGCGCCAGGGTTACGCGGTCCTGAAGCATCGCCGGCGTCCAACGCGCCTGCAGGTCGAAGTAGGTGGTCGCATCAAGCGAGTTCGCCGCGCCAGCTTCATCAACTTCAGAGATGTAGCGGGCCGTGGCGGTCGCGCCGACCTCACGCCAATCCCAATCCAGCACAAGCGTGGATTTCACTTCCGGATAGGCCTGGTCGGGGCTGCCGCGCTCCGTGCCTTCGCGGGCGATGGCCGCGATGCCCGTCGAGGTCGGCACCAGTTCATTGAACTCCAGCAGGAAGTTCGTCGACGAGCGCACAGTGAACGTGCCGAATGACCAATCGGGCGAAGCCCAGTTGACCGTCAGATCGATGGCGCTTGTCTCGATGCCGCCGATATTGATCAGCGGATTGGAGATCGCCGACACCGTGCCGGTAGCCGTGCGCGTGATGGTTGCGCACGCGAGTGCGTCACCGGTCTGCGCGCAACGATCCAGAAGCGACTGGCCGTCTTGCGCTTTGATCGCGCCATCAAGTTCGATGTTCGAATAGTTCACCTCGAACGAGATGCGATCCGACCACGACGTGCCCGCCAGCATCGAAGGCTGCCACACGATGCCGATATTGTAGCCTTCGCTCGTTTCAGGCTGCAGGTTCGGATTGCCGCTGGTGATCACCGGCAGTTGCGGATTGAGCTGCGTGTACGAACCACTCGCCGGCGCGCCGTTATTGATGCAGTTAGTCTGCACGTTGGCGGGCTGCGCGAGAAGATTCGAGCACGGATCCGTCACTTCCTGGTCGAAGCGCGAAGCCGTGCCGTAAAGTTCGCCGATCGACGGAGCGCGGAAGCCCTCGCCCCAGTTGAAGCGAACGAGCACGTCTTCGGTTGGCCGCCAGTTCAGACCCGCCTGGAAGGTCGAGTCCGAACCTGAGGTCGAGTAATCGAACACGCGCGCCGCGACCGTGGCCGTGAGTTCACGCGCAAGCGGCGCGTCGCTCAGCAATGGAACCCGGAATTCCGCATAGGCCTCACGAACATCGATCTTGCCGCTCGCCGGCTGCGCCGGGATATCGGACGAGAACCCAGCCGAGACGATCGGATCCGGATTGAACGATCCTTCGGTGTGTCGATTTTCGATACCGAATGCGGCGCTCAACGGACCAGCCGGCAGGCGCATGAGGTCGCCGGTGATATTCGCGCTGAAATCGAGCAATTCCTGTTCGGAACGGTCACGTTGGATGAAGCTGATATAGTTCAGCATCTCCGGGGTGATCGTGCCCGGGCCGCCAAAAATGTTGAGCGGCACACATGGCGCGGTGCAACCGGCCAACGGACCGAGCGCTTGCACGACGCGCTGAGCATTCACATTGCCCGTGAACGTTTGCTCGGCCTTGTTCTCCGAGAACACGCCGTTCAGGTCCCAATTCCAGTCGCTGCCGAAGAGCGGGACTTCACCGCTCAAAGTCGCGCTGAGATTGAACGTATCGACGTCCTGTTCGTAGTGACGCGGACCCGCCTCGACGAGGCGGCGGCCAACGAACACGAGCGTGCCCGGGCCAAGGTCGAAGCCGAACGGATTGTATGGATTGTCCGCCGCGATCGAGACCGTATCGAGCAGATTGCCGTTGCCGGCGTCGGGACCGACAAAGAGCGGCAGCGGCGCGGCCTGGTTGGCCGATTGGCGATCGACGTACGTCGCGCGGACACGGAGCTCCGTGCCGTTGCCGAACTCTTGGACTAATTGGCCAAAGAGACTCATGCGCTCAGACGGCGTGACAACATAGTTGAACGGCTGGAAATTGAACCGGGCGGCGTCCGTGAAGCCGACGAAGTCCGGACCGCCATTCGGCAACGCCGGATTGTAGTTCGGGAAGCCGCCTGGCGGGAAACCGTTGGCGAGCGTCACGTCCAGTTCTTGGAGCGTATTCGGATCGGTCAGGATGAAGCGGCCGAGCGGCGTGCCAGAGCTGCAGCCGCCGGCCAGGCACGACGTCGCGCCTGGCTGCGGGAAGAGCGCGACTTCACGGTCAGCCGCGAGCACGTCGTCCTGATCGACATAGCCGCCGCCCACGATGATGTGCGTGCCGCCGACATTGATGCCGTACGACGCATTGTACTCCTGCACCATACCATCGCTGGAATCGAAATAGCCGCCGTACTGCGCCGAGGCGATCAAGCCATCCTGCTCATCGCGCATGATGATGTTCACGACACCCGCGATCGCATCCGAACCATAGATCGACGAGGCGCCTTGCTGCAGCACTTCGATACGATCAATCAGGCCCGGCGGGATCGTGTTCAGATCGACTGAACCCGGCACGCCTGACGCAGAGGCGCCATTTACCCAACGCAGACCGTCAACAAGCACCAGGGTGCGCGCGCCGCCCAAATAACGCAGATCGACTTCCGCCGCACCCGCGCCGACACCGCCGCCATCAGGCGGATTGCCGAAATTGCCCGACGAGTTGAAACGCGTATTCAGACCGCCGCCCGAAATCGGCGAGCGCTGAAGAATGTCGGCGGTCGACGAAAGACCCGTCCGCGCAATATCTTCTTGTCCGAAATTCACGATCGGTTCGTTCTGCGACAGCGGCGATCTGATCCGCGTGCCCGTCACAACGATTTCGTCTTCGCCCGCATCCTGCGCGTAAACCGGCGCGGCGCCCAATGCGACAACGCCAAGAACCAACGCAGACATGATCGGACGCAGCACCGAGGTGCTCAGCAAACGCTTGCGGCCTGATGACATAAGAACCTCCCCGCCGGTGATGTCAGCACCGGCTGCGGGAAACGTGGCGTGGTTAATCCCGCGCGGCATCCGCGCGCGTCCGGCGCGTGTGATCCACACCGTTCGCTCGCGCGGCGGGAGAATAAAGCGCCTAAGCCGGCAGCGTAACGCGGATCAGGGCGCCCTTCTCGGCATCCAGAATTGTGATCTCGCCGGCATGAGCGCGGGCGATCGACTGCGCCGCGGCGAGGCCAAGGCCTGCCCCGCGCGTGCCCTCCTCGTTCAAACGCACGAACGGTTCGAAGACGCTTTCGCGCTGGTCGGGCGGAATGCCAGGGCCGTCATCTTCGATATCGACAACGACCGCACCTTCCTCGCTGCGCAATTTGATGCGCGCCGCATCGCCATACTTCAGCGCGTTCTCAACGAGATTGCCAAACAGGCGCTTTAGTCCGAGCGACTGACCGGTCATCACGACCCGCGCATCACCTTCAAACGTCACGTTACGGCCGTGCTCGCAATGATCATCCGCAATGCTCTGCAGCAGGGACGCGATATCCAGACGCACGCGCGCTTCTTCGGCCGGATCGTCGCGGGCGAACGCGATAAAGCTCGCAACCAGGGCCTCGACTTCACCGATTTCCTTCGCCATGCGCTCACGCTGTTCGGGCGGCGCGTTCTCCGCCGCAAGCCGTAGCCGCATCAGCGGCGTGCGCATGTCGTGCGCCACGGCGGCAAGCGTTTTTGTCCGATCCGCGATCAGCGCCCGCAGGCGCGCTTGCATCGTGTTCACCGCGCGCGCGGCCCCGCGCAATTCACGCGGCCCATCCTCCATGACCGGCTCGCTTTGCGGGTTGACGCCAACCGCCTGAACCGCGTCCGAAAAGTTGCGGATCGGTCGCGTCAGGTAGCGCGCGAACAGCAGCGCCAGCACGGAGAGCACCAGCAACGTGCCGCCCATAATGAGAGCGGCGCGTGCAATCCAACCAAGCTCAGCCCAGTTGCGGCCTTGACGCATGACCAACCAGCGGCCGTCCGGCAATTGCGCGCCGATCTCGAACCCGGAGATCAACACGACGCCAACCGGCGCCGGCGCGAACACGGGCGGCGTCGGCGCCACCGGCGCAACGCGCGGCGTCGGCGTAGGCGCCGCGCGCGGCTGCTCCGGCAGCCGCACGGCCTGCGGCGCCGCGGGCGGCGCTGGCGGCGCCATCCCGGAAGTATCGACGTTCAGTTCGATGTGCGGAATTTCATAATGCGGCGCCGGCGTGCCCGATCCCGGCCCGCGAATCTCGACGGTCTCGGTCTCGCCATCACGACGGCGAATGATCACGCGACCGTTTTCAACCTGCACACGCTGCTCAAGCCGCTCGGCCAAACGCTCGGCGGCGGCGGCCTGGCGCTCCGCCATTGCTTCGGCCGCGGCCTCGGCGCGCGCGATCTGGCGCTCACGCATGATCTCGATCGCATGCTCGCGCGCGTTCATCTCTTCGCGATCGTGCTCGAGGCCCTCGATGCGCTCCTCCGCCGCCTGCAATCTTTCGGCGGCCTCCTGGTGCGCGCGCCGGGCTTCTTCTGCAGCTTCCCAAGCGTCTTCCGCCGCCTGCTGGGATTGTTCGGTCCAATCCTCCAGTTCCGCCACGCGAAACACGAACGTATCGTTCTGCACGACATTCGACGCCTGGATCCGGATTTGATCCGGCGTCACATCAAGCGCTTCGGCCAGCTGGATACGCGTATCGTCCATTGCCGGAGACTCAATTTCCTCCGGCGGCTCGGCGCGAACCTCCCAAACCATGCCGCGCTCATTCATCGGCCGGTTCAGCGCGATCATGTGGTCGTAGCCGGCCTGGAAATTGTCGGCGACGATGTCAGCGCGCATCACATCCGGCGGCCGCGGCGGCAGGAAGATCACGATCGCCAATGTCGCGACAAACGCCGCCGCCAAAGCGAGCGCCACCAGCATGCCGAGATAGGCTGCAATCGGAAAACCACGGGTTTCACGCATCAGGACGTCGGCTTCACCGCAAACAAATAGCCCTCGCCCCGCACCGTACGGATAATGTCGATCCCACCCGGGCGCTCAAGCTTGCGGCGCAACCGCGACACCTGGACGTCCACCGCGCGATCGAAAACATCGCCGTCGTTGTCGAACGCATAGTCCAGCAATTGCTCGCGCGAGAGCACGCGCTGCGGCCGCTCGACGAACGCGCGCAGCAACCGAAACTCGCCCGCGGACAGCGGGATAACCACATCATCCGGATCAATCAGCTCGCGCCGCGCAATGTCGATGCGAAAGCCCGCAAAGCGAACGCCATCGGCCGGCGTCGATCCCTCACTGTCCCGCCGCCGCAGCACCGCCTTGGCGCGCGCGACCAGCTCGCGCGGATTGCAGGGCTTGGCCATGTAATCGTCAGCGCCAATTTCGAGGCCGACGATGCGGTCCGCGTCATCGCCCAATGCGGAGAGCATGATGATCGCGGGTCGCCCTTTGCCGGACAAGCGCTTGCACGCGGACAAGCCGTCCTCTCCCGGCATCATCACATCAAGCACGATAACGTCGGCGCCTTTGGCGCTCAGTATTTTCTCCATGCCCGGCACATCGCTCGCGGACGACGCCGCGAAACCCGCGCGCTGGAACACTTCCACCAATCCATCGCGGATGGCGTTGTCGTCATCGACGATCAGGACACGCGGCGGCTGAGCGATCTCATTCATAAGCGCCATATTATTGCGGCCTCGGTCCGGCCAACAGAGGAAACACTGTAGAGCCGATGGTTTCGCCGGCCGGGGGCTCGCGATTGGTGAGCACGATCACTGTCCAGGCGCCGTTGCCGATCGCCAGCGTGTTAACGCCAGGCGCCCCACCGGCAAAGCCTATCCGCGCCGTCGCGCGCCCGGCCTCGGGCTGGCCGCGCAACACCTGCGCCGTGAGCTCCGCATTCAGCAAACGATGCTCACGCAACGCGTTGTCGAACGCCAGCATGTCGCGCAGCGTCGAATAGGCGTTGCCCGCCGCACTTCCCGCGACACCGTGAAACCGCGTCACGTCCTCGGCGGGCGCTTCGGGTCCGCGTGGGTGGCCGATGAAGCGCGCCGTATCCGCGGGCAATTGGTCGCTGCGCGGAAAGCTGCTCCGGGCCATGCCCGCCGGCGTGAACACATGCTCGGCGACATACTGCTCATAAGGCAGCCCGCTCACGCGTTCGATGATCTCGCCAAGTACGACATAGCAGCCGTTGCAATATTCATTGCCCGCGCCTGGCGCGAAGGTCGGCGGCTGTTGCGATACAAATTCATAGTACGCATGATTGTTCGTAAACCGCTCTTTCGGCGCCTGGCGAAACGCCGGTCCGAAAATGTCGGCGACACCGCCTTCGTGCCCAAGCAATTGCTGCACGGTCGCCGTACGCGACACAGCGCCCGGATAATCCGGGATCACATCAGCGATCGTTGTCGTCGGCGAAAGTCGTCTCGCTTGGATGAGTTGTGCGATCGCGACGTGGGTGAAGGCCTTGCCGATTGAGGCCACCGGGAAGCGATCATCAACGCTCAAGCTTGCGTGGCTCGCCACGTCCCGCTCACCGTACGCCCGTGCGAACACTTCCTGTCCGTTGCGCGCCACGAGAACAGCGCCATTGAACACCCCACCGCGCTCCAACCCGGCCAGCCAGGGATCAAGCGCCGCGCCAATCTGAGCGTCGCTTGATTGCGTCGTCAGCGCCAAGGACGGCAGTTGCGGCGGCGGCGGGCCGTCATCCTGCGCCAGCGCCGGACCCGCCAAAATCGCGATACCGAGCGTCAACGCCGCGAATTTATTAGCCATTTCCCGCCCTCCAGCCACGATATCAGCCGGCCCCACAGATACGGGCGCTCTGTTTCGGCAATGTTTCAGCGCTGACGTACGCAGGAAACGTAGCAGTCCCATGGTCCGCCTGGTCATTCAGCCCGACCACTCGGGCCAAGAGGGGAAAAGTCATGAAACTACCGATCGCCTTGGGCATCGCCTTCGCCGGCCTGACGGTCGCGGCGGCGGCCCAGTCGGCCAGCCGGCACATCGTCATCAACCGCTCGTTCAGCGACGACGTCAAACTCGACGCCAACGAAGACGGCTGGATCACGCGCGGCGAAGCCTCCACCGCCTATGAGCAGATTTTCAACGAGCTCGACGCCAACGATGACGGCAAGCTCGATGACAGCGATCGCGAACAGCATCGGATCCATGTCACCGGCGATGCGCCCGCCGTGCACATCTTCCGTCACGGTGACGGCGACCGCCGCGAAGTACGCGTCGTCACCGGCGATCTCAGCGCCGAAGACGAAGCGCGCATTGAGGTTCAGGTCGCGGAAGCGATGGCGCGCGCGGAAGCTGACGTCGCCCGCGCCGAACGTCACGCCGAACGCGCCGAGCGCATGTCAGAGGAAGCCGAGCGCCGCGCCGAGCGCGTTGAGCGCGAAGTGGAGCGGGCTGTGGAACGCGCCGAACGCGAAGGCCGCCACGTGCGCGGCGATCGTCACATCGTCATCATCCGCGGCGACGGTGATGAAGGCGGCGCCTGGTCCTCACTGGATGGCGACGAATTCGACTTCGACGTCGAAGCCCCCGTGCCGCCGATCCCGCCTGTGCCGCCAATCGCGCCCTTCATGCTGCTGATCGCCAACTCGGAAGAAGCCGATCTCAACGGCGACGGCGCGCTTACGCTCGACGAATTCCGCAACATGCACCTGCGCTTCTTCGACGCCAGCGATGCGAACGGCGATGGCCGCGTCCGGTTTGAAGAACCGCCGGCGCCACCGCGTCCGCCGGCGCCGCCCGCTCCACCCGAACCGCCGCGTCGGCGCTAGTTCGGGCCCGGCCGGGGCCCCATCCAGCCCCGGCCGGGAGCCTTATCCACCGCATCGTGACCAAAGTCACAGCGCCCAGTGCATCCAAACAATATCTTGGCTGCATCAGAGGTTCAGACGAACCGCAACGCCAACAAGGGAGCCACACATGTCCAAGTTTCTCTGCATCGCCGCCGCGCTGGCTTTCTTCGCACCGGCTGCGTTCGCCACTCTCAACCAAGCCGCTTTGATCGTCGCCTGATCCCCCAAACCCGCCGGCGACGGTCAACAAAGGAAGCCGCGAACCGCCTAGAGGTTCGCGGCTTTTCTTTTGCGCGTTTCATGCGTGGCGTCGTGCTTCGGCAACCCCGGATCAAGTCCGGCCCAGCATGACCCAATTCAAACGGCAGCTCACATTCGCGATTTCAAGGTAGCGTCAGCCTGAGCCTGTCGAAGGCGAAGCGGTCCACGCGGCATTGACGCATCCACCATCCGCAAGCGCATCTTAACGATGGGCGCCGAGCCCGTTGAAATGCGCCGCGCCGCTTTCCCTCTCGTGGTCACAAGCTCCGCGCTTTTGACTGAACTGGGATGCGCAAACGAAGCGCGGAAAAAATTCATCACGCCGCATCCAAGCGCGGAGCACGCGGCATCTCATAGTCAACGAACCACGAAACACCTGAGGGAAACGAAAATGACCAAGATTGCTTCTATCGCCGCCGCCTTTGTTTTGTTTGCTCCAGTCGCCGTCGCGATCTTTGCGCAAGCTGCCCAGATCGTCGCCTAACCCTGCCCCCGCAGCGACCGTCGCAAACGAAGGCGCGGAGCTTGGGCTCCGCGCCTTTTGTTTTGGGCAATTCTTAACGTGAAGAAATTTGCGTTTCGCGCATCCGCCGAGAGCAACACCGGCATCTCATAGTCAACACAGAAACAACCAGCTCGATTTGAAAGTCACTCCAATGAAGAAGTTCGCCTTCGTCCTCGCAGCGCTCGTGCTCTTCGCGCCCGTCGCGTATGCGGCGCTGTATCAAGCTGCTCTGATTGTCGCGTAATCCCTCCCCCGAATACGCAAACATCAGCGCACTCAGGCGCGGATCGTCCCTCCCACGATCCGCGCCTTTTCTTTTGACTTAGCCGCTATCGCGAATGCGTACGCGCGCATGTGCGCTCCGGCCGTCGGCATCGACGACAGTGACATTGTAGAAGCCGGGCGCGGACGGGCGCCAAATCGAGCGCCCGCTTGTTGATTCACTGCCAACGCGCTGACCTTCCGCATACCACGTCAACGGCGCGCGCCCGCCCCGCGCTGAAAGCGAAAGCCCGCGTGAATTGGACGTGTAGTCGAGCACCAGCACCTCCGCGCCGGACGGCGGGAACAGGATCGACAAATCCTCGCCGTCGCTGCCTTCGAAACGCGCCAGCGCCGGCGCGACGGGATCGTGATGCTCTTCTTCGTGCTCTGGAGGCGGCGGCGCGCCGAGCAAATCGAACGCTTCAAACAAGACCGGCAACGCCTCGCTGCGACCCGTGTGCCCGGGTCGCGGCGCGCCATCGGGCCGGCCAACCCACACACCGATCGCGTAGCCGTTCGACACGCCCATCGCCCACGCATCGCGGAAGCCATACGAAGTGCCCGTCTTGAACGCGACTTGCGGCGCGCCTTGCGCGACAGCTGCCGGAACGCGTCCCGCGGGGTGCGGCGAACTTGCGAGAATTTCCAGCACACGTTCGGCCGTCTGCGGCCGCACGAAGCGGCGGCTGAATGCGAGGTTCGCGACATCCGTCGTCACCAGAGGCCGCGCCTCGCCTTCATCGCCCAGAGCCGCATAGAGCTGCACCAGATCTTCGAGCGTCAGACCGACGCCGCCGAGCGCCAGCGCCAATCCCGGCTCACTGTCCGCGCGGCGCGGCATCCGCACATGCGCCCCCGCGCGCGTGAGCGCGGACTGGAAGCGGCCGGCGCCAATGCGTTCAAGCGTCGCCACGGCAGGCAAGTTCAAGGAATGGCGCAACGCATCCTCAAGCGTGACATCGCCGTGGAAACGCCGATCAAAATTCTCCGGCAGATAGCCGCCAAACCGGCGCGGCGCATCCCGCACCAATGTCTCCGGCGCGGCAATATTCTCATCAAACGCGATCGCATAGAGAAACGGCTTCAACGCCGAACCGGGCGAACGCACCGCACGCGTCATATCGATATAGCCGCCGGCGCGCTGACCGTTTCCATACTCCGCGCCGCCGACACGCGCGCGGACGGCGCGGCCATCAATCTGCACGGCCAGGATGGATATCTGCGCCTCGCGCTCCAACCCAACAGCGCTGCGCCGCACCAGCGCTTCCAGATCACGCTGCAGCGTCGCGTCGAGCGAGGAATGCACGACACCCTCGCCCGGATGCTCCCGCACCAAAGCGTAAGCCGCATGCGGCGCCGAATACGGAAACGGCGCGCGGGCCGGGATCGCGCTTTGCTTGCCCTCATCGGCGCGACGGCGATTGATCAGCCCGGTGCTGGCAAAGAGGTCCAACACCCGATCACGCGACGCCCGCGCCGCCTGCGGATGCCGATCCGGGCGCCGCGCTTCCGGCGCCTGCGGCAGCGCGATGAGTAGCGCCATCTCCGCATCATCGAGCCATTGCGGATCGCGTTGAAAGTAAGCGCGTGACGCCGCGCGCACGCCCTGCAGATTGCCGCCATAGGGCGCCATCGTCAGATACGCCGCCAGGATCTCGCGCTTCGACATCCGCGCTTCGATCTGCATCGCGCGGATAATCTCGATCAGCTTCGAGCCAATCGTCCGCGGCCGCGGCTCCAATAACCGCGCCAACTGCATCGTGATGGTCGAGCCGCCCTGCGTGACGCGTCCCACCCGCACGTACGAAACACTCGCCCGCGCCAGCGCGATCGGATCGAAGCCGGGATGAAACCAGAAGCGCTCGTCCTCGATCGCAATCAGGCGGCGCTGAAATTCCGGATCGATTTCATCGAGCCGCGCTTCCAGCCGCCAGGCGCCATCGCGCGTCGTGAACGCCATCAGCCATTCGCCATTGTGATCGAGTACAACCGGCGACACCTCGCGCACCCGCTGCAGCGGCGGCGCAAAGAGCTGATCCACGGTGAACAATGCAAACAGAGCAACAAACAGCCCACGCGCAATGCGTTTGCCATTTTCGCTGAGTGGGAGCGGAGTGCCAGGCCCGCGCTTCACGCCCCGCCCCCTTGTGGGGCGGGGTCGGGGGTGGGGGTATCAGCGCTGCTGTTTGAAGCAGTTGCGCTTGCTCCCCCCTCCCCGCCCTCCCCCACAAGGGGGGAGGGAGAAGAGTGGTGACGCCTCATTGCTAACCGCGCGGCGCGATGACGATCGTGCCGGTGTCGGTCCGGGCCATCACGCCCGGGCGATACATGTCTTCGACTTGCGCCGCCGGCATCGTGTAGCGGCCCGGCGTCACCGCACGCGCGATGTACGCATAGCGATACTGCCCGCGCAGATTGGCCGAAGCGACAAAGCGATCGTCACGCGATTCCTGCACTTGCGTGTAGGTGATGGAGCCAATCCACGAGAACGGCCCATTGCGCGTCGAGCCATCATAGCTCTGCCCTTGGAAGCCATCGCTTGGATTGAGCAACGTCTCGATCTCCAAGCCAGCCGGCAGAAGATCGACAAGCACCGTCGGGAAGTTGCGCGCGCCCTCGGGCTGACCCGAGAGCACCACGACGACGCGATCGCCCTGACGGATGGCGCCAAGATCAGCCAACGATCCATCCAGGCGATAGATCGTCTTGTTGATCGTGTAGCCGGCTTGCATCGAAGGCGGCGCCTCGCGCGGCGCGCCCGTCAACGCCATCGTCCGCCACACTGGACCGCGCGCCGCATTGCGGAACACAAGGCCAGCCGCCAGACGCTGCGCGTTCGCCATCACGCGCCGCTCGGCCAACGCTTCGCCGTTCAGCGTCACGTTCACCGGGCCCGCACGATCCTGCAGCGTGTGCGCCGCGAGCAGGAGCTGCACTTGCTCCTGCGTCATCAGCTCACCCGCATCCGGCGCGTCGCGTTCAAGACGGCGGCGCAAACGATCGACCATTTCGGTCTCGCCCGCGTCGGCCGCCAGCGCAATCACGCCAGCCAGGTCACGCAACGGCGTCTGATACCAGTCGCCGGTGTTGCGATAGCCAAGCGCCTGCTCGGCCATTTGGAACGCATTGCGCGAACGCACACGGTCGCCCATGTGCGCCAAAGCCGCGCCGATCTGCGCCCGCGCCAATGGCGAAGGTTCGCCACGCAAGCGGTTGTCGTGGAAGTAGCGGACCTGACCGATATCGGCCTCGCCCGCCATCGCCAGCACGTAGAGCGCATAAGCCGCCGCGCGCGAGCGCATCAGCTCGGTCGTGTCGTTCGAACCCGGCCAGCGATAGACTTCGAACTCATAACGCACCGAGCCGAAGTCATTGAGCCGCGCCACACGCCGCAACGCCGCATACGCTTGCTGCATCGGCTGACGCGGCACCGCATAGCCTTCGGCCTGCGCACGACGGAGGAAATCCGTCGCGTACGCGCCGAGCCACGGGCTGGCCGCGCCGTCACCGGCGCTCCATAGACCAAAGGCGCCATCCGGACCTTGGCGATCCAGCAATTGCGTCGCCGCTTCCTGCACACGCCGCCGCAGACGCGGATCGGCTTGCCGGCTCGCGTCGGCCGTCAACGAGTTGTAGTAGAGCAGCGGCATCGCCACCGACGTCAGCTGCTCGGTGCAACCGTACGGATAGCGATAAAGCGAATCCAGCAACGGCGCCGGATCGATGCCCGCCAAGTTCGAGAACGAGATCAGCGCCTGCGCGCTTGGCTGGAAGCCAGCCAAGGCATCAGACGGCGCCCGCCACGAAGCATTCGCAACTTGCGGCTCTGTCCGCGTGATCGTGATCGGCAGGAACGGCGCACGCGATTGGATGTTGTACGTCCGCTCCACCGGCGCGAACCCTTGCGGGCCTTCGAGGCGCAAACGGATATCGCCAACGCCAAGCGGACCGCCCGAGATCGGAATCAGCGCCGTTTGCCGGTTGCCGCGCGTGAGGTTGAAGCGTCGCGGCTGCGCCTGAATTTGCGCGGTCGACGAGCCGGTGATGGTCACCGTGTAGGCGCCATTCGGACCTTCGACGTTATCGACGTTCAACGCCCCTTGCGCCGCATCACCAGGCGCGAGGAAACGCGGCAGGATCAGTTCCGCCACAACTGGGTCGCGTACGACGATCTGCTCGGCATCCTGCCCCAGAGCGTTCTCACTCCACGCCACAGCCATGAGCCGCAGCGTTCCGTTGAAGTCTGGAATATCGATCGGGATCACGGCCCGCCCGCCACGCACTTCAACAATATCGGAGAACAGCGACACCGTGCGCGTCGGCACAACCGTCAGTCCCTCGCCGCCAAGCGAGTCACCGCCCTGGCGCGCCGTCGCCGGCGCGCCGAGGTTCGGATTGAGCAGGCGGCCGTAGTCGTCGCGAATCTCCACGCCCAGCGCGCGCCGGCCGAAGAAATAGTTCACCGGATTCGGACTTTCGTACTTGGTGATGTTGAGGATGCCCTCATCCACCAGCGCGATCGCCACACGCACGCGCTGACCAGCGCCGCCGCCGGTCACGCGCACCGGCACTTCGATGTGCGTGCGCGGACGCACGTTCTGCAGGCCCTCGCCCGCTTCAACAGTCAGCGTCCGCCCGCCCATATCGACAGGCACGTACGCCACGCCAATCGCACGACGCGGCACCGGCAAGTTCACCGGATCGCGCGGCGTCATGACGGTCACGAGCACATACGCGCCCGAACCCCAGTCCGCGCTCACCGGCAGATCAATCGTCGCGCCGTTTGCATCGACATGAACCGTCCGCGTTTCGATCACGCGATCCGTCGCCACCACGATCTGCGCCTCGCCCGCATATGGCGGACGGATTTGCACCCGCGCCCGCGCACCCGGCCGCACCGGATCGGTTGGCGCAACAACGCTGACCATGTCCGGCGTTTGATCGTCATCCGCGGGGCCGCCCCAGCCAACGCCGAAGCGTTGCGCCGCAACGATGTCGGCGCCGCGGCGCAGGATCAGCCGATACGAGCCCGAGCGCAGTCCTTCTTCAGAGATACGCAGCGGCTGGTTCGCGCCAACGTCGGCGGTCGCGCCATCGACCGGAATATCGCGGCCCGTCCGGCGCCAACGCCATTGGCCGCCGTCCAAATACCAATCGTAATTCCAGTCCTCTCGCACGATCTGCCATTGCACGCCGCGCACGGCGACGCGCTGGCCGTTGGCGTTGAGCGCAATCACGTCATAGCCAACGGCTTCGCCCTGGCCCGCGCGACGGTTCTCGAACGTCGGCTTCATGCCGAGATAGAATTCGTTCAGGCGCACCGGCACCGTGAAGTTCTCACGCACCACACGCCCGCCCGGATCGGCGACACTTGCCAACATGCGCGCACGCAGCGGCATCGTCGTTTGCGGCTCTTCCGGCAGGCGGAACGCAAGCTGCGCCGCGCCCGTGCCGTCCGTCACCGTGCCTGGCAATTGGAAGAAGCGTTCGTCGAAGCTCTCGTCGGCGACGCCGAAGCTATAGCCTTCCTGTTCCGGGAACGGGTTCGGGTCGATCATCAACCGGCCTTCCGCTTCCACGGCGAGACCGGAGCCCGGCGCGCCATAGAGGAAGTCAGCCTGCACATTGATCGGCCGTGACTGGCCGCGGCGGAGCACGTCTTCGCTCGCCTCGATCTGCACGCGCAGCCGTTCCGGCACGAAATCTTCAACCGACCAGCTGACGCTGCCGGCAATGGCTTCCTGACCATCAACGGTGAGCTGCGCGCTCCAGACGCCGCGCGGCGCCGAACGGTCGAGCTCGATGTTCTTCGCAATCGCGCCGCCATCAACGGCTTCCGTCAAGCGGATGCGCCGCGCTTCGGTTCCGTTCGGACGATAGACGACAAGCGTCGATTGCCGGTTCGCGATCGCGCGGCCGACTTGATCACGGATCAAGCCGATCAGGCGCACCCGCTCGCCAGGCCTATAGATGCCGCGCTCGGTGTAGAGATACGCATCGACATCGCCAGGCGCTGCACGCCCATCAACGCCGCGATCGGAAAGATCGAGGCTCGCGCGCTGCAGATCGAGCGCCGCGAAGTCGCCTTCGCCGCCATAGGCCATCACGTACCGCGCCCGCGCGGGGCCATCGCCATTCACCAGCGCGTCGTTGAAGTGAACGCGCCCTTCGCGATCGCTGCGCACACGCGCCAGCTCCTCGTTGTTTGAAGCAATGAGCGTCAGCGTGACGTTGCTCATCGGCCGCGCCGTACGCAGAGAACGTACAACGACATCAAGGCCGGTCGCGCCCGAGAAGCTTTGCAGCGCCATATCCGTGTAGAGAATCCAGCGATAGGACGAGGCAGCGGATTCGTTCTCACCCTCGCCGCGCTGACCAGCGCTCGGCGAAACGTCCTTCACCTTCACGATATACGCGCCCGGACGGAACTCGCGCAGCGCGCCGGTGAGGGAAAACACCGTCGTTACAGCGCTATTGCGCACGCGCGTATCAACGTCGATCTCGCCCTTGTAAACCGAAACGCCGACGCTCTCGCCCGCGCCGTTGAAGCTCCAATAGCCCCAGCCGCCTTCTTCGTTGGTCTCGCCCTGCTCCAATTGGTATTGCGAGAGGATGCGATCCGGCACGCGCAGAACTTCAACTTCGATGCGCGACACGTTCACCGTCTCGATGGCGATGCCGTCGGCTTCCGAACGCGGCAGGATCACGCCGTTGCCGGCGAAGCCGACATAAGCCGGGCGATCGCCGAAGGTGAGCGTGAAGTTCTCGTCGTATTCCGTGCGCTCGCCGGTTTGCGACGGCAGACCTTCACGGATGGTGATTTGGCGCTCCGGCTCGAGCGGCAGGCCGCCAAGGCAGAGCAGATTGCCTGACACATCGACCTGGAACGGCGCCGCCGGCTCCAGCGCGATGTAGTCAGCGAAGTTGACCGAAGGATCGGCCGAAAGATTTTGCGAGAATTCCAGGCACGCGCGCGGCTCGGTGCGATCCATCTCGGCGCGCAAACGCACGAACGCCATGCCGTCGACCTGCGGCAGGCCGGCGCGCGCCGCGTTCTGACTGCGCGCATTGCCGCCCGCGCCAATCGAACCGAGCTGCGCGAACTCAAAGGCCGGCGCGCCGAGCGACACGCGCCCAAGCACAGCGCCGCCCCATAAGCCGACGAGCAGCGCCATCGATGTCGCGAGCACGGTCGTGCGGTTTGTCACCGCCCAGTCGCGCGCAGGCGCTACCCAGGACCAATTCCATTTACGCGGGTCGACGCGCTCCGCGAGCGCTTTCCAATCAAAGGCCATGTCGCGCGTCTCCCATCCCGCCTAGGGCGTTGGCATCATGCTTGCCCGAGGCTCGCGCAAGCGACAAGCCACCATTAAATTCCGGCAAAGTTTAGTCTGGCGCTGCTGTTGCGGCGCGCCCAGCGACGTGTTTCAACAGGCGTAATCAAAAATGACGCTGGCGGCGCCTTTGCCGTCAAAGCGGGAGGACACGATGAGCGACGGCGCCAAGCCCGGTTTTCCAGCCATGTCTATTGAGCAGGCGCACAAGCTGCTCACCGCGCCAGGCACGCCGCTTGAGGTAGGCGAAGAAGAAATCCGCGGCATCCGTATGAAAGTATGGAAGAACGCGCCGCCGACGCTGCGTGAAGTCTATGCCGCCGGCGCCGCATGGGGCGCGCGCGACCACCTCGTGTTCGAGGACGAGCGCGCGACCATCGCCGCCTTCCAGGCCGCCGCCAACAAATTCGCCCACCAACTCATCGCCGACGGCGTGAAGCCGGGCGACCGCGTCGCCGTCATCATGCGCAATCTGCCGGAATGGCCGGTCGCTTTTTGGGGCGCGGTTCTCGCTGGGGCAATCGTCACCCCCCTAAACGCGTGGTGGACGGGCGCCGAGCTGGAATACGGCCTCAAGAATTCCGGCACCTCGCTCGCGATCATGGATGTCGAACGCTACGAGCGCGTCCGCGAACACGTCGACAACTGCCCGGACCTGCGCAAGATCTACGTCTCGCGTTCAAAAGAAGAAATCGCCGATCCGCGCGTCGCGCGTTTCGAGAGCATCGTCGGCAAGACAGCTGATTGGGCCTCCATCGCGCCGGTTGCGCCGCCTGCGATCCCGACACAGCCGGACGACGACGTCGCCATCTTCTACACCTCCGGCACCACCGGAAACCCAAAGGGCGCGGTGATCTCTCATCGCAATATCATCTCCAACATGCTGAACGGCATGTCGGCGCAAGCGCGCGCCTTCCTGCGCCGCGGTGAAGCGCCGCCTGCGCCCGATCCAAACGGTCCGCAGCGTTCGTTCCTCATTTCAGTGCCGTTCTTTCACGCCACCGGGTGCTTCGCGATCATGATCCCGGCGATGCTGACCGGAAATAAGATCGTCATGCAGCGCCGCTGGGACGTCGACCAGGCGCTGCCGCTGATGGAAAAAGAACGCATCACGCATTTTGGCGGCGTGCCGACAATTGCGTGGCAAGTGCTCGAGCATCCGAAGATCGACGAGTACGATCTCTCCTCGATCGAAGGCGTTTCGTACGGCGGCGCGCCAGCTGCGCCCGAATTGGTCAATCGCATCAAAGCGCGCTTTCCTACGGCGCAACCCGGCCAAGGCTGGGGCATGACGGAAACGTCAGCGACGGCCGTGTCGAACGGCTCTGAAGACTATATGCGCAAGCCCGCTTCAACCGGCGTTCCGTCCGCAACTGGTGAAGCCAAGATCGTCTCGCTTGAAGGCAAAGAGCTTGGCCCCAACGAAGTTGGCGAGCTTTGGTACAAGGGTCCGATCGTTGTGCGCGGCTATTGGCAGAACGAAAAAGCGACGCAGGAAACCTTCATCGACGGCTGGATCAAAACCGGCGACCTCGCGAAGATCGACGAGGAAGGCTTCATCTACATCGTCGACCGCGCCAAGGACATGCTGATCCGCGGCGGCGAAAACATCTACTGCGTCGAAGTCGAGAACGCGCTCTACGATCACCCCGCCGTCATGGACGCCGCCGTCATCGGCAAGCCGCACGTGCAACTCGGCGAAGAACCGCTCGCCGTCGTGCACCTGAAGCCGGGCACGTCGGCGACGAGCGAAGAACTCCGCCATCACTGCGCGCAAAAGATCGCCGCGTTCAAAGTGCCGGTCGAAGTCCTCTTCTGGCCCGAAACGCTGCCCCGCAACGCCAACGGCAAAATCATGAAAAGCGAACTCAAAAAGCAAATCGAGAACCCGGCGTTCTAAGTCACGAGTCTGGACCGCCGGCGCCCTCGCCGGCACTTAGCCAGCCGCTAGCGCTGTTGCGTGCTGGATCGACCTGAATGCCGGCGAGGGCGCCGGCGGTCCAGATTTGATGCACGCACTTGAGTTTCACGACGTGCGTCTTAGCTTGATACGAAGCGAGGAGCGCGCCCATGACCAAGATCATCTACGAAATCGTACGCCACGATGGCGGCTGGGCGTTCAAGCTCGATGGCACATTGTCGAACACCTATCCCAATCACGACGCGGCCTACGCCGCCGCCAAACGCGTCGCGCTTGAGCAGATGCGCCCGGGCGAAACCCATGGGATATCATGGGAAGACGAGCGCGGCCGATGGCACGACGAAATCTCGCCCGGCGATGATCGCCCGGAAGTGGATATCGTCGACAAGAGCTGAGCTTTCTCCGTCCGCGCTGGCGTCGCCCTTCGACAGGCTCAGGGTGACGCCTATCCAGTCAATGGCGCTTCGGCGCCAGGAGCGTCATGCTGAGCTTGTCGAAGCAGACGCGGGCCACGTGACATGGAAGACTTTCGCAAATGGGCCGTGCGCGCCGCCGAATGGGGCGTGGACTATCGTGAGCGCGTGCGCGATCTGCCCGTGCGCCCCGATGTACAACCGGGAGAGATCGCGGCGCGGATCGCGGCCGCCCCGCCGGAGCAAGCGGAAGCGTTCGAAGACGTCTTCGCCGATTTCGAGCGCATCATCGCGCCGGGCATGACCAATTGGCAGCACCCGCGCTTCTTCGCCTACTTCCCCGCCAACGCCGCGCCACCCTCGGTCGTCGCCGAATATCTCGTCAAAGCGATGGCCGCGGTCTGTATGCTTTGGCAGACCTCGCCCGCCGCCACCGAACTCGAAACCAGGATGATTGATTGGCTCCGTCAGGCCTTCGGCCTGCCGGAAGAATTCAAAGGCTGCATCCAGGACACCGCATCAACCGCAACCCTCGCCGCGGTTTTGGTCATGCGCGAGCGCGCGCTTGGCTTCACCGGCAACACCGCCGGCCTCTTCGGCGCACAGCGCCTGCGCGTCTATTGCTCGCCGGAAGCGCACTCCTCCATCGATCGCGCCATCTGGTTCTCCGGCATCGGCGCCGACAACCTCGTGCGCATCCCGATCAAAGGCCCGCTCAGAGGCGCTGATCCCGACGCGCTACGTGAACTCATTCGCGCAGACATCGCCGCCGGCATGAAGCCGGCCGGCATCATCGGCAATGTCGGCGCAACCGGCGTCGGCGCCACCGATCCGATCGGCGCCCTCGCCGCCATCGCGCGCGATTTCAATCTCTATCTGCACGTCGACGCCGCATGGGCCGGGACAGCGATGATCTGCCCGGAGCTGCGTCACCTCTGGGCCGGCATCGAAGGCGCCGACAGCATCGTCATCAACCCACACAAATGGCTGGGCGCGCAGCAACACTGCACCGCGCATTTTGTGCGCGATCCTTCAACGCTCACCCGCACGCTCGCGGCGCGTCCCGACTATCTCCACACGCTCGGCCAAGACGAAGTCGTGAACTACAGCGAATGGGGCATCCCGCTTGGCCGGCAATTCCGCGCGCTAAAGCTCTGGTTCTTGCTGCGCGCCTACGGCTTAGAGGCGCTGCGCGCCATGATCCGCAATCACATTGCTTGGTCGCGCGCGCTTTGTGAAAAACTGCGCGCCACACCCGGGTTCGAGATCGTCACCGAGCCCAACTATTCGCTCTTCTCCTTCCGCTATCGCGGCAAGAGCAGCGCCAGTCCCGATGATCTCAACCTCGCGCTTGTCGAGGCGATAAACGCCGACGGCCGCATCTATCTCACGCAAACCCGCGTCGACGGCGCCGTCGCGATCCGCTTCCAGGTCGGCCAGTTCGAATGCACCGAGGCTGACGTGATGAGCGCCTACGACGTCATCACCGAGATCGCGGCGCGGCTCTAATATGGACCGCCGGCGTCTCGCCGGCATGCGCCTGTGCCGGCCGGCGAGACGCCGGCGGTCCATATTGTCACTGCAAGTGCGCCTCAACGAACCACAGATCCTTGTCGATCTGCCGCGACACACCGGTGAAGAGGTCCGCCGTGTCCTTATCTCCGGCCTCATCCGCCGCATCAATCGCGGCCCGCGCCAGCTTGCCGAACGCAGCCAGCCGATCGGCGACAGCCTTTGTCACGTCCGGCCCCGCAGAGAGATTGGTCGGAAACGGCGGCAGGTTGGTGTTCTTCGCCGCCGATTGCAGCGTGCCCTCGGCAAAGCCCGCGAGCGACACCGCGCGCTCGGCGATGTCATCGGTGAACGTATCCACGCGGGCCTGGACCTGATCGAACAGCTCATGCAGGGCGATGAAGCTCGGCCCCTTCACGTTCCAATGCGCTTCCTTGATCGACAATCTCAAATCGACCGCATCCGCCAAGCGCGCATTCAAAAGCGCGATCATGGCTTTACGCGTGTTGTCCGGCAGGTCGTTGCGGGTGGTCGGCATAGGGCATCTCCTCACACTTGATATGGGCCCGCGCACCCTCGCGGACAACGCAATCACCCATAGATATGAGGCCCATTTCGGATTGGCGTTTCCTATCTCTAGAGCGTCGCCAGCCAATCGATAATCAGCCCCGTTGTTTCCTTCGGCGCTTCCTGCTGCGTCCAGTGACCGATTTTCGGGATCATGTGCGAGCCGCGCAGGTCGGACGTATTCGCCTGCATCCGCTCAAACGCCGCGTCAGCGCTGCCGCCGAACATCTTCAACACCAGATCGTTCTCACCGACGATGAAGAGAGACGGCTGATGGATCACGCGATCCTCAACCGTGCTCATGTACTCAAAATCACGGGTGTGATTGCGATACCGATTGATCGGCCCCCGAAAACCCGAGTTCGTGAACTCATTCACGAAATAATCGATGTCCTCCGGCGTCATCCACCAAGGGAACGGGTTTGGATCTTCCAAGCCATCGAGCAGATGATCGCCGTGCTTTTTATCGACGCCGCCCCAGTATCCCTGAGAGTCGCCGCTGCCCGCATAATAGAGCTTGCGCAATCCGCCGCGCACATCGGCTTCGAACGCAGCCTCGGCGACGCCTTCGTCCTTGAAGTACGCCTGATAGAAAAACTTGCCCTGATCAATGTACATCATCTTGATCAGCGCATCGAGCGACATCGGCGGCAGGCCAAACCACGGCACGCTCAAGCCCGCGACCGCACGCACTTGCTTTGGATGCAACACCGCCGTGTGCCAAACAATCGGCGCGCCCCAATCGTGACCGATCAACACCGACGGCTTGCCTGGCGATAACGCCTCAATCACACCAGCCACATCCGCCGCGATCTCCTTCATCGCGTACGCTTCAATCTCATGCGGCTTGTCCGAGCCGCCATAGCCGCGCACATCGATCGCGCATGCCGTAAAACCGGCGGCGGCCAGGGGCGCCATTTGATGACGCCACGAATACCAGCTCTCGGGAAAACCATGGACCATCACCACCAACGGCCCCTCACCCTGGATCGCGGCGCGAACCTTGATCCCGTTGGTATCGATCATGCGGAATTCGGGTTTCATTGCGCCAAATCCTCTGGAAGCGTTGGTTGTGTGAGTATGCTCTCGTATGCGCGCCAACGCGCATTGTTATCGGCGCCCGCGCGCTCGGCGTAAGCACGGACCAAATCCTCGCCTGAGGAATAATTGATCACGTATGAACGGTAGTGATCGGCAAACGCCAGGCTGCGTTCAGCCCGCTCGCGCGACGTCACGCCATAGCGCTGAATGAGCTCCAACGCGCGCGCCCGATCAATCTGACCATCGAGATACATCTGATCGACGGTGAGCGTCGCGCCGCGCAGGTCCTGCAATGCTTCCAGCAAATCCGCTAATGCCGGCGCCGTCGCCGGATCGAGACCGGCAAGTGGAAACAACGTATCGCGCTCGAACGCCAATTTCTCTTCGCCAGGGAACGCGAGGTCGACGCCATAATTGCCGCCGCCTTCGTTCAGCGGCCCCTGCGGCGAGAACAACGGCATGATCGAAAACTCAACCCAGCCGCGCTCGCGATACAAACGCTCAGCCGAAATCCCCTGCACGTGATGTCCGGGATAGCCTTCATGGCAACCATAGCCGATCGCCGCATCGATATAGATGGGCTGATCGGTGTTCACCTGGATCAAACTGTGATTGTCGCCCTGATAGTAATTGTACGCGCCCCACGATTGGCCTGTGACAAGCGAGAGTTCAAAGCGCTCATTCGCCGGTAACTCGATGTGCTCGGCGGTGCGCCGCCGGCATTCCGCGATCGCCGTTTGCATCACCGGCAACAATTTGTCGTGCGGGATGATGTAGCGATTGCGCAGCGCCTGCACGCGATCGGCGAGCGGGCCGTCGCCGGGCACAATCGCATCCAACCGCTCAAATGCCGCGTCATAGCTTTCAAGTGGACGCAATGCCGGCCGCAAAGCAAAGAGCCGCTCGGCCTCGTCCGCGAACGGCACGCGCACGCCATCAATCATATCGAGCCGAAAGCGCGCGCTTGAGACATAGGCGGCCAACGCACGCGCACGCCGCTGCACCGCCGGATCGCGCGCCTCCGCTAGCGCCGTCGCGATTTGCGCGCTCAGTGCGTCCGTCGCCGCTTTCAAATCCGCGGTTGAACGCGGATACGCCTCGGCCTCGGTCTTCCATTCCGGCGGCCCATAATACGCGTCGATATAGCCTTCTTCGTGCGTGCCGATTTCCAGCGCGAGCCGCACATAGGCTTCGGCGAACGGATTGAGGTCAGGCTCGGCGCGCGGCGCGCACGCCGCCAGCATCACAGCCGCAACAAAAACCAAAGCCCGCATCGATCCCTCCGCCGCCAGCTTAGCAGCAAATTTGCGCGCGCACGCCGTTTACGTTGCGGGAACCGGTCAGCCCGCCTCTTCGCGGTCTTCCAAAACCTCGGCCGCTTCTTCATTGAGCGCCCGCCCTTCCCGGCGCGGCCGCGTGAACGGCGTCGGCTCCGGCGTCGTCGTATTGTTGCGCCAGAGGCCGCGCCCCGCCTCGATGCCGCCGGCAAACTGCATCTCGAACCGCTCCGCGTCGCGTTCGCGGACGTCTTCGATCGTGTCCGCGATTTCAAGATCGGAGAAGCCAAGATCGCGAAGCACCGCGCCGCTGAACGTCAGCGAGGACTCGAAGAGTTCGCGGATCTGATAGTCGACGCCTGCTTTCACCAGCCGCATCGAATGACCACGGTCGAAGGAGCGCGCAAAAATCTTTGCGTGCGGGAATTCCGATTTGATCAAGGTGACGATGTGATCGGTCGTCTCCGGCTTGTCGACGCAGATCAAAATCGCTTCCGCCGTCGCCGCGCCCGAGGCGCGCAGAACGTCCAGCCGCGTGCCATCGCCGTAATAGATCTTGAACCCGAAATTGCCGGCGACGCGGATCATCTCCACGTCCGTCTCGATCAGTGAAATATCGACGCCGCGCGCGAGCAAGGTTTGGCTGACCACCTGCGCGAAACGGCCAAAGCCCACGAACAATACACGGCCGTTGAGATCGTGCGCCTCCTCGACGCCATCCAGCGAGACTTCGGGCGCGGGCGTCAAGCGATTGAGCAGCAGCACCACGACCGGCGTCAGCGCCATCGAGATAACAACGATCGCCGTCATCACCGCCGCAATGCGCGCATCCATCACCCCGGCGGAGAGCGCGGCTGCGTAGAGCACAAACGCAAACTCGCCGCCCTGCGCAAACAGCGCCGCGCGACGGATGGATTCCCGTTGATCGGCGCCAAACAACCGCGCGACGCCATAAATGCCGAGCGCCTTCACCACCATGAAGGACGCAACACCCGCCGCGATCAGCCGCCAATCGCTCAGCACCACGGTGACGTTCAGCGACATACCGACGCTGATGAAGAAGAGCGCCAGCAGGATACCCCGGAACGGCTCAACGTCAGCCTCGAGCTGGTGCCTGAACGTCGAATCCGAAAGCAGCACGCCGGCAAGGAACGCGCCCATCGCCATCGACAGGCCGCCCAAATCCATCAGCAACGCCGCGCCAAGCACAACCAGCAACGCCGCAGCCGTCATCACCTCGCGCGCGCCGGACCGCGCGAGAATGCCGAAGAACGGATTGATGACGAAGCGACCCGCGAGAAACACGGTCGCGACCGCGCCGACACCCAGCGCGACGCTCTGCCAAAGCGGCGGCGCATGTTCATCGACGCCCAGCGTCAGGCCAGCGATCACCGCGACAGCGGCAAGCAACGGCACGATCATCAGATCTTCGAACAGCAGAATGGAGACGTTGCGCTGCCCCGCTTCACTCGAGGTCTCGCCCGCATCGTCCATCATCTTCATGATCACGGCGGTCGACGAAAGCACAAAACCGGAAGCGCCAATCACCGCCGCGGCCCACGGCAACCCGGCGGCGACGCCAACGCTCGACAGCAAGACGATGCACGCCACCACTTGCGCGGCGCCCAATCCAAAAATCTCCTTGCGCAGCGCCCACAATTTCGCGGGGCGCATTTCGAGACCGATGATGAACAGGAACATCACCACGCCCAGCTCAGCGACGTGAAGGATCGCCTCGGGGTCGCGGAAGATGCCGATCCCGAACGGCCCGATCACCAGGCCGGCCGCGAGGTAACCCAGCACCGAACCCAGCCCGAGCCGCCGAAACAACGGCGCCGCGATCACAGCCGTGCCCAGCAGCGCCACCGCATGCTCGAGGCCTAATCCACCGCCCGCCACAGCCTCAGCCGCCATCAGCGCAACCTTTTCAAAGAGAAGGCTCCCATGTGGCGCCCTTTATGTCGGCTTTGAACCCCTCGCCGGACGCTCGAATCATTTATGTTGGTCGCTTCCCCGATTCGGAGCGCGATATGATCGAGAACACGAAGCTGACCGCGCTTGTCGCATCGCGCATCTGCCACGACATGGTCGAGCCGATGAGCGCGATCATTCAGGGCCTTGAGATGATCAAGGACGGGGACGGCAAGCCCGATCCGGACGCGCTGAACTTGCTGGATCACGGCGTCGGCAAAGCGTGGGCGAAGCTTGAGTTCTTCCGCTTCGCCATGGCCGGCGCGATGGCCGAGGGCGATAGCGAACTTGAAGAAGGCCACCCCGTCGCAACGAAGCTCTATAGCGTGCTGAAAGCCGAATTGGTCTGGTCGGCGCCGGCGGTGAAGATGCCCCGTCCGGCGGTGCGGGTGATCGTGAATTTGTTGCTGATCGCCAACGAATGCCTACCACGCGGCGGCAAAGTCGAAATTACGGCTTCGAAACAAGGCGACGTGGGCGAAGTCGTCGTCACCGCCACCGGCCCGCGCGGCAAACTTAAGGACGCGACATTCGCCGCGCTCAAGGGCGAAGGCGACGATTTGAACGGCCACACCATCCAGCCGACGCTGACCGGCCTTCTCGCCCGCCAAGGCGGCGTCGAGCTTTCGGCCCGCGAAACCCCTGGCGAGACCGAGAACAAGATCGAGCTCATCGCGCGCTCGGCTTCGTTTCAGCTCTGATTTCCTGCCCTTCGACAAGCTCAGGGCGACGCCGGTGGGTGATGCGTCAGTCTGAGCCTGTCGAAGACTGACGTCGCTCCGTAAACACAAATTAACTCCACAATAACCGGGGCTAGCCACTGTCGGATAGGAATCCGATGGAGTTCGCCACATGAGACGCTGCCTTGTCGTCGACGACAGCCGCGTAATCCGCAAAGTCGCGCGCCGCATTCTCGAAGACATGCGCTTCGAGATTGAGGAAGCCGCTGACGGCCTGGAAGCGCTGCAGGCGGTGCGCCGGCGCATGCCGGACGCCATCCTGCTCGATTGGACGATGCCGGTGATGAGCGGCATCGATTTCCTGCGCCAGCTTCGCCAGGAGCCGGGCGGCGATAAACCCACAGTGGTGTTCTGCACGACAGAGAACGATGTCGAGCGCATTTCCGAAGCGCTGAAAGCAGGCGCCGACGAATACATGATGAAGCCGTTCGACGGCGACATTCTTCATTCCAAATTCGCCGAGGCAGGCCTCATCTGATGCTGAACGACGCCGAGATCGCGCTGATTGCCCGCGAAGTGAAAACGCGCTCGGGCGCGGTTCTGACCAAGGATATGGCCGGCGCCATCTCGATCCGTTTGCAGCCGCTGGCGCGGCGCGAGGGCTTTGCCAGCGTGCCCGAGCTGATCGGCGCGGCGCGCATCCGCGCGGACGGCGCCTTGTGGAACGCCATCGCCGACAACCTCGCGCAAAGCGATACCCGGTTCTTCCGCGACCGCTCGCAGTTTGAAAAACTGCGGACGACGCTGCTGCCGGAAGCGTTGAAGCAGCGCGGGCATGAGCGGGTGCGCATTTGGTCGGCGGGCTGCGCGACGGGCCAGGAAGCCTACTCCATCGCCATGATCGTCGATGAAATGCGCAATGAGGGCCTCAACCCATCGACTGAGATCATTGCGACGGATCTTTCCGAGCGGCTCCTCGATAAAGCGCGCGCCGGCCTCTACACGCAGTTTGAAATTCAACGCGGGCTGCCGATCAGGAAACTGATCGGGTACTTTGAAAAGGCTGGCGATCTCTGGCGCATTTCCGATCGCTTGCGCGCCGGCGTGAAGTTCGAGCAGCACAATTTGATGAAGCATCCCGGTCAACTCGGCCAGTTCGACATCATCGTACTTGCGCATGTGCTGCCTTCGTTCGACCAGGAGACACGGCTCGATGTGCTACGCCGCGTGGCTGATGCGCTGAGCCCGAATGGCGTTCTCTTGCTCGGCGCCGGCGAGACGCTGCCTGAAGGTTGCGAGGCGTTCACGCTCGAAAGCGGCGTGGCGCGCAAGCCGAACACAGCGCGTGTCGCCGCGGCCTGAGTGACGCCTGTCATCGGTGACGCTCGTCAACAATGAACTCAGCGCTTGACCTCGCACGCGTTTGACCGCGTGCTGGCGCCATGGCCGACACCCCACGCGCGATGAGCGCAGCTGACATCGCAGAGTGGCGCAATGGCTGGCGCATCGCACTTGGCGCCGCGGCTGGCATGGGAACCGGCGTCGCGCTCTACCTTTACGTCGCCAGCATCTTCATCGGACCTGTCGGCGACGAGTTCGGCTGGTCGCGCGGCGACCTTGGCGTCGGCGGCATGATCTCGTTCGCCGCCGGCGCGGTGACGTTGCCAATCATTGGCCGCTACCTCGACCGCATCGGCTTTCGCCGCGTCGCGATCATTTGCTCGATCGGACTCGCGTCCATCTATGCGTTGAACGCGATGCAGACGGGCTCCTACATGTTCTACGTCGCGCTCATGGTCGCGGGCGGGATCTTCGGCGGCGGCACCTCCTCTATCGTTTACACGCGGCCGGTGATCGCCTCATTCATGCGCCAACGCGGATTGGCGCTCGGCCTTGCGACAGCGGGCACGTCGATTGCGGCGATGATCGCCCCGCCCTTGCTCATGTACGTGAACACCGAGTTTGGCTGGCGCGCGGGGTTCCTTGCCCTGGCGGCGCTGACGGCGCTCATCGGCATGCCAATCGCGCTGGCGCTGATCGGCAAGGCCAGGGAAACAGCAACGCAGGTGAGCGATGATATCGAACACGCGCCCCTCAACGTGCCGGACATATCGCTGCGCGACGCGCTCAAGCGCGGGCGGTTCTGGCTGCTGATCATCGCGATCGCATGCATCAACATTCCCGGCTCTGGCGTGCTCGGACAATTGGCCCCGCTCGTCAGCGATACCGGTCTCAGCGACGGCGACGTGGCGATCGTGATGTCCATCTACGCCGCGGGCCTGCTGGTCGGGCGCCTGATCACCGGCTATTCACTCGATCGCTTTCCGCCGCGATGGGTTGGCGCGATTACGACGGCGGTGCCGGCAATTGGCATCGTGCTGCTGATGATCCCCGAGCCGTCGTTTGCGCTCGCGGCGCTCGCCGTGGCGATGATCGGCGCCCAACAAGGCGCGGAAGTCGATCTCTTCGCGTATTTCATCAGCCGGACCTTCGGGCTAAAGCATTACGGCTCGATCTACGGCGTGATCGCGATGGCGGGCGCGCTTTCAACGGCGGTTGCGCTGGTGTCGTTCGGCAAGATTCACGACGCAACCGGCTCATATGATCTCGCACTGACGATTGGCGCGGTGCTGTTCTGCGTTGGCGCGCTGGCGTTTGCGTTCATCGGAAGAAAGCCCCCGCAAGCGCCGGTGGTGGTGACAGCCTGACGCCGTCTCTTCCCTTCTCCCGCCCATGCGGGAGAAGGAGGGTTTTTCTCAGCCCTCACCATTCAGCGCACGATCCAGAAAGTCGTAGAGGCCGTCGCTTTGGGCATAGACTTCGGCGTTGGAGATGCGGGCCACGCGCCAGCCCCAGCGTTGGAGATCGTTTGTGCGTTGAACGTCGAACGCCGCTTGTTCGGGATCGTTGTGCGATGGGCCGTCGACTTCGATGACGAGTTTGAGTTCGACGCAGGCGAAATCAACGACGTAGATTCCGATGGCGTGCTGGCGGCGGAATTTTGCGCCGCGATAGCGGCGGCCGCGCAGCATCGACCAAAGCCGCTCTTCGGAGCTGGTTGGCTCTTTGCGCATCGCGCGTGCGCGTTTGATGGAGTGCTCGTTTCGCATTGGCTGAACCTTATCCCTTCTCCCCCGCGAGGGGGAGAAGGTGGTCGCGAAGCGATCGGATGAGGGGGTGAGTTTGACGATGAGCTTCGCTCGTTAGGGACCCACCCTCATCCGGCCCTCCGGGCCATCTTCTCCCGCCCATGCGGGAGAAGGAAGAGCGGCGGAGCCTGTTGGCTATGGCGTGTTTGGCTTGCGCGGGTATGTCGTCGACGCACGTCTCGGCGCCGAACAGCTTGAGCGCGTACGTTGGTGTGAAAATGCGCAAATTAAGACACGTGCCGCAGCGCACGACCACGCCGTGCGCGCCGGCTCAATGGCTTAGCGGAGTGAGCCGTGCATCGCGATCACAGCTCGGCGGCTCGGTATTGGACCAATTGGCGGTGAGTACTAACCACCCTCCATCCCCTCTTCCACCTCGCGCTCCACCCTTAGCGCAGTCAGCTGATTGCGCTGCCGCCGCAGCACTTGAAACCGATAGCCGTGAAACGCGAACCTTTGCCCCGGCTCCGGGATCGCTTGGGCTTCGTGGATCACCAGCCCCGCGATCGTCACGGCTTCTTCATCCGGCAAGTCCCAGTTCATCGCGCGGTTCAAATCGCGGATGGGGACGCTGCCATCTACGTTGACGCTGCCGTCGGGCTGTTGGCGCACGCCTTGGACGGCGATGTCGTGTTCGTCTTTGATGTCGCCGACGATCTCTTCCAGAATGTCTTCGAGCGTGACGAGACCCATGAGCGCGCCGTACTCGTCCACCACCAGAGCAAAGTGTTCGCGGCGGCGCAGAAATTCGGCGAGCTGATCTTCGGCGCTTGTCGTGACCGGCGTGAACCACGCATCGCGCTTGACTTCATGCACGTCGAAGCCGTCGCGGCCCAATTCTGAAATCGCGCGCAGCAGGTCACGTGCATGCAGGATGCCGACGATGTTGTCGGGCTCGTCCTTGTAAAGCGGCAGGCGCGTGTGCGGCGAGCTCATCGCCTGGGCGAGGATTTCGCGCGGCGGCAGATCGATATCGAGCGACTTGATCGCCTTGCGATGGATCATCACGTCGGCGATCGAAAGCTCGGAGAGATCGAGTGAACCGCGCAAACGATCGCGGACGCTCATGTCGAGCGCGCCCTGCTCGGCGGAAACGTCGACAATGCTCTCGATCTCGGCGCCCGTCAGCACTTCGTGATGCGAAACCTCGCGGACGCCGAACGCGCGCAGCACGCCGCGCGAGGCGGCGTTGAGCGCCCAGTTCAGCGGGTAGAATACGAGAAACGACCAGTGCAGTGGATAGGCGATCAGAAGCGAAACCGGCTCCGGATTGCGGATGGCGAAGGTCTTCGGCACTTGCTCGCCGATGACGATGTGCAGCGACGAGAACACAAGAAAGCCGATGACGAAGGCGACGAGGTGGATCGCCTCTTCGCTCATGCCAAGCGGCTGCAGAAGCGGCGTGACGATGGCGGCGACGGTGGGCTCACCCACCCAGCCAAGACCAAGAGACGCCATCGTGATGCCGAGTTGGCAACAGGCAAGATAGGCCTCGATGTTGGCGAGGATTTTCTTGGTGAGCACCGCGCCGAATTTGTTCTCTTCCGCCAGCGTGTCGATGCGGAAGCCACGCGCTTTCACCAGCGCAAATTCGGCGGCGACATAAAACGCATTGGCGGCCAACAGAAGAAAGGCCACCAGAAGACTGAGAAGCGGGTTCATTTTGTTTCTTGTTGAAGCAGTTCGAGGACGACATCGACCGGCGCGTCGCGGTCGATGAAGGCGCGGCCGATGCCGCGCGCGAGGATAAGAGTGAGAAGCCCGGCCTTGTTCTTCTTGTCCGCGGCCATCAGGGCGGTGAGTTTAGTGGCGTCATAAGGAGCGCCGGGGAGCTTGCGCAGATCGGTGACGAAGCCGGCGCGATCAAGGTGCGCGCGCACGCGCGCGGCGTCATCCTCGGCGCAAAGGCCAAGCTGCGCGGAAAGCTGAAACGCGAGACTCGTTCCGGCGGCGACAGCCTCTCCGTGCATCAACGCGCCATCGTAAGCGGAGTGCGCTTCCAGCGCATGCGCGAAGGTGTGGCCGAGATTGAGCAGCGCGCGCACGCCCTGCTCGGTTTCGTCGGCTTCAACGATGCGCGCTTTGAAGCTGATCGCGGTGGCGATGGCGAACTGCAGCGCCTCGAAATCACCAAGCAACAGCTTGGCGGCATGGGCCTCGCACCAGTTGAAAAATTCAGCATCGCCAATAAGCGCCGCTTTGACGATCTCGGCGTAGCCGGCGCGCATCTGGCGATCGTCCAACGTCGCGAGCACGTCGAGATCGGCGATGACTAGCTTCGGCTGGTGAATGAGCCCGATGAGATTTTTGCCCTCCGGCGTATCGATCGCGGTCTTGCCGCCGACGCTCGAATCCACTTGCGCCAGCAAGGTCGTCGGGATCTGCACGAAATCGACGCCGCGTTTGACAAGCCCCGCGGCAAGCCCGGCAAGATCGCCGATCACGCCGCCGCCGAAGGCGATGACAAGATCGCTGCGGCTCACACCAGCCTGAAGCAAATGGCGCGTGACCATTTCAAGCCCGGTATAGCTCTTGGCGCTTTCGCCAGGCGGCAGCGTTATCGTCCAATTCTTGAGCCCGGCGGCGTCCAGCGACGCCGCCAGCGCGGGACGGTGCAGACGCGCAACCGTCTCATCGGTGATGATGAATACGCGATTGCCCGGCGCGAACGGCGCAATGAGTTCGCCTGCGCACGCAAGCAGGTTCGCGCCGGAGTGAACGTCATAACTGCGCTCACCGAGTTTGACGCGTATGGTGTTCACGGCGTCACCTGCAAATGCGCGCGCAGCGCCGTGAGAATGTGCGCGACAGCGCTGTTGTGCGGGCCGCTGCCGGTTTCGATCGTGAGATCGGCTTCGGCGTAGATCGGGTAACGTTCGTCCATCAGTCTTTGCATCACGGCGCGCGGATCATCCTCCTTGAGCAGCGGACGATGATCGCGCTTGGCCACCCGCTTCATCAACACATCTAGCGGCGCTTTCAGCCAAATCGAAATGGCGCGTTCCTTCATCAATGCACGCGTGCGCGGATCAATAAACGCACCGCCGCCTGTCGCGAGCACATGCGCGGGGCCATCAAGCAGGCGCGCAATGACCTGCCGCTCGCCGCGGCGGAACTCACACTCGCCGCGCTCGGCGAAGATATCCTCAATGGAACGACCCGCGGCCGCAACAATCGCCTCGTCGGCATCCGCAAACGGCAGGTCGAGCGCCTGCGCGAGGCGGCGGCCAATCGTGGTCTTGCCTGCCCCCATGAGCCCGACCAGCGCCACCGTACGCCCAGGCGCGATACCGGCCGCCTGCCGACGCAGCTCGACAGCGGCGTCCGCACGCTCACCGACATCGCTGCTTTCCGGCCGAACCACGAATCACCTCAAAAGGTCCGAACAAGGTTAAGCGCGGACCGGGTTAGAACTTCGCCACATTTTGGGGGCAATCTCGTCCGCTCGCAACGGCAGGGGCCAAACGAGGGCATGTATAGACGCAGACGCAGGCGATCTTCGTTCAGCCGGCGAATGCCACCGCAGGTGGGGTACGCCGCGATTGGCGTATGCGCCGCCGCGGTCATCGGTCTGTTCGTGTTCTTTATCGGCCAGGCCGACAGGCTCGCGCCGGCCCCGCAGCAGATCAGTGTCGAAGTGCAGGACGCCTTCAAGGAATGACGAACATGGTTACCCGCTCATTCGCGCTCGCGCTCACCGCCGGCGTGCTGCTTCCCGTATGCGCCTACGCGCAAACGCAGGAGCCGGCGCCAATCGAGCAGCAACAGATCAGCGAGCTCAATGCGTGGACTGTCGGCGCACTCTCGCGTGCGAACGGCGCGTTGCCTGGCGACATCTGGAGCCGCTCCGATCCTGCGTTCCTGGCGCTGGCGTTCGACCGCCTGCCGGCGGTTTACGAGTCACCGGCGACTTTCGCGCTGGCGCGACGCGTATTGCTCTCGGGCGCGGATGCGCCGCGCGGCGATGCGGACGCCGCCGCGCGCGAGCGCTTCGAAGCGCTCGGCAAAATGGGCGCGGCCGACGAACTTGCGACAATGGCGTCCGGCGCGGGGCGCGCATCCACAGATCCGGCGATCGCGCAATACGCGGCGCAAGCTGAGCTCGCGCGCAACCAACGCGCGCAGGCGTGCAATCGCGGCCGCGCCGCCACCGTCGGCGAACAGGCACCGCCATTCCTGCTGCGCCTGCGCGCGTATTGCGCGGCGGCGGCCGGCGATCGCGCCGCGTCGGACTTAGCGCTTGAACTTGCACGCGCGCAGAACGCCGCTGACGCCTGGTACACAGGCGCTGTCGCCGCGGCCGGCGGCGCTCCCGGCGCACGTCCGCCAGCGGCGCGCTATGACAACTCGCTCGCGGTACAGCTTTCGATCGCAGGCCAATTGCGCCCGGGCCCGAACCCGCTCGCGAACTCTTCGACGCTCGCGCTCGTCGCCCTGGCGCGCAACGAGCAGTCACCGCAACCCCAACGCGCGCAGGCCGCCGCTCTCGCCTTCCGCCGCGGCGTGATCAGCGCCAGCGAAGCGCGGACAATCCTCGCCGCCACACCTGCGGAAATCACCTCCGCATTGCCTCCCGTCGCAACAGCACTGCGCCGGGTCACGGCGGCGCCCGGCTCGATCGAAGCGGCAGGCGCCATCGCCGGCGTCCTGCGCCAGGCAACGGCGTATGCGGACTTCGCCGCGGCCGCGCGTTTCTTCAAAGCCGACATCGCGGCGCTTCAAAGCGCGCCGGACGCGGCCTCGGCTGTCCTCTTTGCGCGCGCCGCATTGGGGACGGGCGACGTACAACTCGGCCAACGCCTCGTCGCAAGCGCACGCCAGGCCGGCGGCGATGAAGCCGCGCTCGCGCCGCTCGACGCGGCTCTGGTGGCGCTCACCGGCGCGCGCAATGATCAAGGCTCGATGGCGATGCAGCGCCGCATCGACCGCGCAGGCGCCCAACAGGCGCGCGCCGCGGCGCGCGATGTCGCAATCCTGGCGGCGCTCGGCGCACCCATGGAAGGCTCGGTCGAGGCGTATCTGCTCGCCAATCCTCCCCAAGGCGGCGCTCGCGCTGAAAGCGGCGCGATGCTGGCGCTCGCCTCCGCCGTTGAGCGCGGCGCGATCGGCGAAGGCGCGCTCCTTGCTGCCGTCGCCGCCGGCGAAGGCGGACCGGCGCGTCTCGACGCAGAATCGGTAGAGCGCATCATCCGCGCGCTCCGCGGCTTGCGTCTCGAAGACGAAGCCCGCCGCATCGCGGCGGAGGCGATCCTCGCTGGCGCGCCGGGCTGACGCCATACTGTAATGCGCGCCAAAACGGACTTTAGTGGATTCTGCTGCTAGCCTTAGTCGGTGTCCGACTCAGCCCTGATCGAGTCCTTTCTGGAAATGCTCTCCGCCGAGCGCGGGGCGCGCGCCAACACGCTCGACGCCTACACCCGCGATTTGGACGATGCGCGCGGCAGCGTACGGGGCGGCCTGCGCGCCGCAACGCCCGAGGCGATCGAAGCCTACGTCGCCGGCCTGACCAAGCGCGGCCTTGCGCCCGCGACAGCGCGACGCCGCATCTCCGCGCTCAAGCAGTTTTATCGCTTCTTGTTGCAGGACAACATTCGCGGCGATGATCCCACCTCGCGCCTCGATCCGCCCAAACGCGCCCGATCGCTGCCCAAAACACTCTCACTCGAAGAAATCGAGGCGCTGATCAGCGCGACCGAAAGTCCGCGCGACCGTGCGATTGTGGAATTGCTGTATGGCGCGGGCCTGCGCGTGAGCGAGCTCGTATCTCTGCCCATGCGCGCGGCGCCGCGGCCGGGCCAGGATCACATGATCATCGAAGGCAAGGGCGGCAAGGAACGCCTCGTTGCGCTCGGCACGCACGCCCTGGAAGCGCTCGCCGCGCACGTTGAAGCGCGCTCAAGCGCGCTGCCCAAGGCGGAAGCTCAGCGCGAGAAGGCGCAACGGTGGTTGTTCCCGTCCGCGAGCGCGGCTGACGGCAAGCTGACGCGCCGGCGTGTCGCACAGATACTGGAGGCCGCGGCCGTGAAAGCCGGCATCAGTCCGGCGCGGGTGTCGCCGCACGTGCTGCGTCACGCCTTTGCCACCCACCTGGTTGAAGGCGGCGCCGATTTGCGCACCGTGCAGACGCTGCTGGGTCACGCCGACATTGCCACAACCCAGATTTACACCCACGTAGCGGAAGGTCGGCTGAAGACACTGGTCGAAACGAAGCATCCATTGGCGAAGAAGCCGAAAGCATGAGCAAGGTCATCACGCGATGAGCAACACACCCCTTCCCGCGTCCGAGCCAGGCCGTTCGTCGGCGTTCATCGTCTATGTGCTTTATCTTCTGAGCATTCCGAGCGCGGCGATTTTTGCATTGTTCGGCGTCATCTGGGCGCTTGCGGCGCGCGATGGCGCGGGGCCGCTGGCGCGCTCGCACCTCGCCTATCAAACCCGCATTTGGTTTACGGCGTTCTGGTGGACAATTGGACTGGCGGTTCTCGCGGTCTTGGGCTGGCTCACGGCAATCGTTGGAATCGGCCTGATCCTGCTCTGGGCCGCTGGGCTTGGCGCCGTCATCCTCTACATATGGTTCACCGTGGTGAGCTTTTTCGGCCTGCTTGCGCTGCTCGATAACCGGCCGCGCTAGTTCACAGGCGTGTTACAGGCTTGAAAGTCCCTGCGCTCTGGTGTGATTTAGAGTCGAGGGATCAGCGGGATGTGTTCCCGCCGTGTACAGGCGAGTGAGATCGATGAAGAGATATGTTTTGGCGGCTGCCATGTTTGCGGCGGCGGCGACACCCGCGGCGGCTTACACATCGTATGTAAAGCCCGAACAGTTTTGGGTGACCGAGGCTTCAGTGGAAGTTGAAGGCTCTTACGCAACGCAATTCTTCACACCGTCAATCGCGCTCGGCGATAGCCTCACAGTGCTGAGCCCCGAAGGTCAGCCCGTCAGCGCCGACCGCATCGCTGTGACGCCAGCCGGCACAACCGAACTTGAAGCGGAACTGGCGCGCGGCGGCACCTATCGCATCACCACTGGCGAAGTCGCCGGTCAGGTCGCGAACCTTGTTGGCGAGAACGGTCAATGGCGGGTGCTTGGCGCAAGTGAAGCGCCGCCTGAGGGCGCCGAGACGACGACGCTCCAAACCATCACGGTCGCCGACACCTACGTCACGCGCGGCGCGGCAAATCGCACCGCCGTCGATCAATCGATCGGCCGTCTCGCGATCCGCCCGATCACGCATCCGAACCAGGTGCTGGCGAGCCAGGGCTTCCAGGTGCAATTGCTGTTCGATGGCGCGCCGATGGCGAATAGCGCCGTCGTGATCTACGCCGCTGGCGACGCGGAAACCAAACTTGACCGCTACGTCGTCACCGACGCCGCCGGCAATGCGACGTTCACGTTTGACGCGCCAGGCCAATACATCATCGCCGCACGTCACCGCGCCGACATGCCCGCGGGCGCTCCCGCCGCGGTTGGCAGCTACACGACAACACTGACGTTCGAGGCGCTGTCAGCGCTTTACGCGGAAACCGAAATTCAAGAACAGGCGGCGGCGCCGCAGCGTTCGACGCGGCGCCCGGCCCGCGCCCGCGTTGGTCGCAACGCCTACTAACAGCGGCGCAAAGCTCGCGCCGGAAACGGCCCAGGGTTCCTCAAGGGCTCCCTGGGCCGTTTTTGTTTGCGACGAAGGCCCGCGATTTCACGATCGCCGTGGGCCCTCAGGCGCCGGCGCCGATTGCTGGCGAAGGCGCACGCGCCTATGCCGTGGGCGTTCAATTCTCAAAGGACCCAGGTTCCCATGACTAGCCGGTTTTTGTCCGCGCTCGCTTTAGGTGCGGTTTTGGTTTGCGGCGCATGCGCCCGTAACGCGGCGCCCACCCAGATCGGGCTCGACACCGCGGCGATGGATACAAGCGTCGTCCCCGGCGACGATTTCTACAATTACGCCAACGGCGCCTGGCAGCGCGCGACCGAAATCCCGGCCGACCGCTCCAATATAGGCTCGTTCTATCGCGCCTCGCTCGAAACCGAGCGGCAGACGACCGAGCTGGTGCAAGGCATCGTGCAATCCAATCCGGCCGCCGGAACCAACGAGGCGCGGATCGCCAACTATTATAACGCCTACATCAACACCGCGGCGATTGACGCGGCAGGCATGGCGCCAGCGCAGGCCGACCTCGCGCGCTTCGCCGCCATTGCCAACCGCACCGATCTTTCACGCGTGCTCGGCGAACAAATCCGCGCCGACGTCGACCCTCTCAACGCCACCAACTTTCACACCGAAAATCTCTTCGGCGTCTTCGTCACGCAGGGATTAGCGACGCCAGGGGAAGTGCTGCCCTACATTCTGCAGGGCGGTCTTGGCCTCCCCGAGCGGGAGTATTACCTCTCGAACGATCAGGACATGGTGCGCCTGCGCACGGAGTACCGCGCCTACATTGAACGCGTGCTGACGCTTGCTGGCGTCAACAACGCCGCCGCCAGGGCGCAGCGCATCTTCAACCTGGAAACGCAGATCGCGCGCGGGCATGTCACGCGTGAGCAAAGCGAGGACATCCCATCCTCCGCCGCCGTCTGGAGCCGCGCCGAACTCAACCAACGCGCGCCCGGCATCGACTGGACGGCGTTTCTGACCGGCGCACAGCTCGCCAATCAACAGCGCTTTGCCGCCTACCACGCGGCCGCGATCACCCGCCTTTCGGCCCTGGTCGCCTCGCAACCGCTAGACGCCTGGAAAGATTGGCTCGCGTTCCACCAAATCAACGCGCACGCCGACGTGCTGCCAACCACGATCGATCAGGCGCATTTTGCGTTCTACGGCACGACGCTCAACGGCACGCCGCAGCAACGCGATCGCGCCCGCCGCGCGCTTGATTCACTCGGCGCCAATCTCGGCGACGCCGTCGGTCAGGCCTATGTGCAACGTTACTTCCCTGCTTCGGCGCGCGACGAAGTGCGGACCATGGTCGACAACATCAAGACCGCCTTCGCTGCACGCATCCAAGGCCTCGCCTGGATGGCCGAACCGACACGCGCCGAAGCGCTCCGTAAGGTTGAAACCATCGTCGTCGGCGTCGGCTACCCCGATAGCTGGCGCGACTATTCGCGCTACGAAGTCTCCGCGACCGACGCCTACGCCAACGCCATCAACGGCGAACGCGCTGAGTACGCTCACCAGCTTGCAAAGCTTGGTCACCCTATGGACCGCAACGAGTGGTGGATGACACCGCAGACCGTGAACGCCGTGAACCTGCCGGTGCAGAACGGCCTGAACTTCCCGGCCGCCATCCTGCAACCGCCATTCTTCAACGCCCAGGCTGACGCCGCCTACAATTACGGCGCGATCGGCGCGGTGATCGGCCACGAGATCAGCCACAGCTTCGACAACAATGGCGCAGCCTTCGATTCCACTGGCGCTCTGCGCAATTGGTGGACCGACGCTGACCTCGCGAACTTCCGCACCCAAGGCGAAGCCCTGGCTCGCCAATACGACGCGTACGAGGCGCTGCCTGGTCTGCACGTGAACGGCACGCTGACATTGGGCGAAAACATCGCCGACGTCGCCGGCTTGCAAGCAGCGTACGACGCCTACCACGCCTCGCTGAACGGCCGCGAAGCTCCGGTGATTGACGGCCTGACCGGCGATCAACGCTTCTTCATCGCCTACTCACAAACCTGGGCGACCAAGATGCGCGACGAGGCGCTGCGCGGCCGCATCGCCACCGACGGCCACGCGCCCGGCATGTTCCGCGCGCTCACCGTGCGCAACATCGATGCCTGGTACACGGCGTTCAACGTCCAGGAAGGCCAAGCACAATACCTCGCGCCGGACCAACGCGTCCGCGTCTGGTAAAACCCATGGAGCGCGGGCGTCCCCGCCCGCCTCCGTGGCCCGGCGTGGCGTCGCCCTTCGACAAGCTCAGGGTGACGCCAATTCAAGCGCCGCGAATAAAAGTAGCGTCAGTCTGAGCTTGTCGAAGACTGCGCGGGCCACGGAAGCGGGCGGGGACGCCCGCGCTCCATGAAAAACGGCCCGGGATTGCTCCCGGGCCGTTTTGTTTTTGACGTTTCTTCCCTGTACGGTCGGCTTCTATTCGGCCGCTTCCGTTTGCGCGAGGCGGGCGTCTTCGCCGCGTTCGATCGCCAGTTGCGCGTCGCGTTCAGCGGCGAGCTTCTGGTAACGGCGGAGTTGACCACCGGTGCCGGCCGGGATGAGACGGCCGACGATGACGTTTTCCTTGAGGCCCTCGAGCGTGTCCGACTTGCCGTAAGCGGCAGCTTCGGTGAGCACGCGCGTGGTCTCCTGGAACGACGCGGCGGAGATGAACGAGCGCGTTTGCAGCGAGGCCTTGGTGATGCCGAGCAACATCGGTTGCGCGGTCGCCGGAGCGAGGCCCAGTTCTTTCACGCGGCGGTTCTCATCTTCAAGATCGAGCGCTTCGACGGCTTCGCCTTTCAGGAATTCGGTGTCACCCGCTTCCATGATCTCGACCTTCTGCAGCATCTGGCGAACGATCACCTCGATGTGCTTGTCGTTACTCGGCACGCCTTGCAGGCGGTACACCTTCTGAATTTCCTCAACGAGGTAATTCGCCAGCGCTTCGACGCCGAGAATGGAGAGGATGTCCTGCGGCGCGGGGTTGCCGTCGAGCAGGTAATCGCCCTTCTTCACGAAGTCGCCTTCTTGCACCGGAATGTGCTTGCCCTTCGGGATCATGTACTCGATCGCCTCGAGGCTTTCGTCTTCCGGCACGACGCGCAGGCGGCGCTTGTTCTTGTAGTCCTTGCCGAACTCCACGCGGCCGTCGCCTTCGGCGATGATCGCGTGATCCTTCGGACGGCGGGCTTCGAACAATTCCGCAACGCGCGGCAGACCGCCGGTGATGTCACGGGTTTTCGCGCCACCCGTCGGGATACGCGCAAGGTCCTGGCCAGGCGTGACGTCATCGCCGTCGGCAACCGAGAGAATGGCGCCGACAGAAAGCGCGTAGGTCTTCACCGCGACGCCCTTGGCGTTCAGCACCGCGATCGCCGGTTTCAGATCCGACCCCTTCGCCGTCGAACGCCAGTCGATAACGACCTTCGACGAGATACCGGTGGCTTCGTCGAATTCGTCACGAACCGCGACGCCTTCGGTCAGGTCCTCGAAACGAACCTTGCCGCCCACTTCGGTGAGAATTGGCGTGGCGTAAGGATCCCATTCGGCGATGCGGTCGCCGCGCTTGATCTTCGCTTTCTCATCGACCTTGAGGCGCGCGCCAAACGGCGGCTTGAAGCTCTGGCGCTCCTTGCCGTCGGCATCCACGACCGAGATCTTCATGTTGCGGCTCATCACGATGAGATCGCCTTGGGCGTTCTTCACCGTGTTGCGGTCGATCAGGTGGATCGTGCCGTCATGCGCCGATTCCATCACTGACGATTCCGCGAGCTGAGCGGCGCCGCCAATGTGGAAGGTGCGCATGGTGAGCTGGGTGCCCGGCTCGCCGATCGATTGCGCCGCGATGACGCCGACCGCTTCGCCGATGTTCACCTGCGTGTTGCGCGCGAGGTCGCGGCCGTAGCAGGCGCCGCAAACGCCCGTGCGGGTTTCGCACGTCAGCACCGAGCGGACCTTCACAGCCTGCACGCCGGCTTTCTCAAGCATCTGCACGGTGTCTTCATCGAGGAAGCCGCCGGCCGGAACCAATTGCTTACCCGAGCTCGGATCGTTGATCGGCAGAGCCGCGGTGCGGCCGAGGATGCGCGTGGCGAGCGAGACGACAATGTCGGCGCCATCGATGACAGCCGTCATCTGGATGCCTTCCTGCGTGCCGCAATCCTCCTCGGTGATGATGCAGTCTTGCGCAACGTCCACCAGACGACGCGTCAGGTAACCCGAGTTCGCGGTCTTCAACGCGGTGTCCGCGAGGCCCTTACGGGCGCCGTGGGTCGAGTTGAAGTATTCAAGAACCGAGAGGCCTTCCTTGAAGTTCGAGATGATCGGCGTCTCGATGATTTCACCCGACGGCTTGGCCATCAGGCCGCGCATGCCGGCGAGCTGCTTCATCTGGTTCTTCGAACCACGTGCGCCCGAGTGCGCCATCATGAAGACGGAGTTGAGTTCGCCCAGCCGGCCGTCTTTGCCACGGGCCGGCTTGGAGACTTCTTCCATCATAGCGTCAGCGACCTTGTCGGTGCACTTCGACCAGGCATCGACAACCTTGTTGTACTTTTCGCCCTTGGTGATGAGGCCGTCGGCGTATTGCTGCTCGTATTCCGACGCGCGCTTGCGCGTGTCTTCGACGAGCGTTTCCTTCGCCTTCGGCACGACCATGTCAGCCATGCCGAACGAAATGCCGGCGCGCGCGGCTTCCTTGAAGCCGAGCTGCATCATGCGGTCGGCGAAGATCACCGTCGCCTTCTGACCGCAGAACCGATAGACGTTGTCGATCAGGTTGCCGATTTCCTTCTTGGTCAGCGTCTGATCCAGAAGTTTGTAGCTGACCTTCGGGTGCTTCGGCAGCACTTCGGCCAACTTCATACGGCCAGGCGTGGTGTCGATCGTGCTGCGGATCGGCTTGTTGTCCGCATCGACGGTTTCGTAGCGCGCCTTGATCTTGGTGTGCAGCGTGACGACGCCCGCTTCGAGCGCCGACTCAATTTCACCGATCGAGCCGAACAGCTTGCCCTCGCCCGGCTCGCCTTCTTTCATCAGCGAAAGATAGTAGAGACCCAGAACGATATCTTGCGACGGCACGATGATCGCCTTGCCGTTCGCCGGCGAGAGGATGTTGTTGGTCGACATCATCAGCACGCGCGCTTCCAGCTGCGCTTCGAGCGACAGCGGAACGTGCACGGCCATTTGGTCGCCGTCGAAGTCAGCGTTGAACGCGGCGCAAACCAGCGGGTGGAGCTGGATCGCCTTGCCCTCGATGAGCTTCGGTTCGAACGCCTGGATGCCCAAACGGTGCAACGTCGGCGCGCGGTTCAGCAGCACGGGGTGCTCGCGAATAACTTCTTCGAGCACGTCCCAAACTTCCGGACGCTCTTTTTCGACCATGCGGCGCGACTGCTTCACGGTGCCCGAGAGGCCCTTAATGTCGAGGCGCGCGTAGATGAACGGCTTGAAGAGTTCGAGCGCCATCTTCTTCGGCAGGCCGCACTGGTGCAGCTTCAAATCCGGACCGACGACGATGACCGAACGGCCCGAATAGTCGACGCGCTTGCCGAGCAGGTTCTGACGGAAGCGGCCTTGCTTGCCCTTCAACATGTCGGCGAGCGATTTCAGCGGCCGCTTGTTGGCGCCCGTGATGACGCGGCCGCGGCGGCCGTTGTCGAACAGCGCATCGACAGCTTCCTGCAGCATGCGCTTTTCGTTGCGGATGATGATGTCCGGCGCGCGCAGCTCCATCAGCCGCTTCAAGCGATTGTTGCGGTTGATGACGCGGCGATAGAGATCGTTCAGGTCCGACGTCGCAAAGCGGCCGCCATCGAGCGGCACTAGCGGACGCAGTTCCGGCGGGATCACCGGCACCATCGTCAGGATCATCCATTCCGGCTTGTTGCCCGAACGGATGAACGCTTCGACGAGCTTCAAGCGCTTCGCCAGCTTCTTCGGCTTCAACTCCGAGGTCGATTCCGCGATTTCCTTGCGCAGCTGCTCAGCCTCTTTTTCGAGGTTGAGCGCCATCAGCAATTCACGCACGGCTTCGGCGCCGATCGAGGCGGTGAAGCTGTCTTCGCCGTACTCGTCCTGCGCGCGGATATAATCTTCTTCGGTGAGAAGCTGCTTGGCTTCGAGCGGCGTCAGGCCCGGCTCAAGAACAATATATTGTTCGAAGTACAGAACCTTCTCGATGTCCTTCAAAGCCATGTCGAGCATCAGCGCGATGCGGCTCGGCAGCGACTTCAGGAACCAGATATGCGCGACCGGCGCCGCAAGCTCGATGTGGCCCATGCGCTCACGGCGAACACGCGCCAGCGTGACCTGCACGCCGCACTTTTCGCAGATGATGTCCTTGTACTTCATCCGCTTGTACTTGCCGCAGGTGCATTCGTAGTCCTTCTGCGGGCCAAAGATGCGCGCGCAGAAGAGACCGTCGCGTTCCGGCTTGAACGTGCGGTAGTTGATCGTTTCAGGCTTCTTGATCTCGCCGAAGCTCCACGACTTGATCTGTTCGGGGCTCGCGATCGAAATCTTGATCTGATCGAACACAGGCGCCGGCGGTTGGTTGTTGCCGAAAGTGTTGTTGATCAGCTCTTGGTTCATGGCGCTCATTCTGGGAGTTCTCCCTCAAACTTGTTTCCTCCCCCGCTTGCGGGGGAGGTGATCGCGAAGCGATCGGAGGGGGCGACGCGCGCGCAATCTTCAAACGATCGCGCTTGGCCCGCCCCCTCAGTCAGCTTCGCTGACAGCTCCCCCGCGAGCGGGGGAGCAAATGTCTTCACCGCGTGACTCACTCGGCGGCTTTCAGGCGCGTGCCGTCGACCAGTTCGACGTTGAGGCCGAGCGAGCGCATTTCCTTCACGAGCACGTTGAACGATTCGGGGATGCCCGCTTCGAACGTGTCGTGACCGCGCGTGATCGCCTCATAGACCTTGGTCCGGCCGGCGACGTCGTCCGACTTCACCGTCAGCATTTCCTGGAGCGTGTACGCCGCGCCGTAAGCTTCGAGCGCCCACACTTCCATTTCGCCGAAGCGCTGACCGCCGAACTGCGCCTTGCCGCCCAGCGGCTGCTGGGTGACGAGCGAGTACGGGCCGATGCTGCGCGCGTGGATCTTATCGTCCACCAAGTGGTGCAGCTTGAGCATGTAGATGTAGCCGACAGTGACCGGACGCTTGAACGTCTCGCCCGTCGTGCCGTCCTTCAACATGACCTGGCCGGTTTCGGCAAAGCCTGCATCCTTCAGCATCGCGCGGATGTCGCTGTCCTTGGCGCCGTCGAACACCGGCGTCGCGATCGGAACACCCTTGGAGATGTTCTGCGCTAGCTCCTTCAGCTCTTCGGTCGTCTTCGGCAGTTCTTCCTTGCCGTAAACGTCTTTCAGCTTGGCTTCGAGCGGCTTGCGGTCGCCGTCGCGTTCGAAGGTTTCGAGCGCGTGACGAACCTGCTTGCCGATGCCGGCGCAGGCCCAGCCCAGATGCGTTTCCAGAATCTGACCGACGTTCATGCGCGACGGCACGCCCAGCGGGTTCAGAACGATGTCGACATGCAGGCCGTCATCAAGGAACGGCATGTCTTCGACGGGCACGATCTTCGAGATAACGCCCTTGTTGCCGTGACGGCCGGCCATCTTGTCGCCCGGCTGCAGCTTGCGCTTCACCGCGACGAACACTTTGACGACCTTCATCACGCCAGGCGGCAGTTCGTCGCCGCGGGTGAGCTTATCGACCTTGTCCGAGAAGCGCGCATCGAGACGCTTCTTGGCGTCGTCATACTGCTTTTTCAGACCTTCGATCTCGGCCATGCCGGCTTCGTCTTCGATGCCGAACTGCCACCATTGGCCCTTCGAGAACGGCTCGAGGCCTTCGGCGGTGATCTCGCCCTTCTTGAAGCCCTTCGGGCCTGACGCGGCTTGCTTGCCGATCAGGATTTCCTGGAGGCGGCCGAAGATGTTGCGCTCGAGGATCGCGAGTTCGTCGTCGCGGTCCTTCGCAAGGCGTTCGATTTCTTCCTTCTCGATTTGCAGCGCGCGTTGGTCCTTGTCGACGCCGTGGCGGTTGAACACGCGCACTTCGACGACCGTACCGTTCACGCCAGGCGGCAAACGCAAAGACGTGTCGCGCACGTCCGAGGCCTTTTCGCCGAAGATGGCGCGCAGCAGCTTTTCTTCCGGCGTCATCGGGCTTTCACCCTTCGGCGTCACCTTGCCGACGAGAATATCGCCAGGCTCGAGTTCGGCGCCGATCGCCACGATGCCGGCTTCGTCGAGGTTGCGAAGCGCTTCTTCGCCGACGTTCGGGATGTCGCGGGTGATTTCTTCCGGACCGAGCTTGGTATCGCGGGCGGCGACTTCGAACTCTTCGATGTGGATCGAGGTGAACACGTCGTCTTTGACGATGCGTTCGGAGATCAGAATCGAGTCCTCGAAATTGTAGCCGTTCCACGGCATGAACGCGACGAGCACGTTGCGGCCGAGCGCGAGTTCGCCCAGGTCGGTCGACGGGCCGTCGCCGATAATGTCGCCTTCACGCACCTGATCGCCGACCTTCACGATCGGACGCTGGGTGATGCAGGTGTTCTGGTTCGAACGCTGGAACTTCAACAGACGATAGATGTCGACACCCGGCTTCGTCGGGTCCTTCTCTTCCGTCGCGCGCACAACGATACGCTGGCTGTCCACCTGCTCCACAACGCCTGTGCGGCGCGCGGTGATGGCGGCGCCGGAATCGCGCGCGACCGTGCCTTCCATGCCCGTGCCGACGATCGGCGCGTCCGCACGCAGCAGCGGCACCGCTTGGCGTTGCATGTTCGAGCCCATGAGCGCGCGGTTGGCGTCGTCGTTCTCAAGGAACGGAATGAGCGCCGCGGCGACCGAAACAACCTGCTTCGGCGACACGTCCATCAGATCGATTTCTTCGCGCGCGATGAGTTGCGCTTCGCCGTTTTCACGCGCTTGCACGAACTCCTCGGTGAGGTTGCCCTTCTCGTCGATGATGGCGTTGGCCTGCGCGATCTTGTGCTTGGCCTCCTCCATCGCCGACAGATAGACGATCTCTTTCGAAGGTTTGCCGTTCGACACCTTGCGGTACGGGCTTTCGATGAATCCGTACTTGTTGACGCGCGCGTGCGTCGCCAGCGAGTTGATCAGGCCGATGTTCGGACCTTCCGGCGTTTCGATCGGGCAGATGCGGCCATAGTGCGTCGGGTGCACGTCGCGGACTTCGAAGCCCGCGCGCTCACGCGTCAGACCGCCCGGGCCCAGCGCCGAGAGACGACGCTTGTGCGTGATCTCGGAGAGCGGGTTGGTTTGGTCCATGAACTGCGAAAGCTGCGAGGAACCGAAGAACTCGCGCACGGCGGCAGCCGCCGGCTTCGCGTTGATCAGATCGTGCGGCATCACGGTTTCGATGTCGACGGACGACATGCGTTCCTTGATCGCGCGCTCCATGCGCAGCAGCCCGATGCGATACTGATTTTCCATCAGTTCGCCGACCGAGCGCACACGGCGGTTGCCGAGGTTGTCGATATCATCGACTTCGCCGCGGCCATCGCGCAGATCAGTCAGCGTCTTCAGCACTTCCAGGATGTCTTCCAGGCG
>JAEUMT010000045.1 GCA_016791365.1 Hyphomonadaceae bacterium | reverse complement strand
TTGGTCGAAGTCGTGAACTAAGGGATTAGGGACCGTGCTTTGGGATTAGAGTCCCGAAGTTCGTGATCCCGGGAGCGTAGCCGACATGAAACTGAACGAACTGGCCGACAATCCAGGCTCAACCAAGAAGCTGATGCGCGTCGGGCGCGGCGTCGGCTCGGGCAAGGGCAAAACCGGCGGACGCGGCGTTAAGGGCCAGAAGTCCCGTCGTGGCGTGTCCATCAATGGCTTCGAAGGCGGCCAGATGCCGCTCCATATGCGTATGCCGAAGCGCGGCTTTAACGCGCTCAACAGCAAACGCACCCAGTGGATCAATCTGGCGACGCTGCAAAACGCCATTGATAACAAGAAGATAGACGCCAAGAGCGAGATTACCGAAGACACGCTGGTCGAGGCCGGTGTGTTGCGCCGTAAGAAAGACGGCGTGCGCCTCCTTGCGCGCGGCGAGCTGAAAGCCAAAGTGAACATCACCGTTTCTGGCGCTTCGGCGGCGGCGATTGCTGCCGTGGAAAAGGCCGGCGGTAAGGTGACACTGCTTAATCCGCCTGCAGCGGACGAAGCAGCAGCCTAAAGTTCGCTCTCCGGACGGGGGAGTATTCCGGCCTCGCCGGATAACATTCGGAGCAGCGCGCCCACATGGCATCAGCCGCAGAACAACTAGCCGCGAATATCAACTTTGCGGCGTTCGCAAAGGCCACCGAGCTACAAAAGCGTATCTGGTACACGATCATAGCGTTGATCGTTTATCGCATCGGCACGTTCATCCCGATCCCGGGCATTGATCCAGCCGCGTTCGCGAACGCCTTCCAGCAACAAGCCGGCGGCATCCTCGGCATGTTCAACACGTTCTCCGGCGGCGCCGTTGAGCGTATGGCGATCTTCGCGCTCAACGTGATGCCGTACATTTCGGCCTCCATCATCATGCAGCTTCTGTCGACGTCGATCCCGTCGCTCGAGCGTTTGAAGAAGGAAGGCGAAGTCGGCCGCAAACAGATCAACCAATATACGCGCTACCTCACGCTGCTTTTGGCGGTGGTTCAGTCCTACGGCATCGCCATGGGTCTGCAGGGCAGCGCCGGCGTCGTCAGCAATCCCGGCTGGTTCTTCGTCGCATCGACGGTGATCACGCTGACCGGCGGCACGATGTTCCTGATGTGGCTCGGCGAGCAGATCACGGCGCGCGGCGTCGGCAACGGCATCTCGCTCATCATCTTTGCAGGCATCGTCGCGGACCTGCCGCGCACGATCATGCAAACGCTGGCGCTTGCGGCCACCGGCGACGTCAACGGCTTTGCGGTGTTGGCGATCGGCGTTGTGCTTCTCGCCGCTGTTGGCTTCATCGTCTTCATGGAGCGCTCGCAGCGGCGCCTGGTGGTTCAGTACCCGAAGCGCCAGCAGGGCAATCGCATGTTCATGGGCGAGAGCTCATTCTTGCCACTCAAAATCAACACGGCTGGCGTTATTCCGCCGATCTTCGCGTCGTCGCTGCTTATGCTGCCGACGACGATCATTGGCTTCCTCGGCATGGGCGCGAACGCCCCCGAGTGGGTCAACATCATGCAGGGCTATATCGGCTACGGTCAGCCCGGCCACATGGCGCTCTATGCGCTCGGCATTATCTTCTTCTGCTTCTTCTACACATCGATCGTGTTCAATCCGGAAGAAACCGCCGACAATTTGCGCAAGTACGGCGGCTTCCTGCCGGGCATTCGCCCGGGCAAGAAAACCGCTGAATATCTGGACTATGTGCTGACGCGCCTCACCGTTATCGGCGCGGCTTACATCACGATCGTCTGCTTGCTGCCGGAAATGCTGATCGCCTATGCCGGCGTGCCATTCTATCTCGGCGGCACTTCGATCCTGATCGTGATCTCGGTGACGCTCGATACCGTGGCGCAAATCCAATCGCACTTGGTCGCGCACCAATACGAAGGTTTGATCAAGCGTTCGAAGCTGCGTGGTTCCAGCGCCGGGATCGTCAAGAAATGAACCTGATCCTGTTCGGTCCGCCGGCTGCCGGCAAAGGCACGCAAGCAAAGCGTCTTACGGCCGAACGCGGTTACGTTCAGCTTTCCACCGGCGACATGCTGCGCGCCGCGCGGAAATCCGGATCAGAGCTTGGCCTGAAGGTCGCGGCGATCATGGATTCAGGCTCACTGGTGTCCGATGAGATCGTCATTGCTCTGATCGAAGATGCGTTGACGCAGAATGAAGGCGCGCCCGGCTTCATCTTCGACGGTTTTCCACGCACCGTCGCCCAGGCTGAAGCGCTCGATGCGATGCTGACCAAGCACGGCAAGCAGATCGATCGCGTCGTGCGTCTTGAAGTGGATTCCCAAAAGCTGCTGAACCGTGTCGCAAAGCGATTTGCCGAAGAGGGTCGCGCCGACGACAATCCAGAAAGCTTCAAGGTGCGCCTTGATGCGTACCTCGCGCAAACCGCGCCGCTCGTGCCGTACTACGAAAAGCAGGGCAAAGTCCGCGGCGTCGATGGAATGGCCGGGATTGAGGACGTTGCGAAGAGCATCGCCGACGCGCTGGATTAATATGGACCGCCGGCGTCCCGCCGGCATGCACCAGCGTTTGCAAGTGGAGCGCAGCACTCCGCGACGCATGCGCGGCAGGAGCCGCGCGCTCCAACCTGGATAAGTTCGTGCATGCCGGCGGGACGCCGGCGGTCCATATTGTTGCTCTAGAAGCTGAGCGTCGGCTGACGCAGCCGCGCGATCCAATCCGCGAACTTCGTCGTCCAATCTTCAAGCAGACCAACGAACGCGGCGTCGGTGATTTCGCCATCGACGATGAGGCCATCGCGATAGTTGAGGTAAATCTCCGGATGCACCGTGAGCGCCGCACCCGTCGCGCTCACGACAGAGCGAAGCTGCGATTGCGCGGCGGCGGTGCCGACAGCGCCGAGCGTCGCGCCAACGATGGCGGTGGGCTTGCCGGCCCACGAGTTCTTGCCCCACGGGCGCGAACCCCATTCGATCGTGTTCTTGATCGCCGCTGAGAACGAGCGGTTGAACTCCGGCGTCACGAACAACACTGCATCGGCGCCTTCGATCTGGCTCTTGAAGCGGACGACGCTGGCCGGGAGTTCGGCCTCAAGGTCCTGGTCGTAGAGGGGCAGGTCGCCGATTTCGACGATCTGGAGGTCGAGCTTTGGGCGTGCGATCTTCGCCAGGGCCTGGGCGAATACGCGGTTCACGGAGCCTTTGCGGAGGCTGCCGACGATGACGGCGACTTTGGTGGTCATTTTTGATCCCCTAGTAACGGTTAGTAACCAGGGCTATATGAGTGCCTATGAAAACCGCTCAAGAACGCACAGCGACTTCACCAGGTCACACCCGTGTCTCTGACATTCAGTCCCATGACTGCCGGGCTGTTAGCGGCATCCTGAACCGCATCGGGGATAAATGGAGCGTCCTGATCATTCAGCGTCTGGGTGAGGGGCCTAGAAGGTTCAATGAAATCAAGCGGATCATTGATGGCATCTCGCAGCGCATGCTGACGCTGACCCTCCGCAACCTCGAGCGGGATGGTCTCGTCAGCCGAACCGTGACCCCAAGCGTGCCGCCTCGGGTGGATTATGCGCTTACCGAGCTCGGCCGCGACCTCTTGATCCCGGTTTCAGCGCTCGGCCAATGGGCGATCGAGCACACCCCTTGTATAGAGGCGGCGCGCGCACGATTTGACGCTTCCGAAGCGGCCGAAACGCCGCAACAGGATCGCGTTTCCGCCGGTTGACGCGGCATTTCGCCCCGCTATAACCGCCAACTTCGCGAACACCCAACGCGCGATGTCCACCGGCCCCACCTTGTCTTAGAGGGCGGCCGGGCGGCATCCGCGTCTATTGCGTTTTGGAGCATTGGCCTCATGGCTCGTATCGCCGGCGTAAACATCCCGACCCAGAAGCGCGTGGTCATCGCGCTGCAGTACATTCACGGGATCGGCCAACACTACGCCAAGGAAATCACTGAGAAAGTCGGCATCTCGCCGGAGCGCCGCGTGAGCGAGCTGACCGACGCTGAAGTTCTCCAAATCCGCGAAGCCATCGATCGTGATTATACGGTTGAAGGCGATCTTCGTCGCGAAACCGCAACGAACATCAAGCGCCTGATGGATCTCGGCTGCTATCGCGGTTTGCGTCACCGCCGTGGCCTCCCGGTCCGCGGTCAGCGCACGCACACGAACGCGCGCACGCGCAAAGGCCCGGCGAAGGCAATCGCCGGTAAGAAACAAGCGACCAAGAAGTAAGGACACGCCGCAATGGCTAAGGAATCCACGCGCGTTAAAAAGCGTGAGCGTAAGAACATCGTCACCGGCGTCGCGCACGTCGCGGCGTCGTTCAACAACACGATGATCACCATCGCCGACGCGCAAGGCAACACGATCTCGTGGTCGAGCGCCGGGACGATGGGCTTCAAGGGCTCGCGTAAGTCGACGCCGTATGCCGCGCAGGTCGCCGCCGAGGATGCGGGCCGCAAGGCGATGGAGCACGGCATGCGCACGCTCGAAGTGAACGTGTCCGGTCCGGGCTCGGGCCGCGAAAGCGCGCTGCGCGCACTGCAAGCGGTGGGCTTCACGGTGACGTCGATCCGCGACGTAACGCCGATCCCACACAATGGCTGCAGACCGCCGAAGCGCCGCCGCGTCTAAACGGAATTTCCAGGAGCGCGCGTCCTCCCTCCGGCGCGTTCGTTGATGGATGAACTGAATGTCGATCGAAAAGAATTGGCTTGAACTGATCCGCCCGAAGAAGCCCGTCATTGAGCACGCGTACGACGCGTCCAAGCGTGGCACTTTGATCGCGGAACCGCTGGAGCGGGGCTTTGGCCTGACGCTCGGCAACGCGCTGCGCCGCGTGCTGCTCTCGTCGCTGCAAGGCGCGGCGATCACCTCGGTGCAAATCGACGGCGTCGTCCACGAATTCAGCTCGATCCAGGGCGTGCGCGAAGACGTCACCGACATCGTGCTGAACCTCAAGCAAGTCGCCATCCGCATGCGTGGTGAGGGCCCCAAGCGCGTCATGCTGACGAAGACCGGCCCGGGCGAAGTGAAGGCAAGCGACATTCAGACGGTTTCCGACATGGAAATCCTGAATCCAGACCACGTCATCTGCACGCTGGACGACGGCGCGAACCTGCGCATGGAACTGACGATCAACAACGGCAAGGGCTACGTCCCGGCCGAACAAAATCGTCCGGACGACGCGCCGATCGGCCTCATCGCTATCGACTCGATCTACTCGCCGGTTCGCCGCGTCGCCTATCGCGTCGAGAACACGCGCGAAGGTCAGGTTCTCGATTACGATAAGCTGATCATCGAAGTTGAGACGAACGGCGCGGTGCGTCCGGAAGATGCGATCGCGTACGCCGCGCGGATCCTGCAGGACCAGCTGCAAGTGTTCATCACCTTCGAAGAGCCGAAGCAGAAGAAGGAAGGCGGCGACAAGCCGGACCTCCCGTTCAACCCGGCTCTGCTCAAGAAGGTCGACGAACTCGAGCTCAGCGTTCGTTCGGCGAATTGCTTGAAGAACGACAACATCGTTTACATCGGCGATCTGATCCAAAAGTCGGAAGGCGAGATGCTTCGCACCCCGAACTTCGGCCGCAAGTCGCTCAACGAGATCAAGGAAGTCCTCGCCTCGATGGGTCTCCATCTGGGTATGGCGGTCGAGAACTGGCCGCCGGACAACATCGAAGATCTCGCCAAGAAGTACGAAGACCAAATTTGAGGGAGTAGGGAATGGGGAATAGGGAATAGGCGCGGCGCGCTTTCATCCCAACTCCCAATTCCCTATTCCCAACTCCCAGGGAAAGAACAATGCGTCACGGTTCAGGACACAAGAAGCTCGGCCGCACCGCCAGCCACCGCCAGGCGATGTTCGCCAACATGGCGGCTTCGCTGATCAAGCACGAGCAAATCGTGACCACGCTGCCGAAGGCGAAGGCCCTTCGTCCGGTGTTCGAGCGTCTCGTGACGCTTGCCAAGAAGGGCGACCTTGGTTCGCGCCGCCTGGTGCTCTCGCGCATGCGCGATGAAACGCAAACCAAGAAGCTCTTTGAAACGCTCGCGCCGCGCTACAAGGCGCGCGCTGGCGGCTACACCCGCGTGTTGAAGGCGGGTTTCCGTCACGGCGACAACGCCCCTCTCGCGGTGATTGAGCTTGTTGATCGCGACGAGAGCGCGCTCGGCCAGGACAGCGGCCCGCGTCCGGAAGAGGCGTACACCGAGAACTGATACGTCGTACGCGTGTCACATCTAAGAAATACGAGCGGCGCCATGATCTGGCGCCGCTTTTTTCTTGGTCTCTCCGCTCTTCTCCTGGCCGCCTGCGCGACGAGTGATGGCGGAGGCCCAGCGACGCCCGCGACCGTCGCGCCGGTCACGATTCTGATCTCACTCGACGGTTTCCGCCCGGATTACCTCGACCGCGGCATCACGCCGGCGCTCTCAGAACTCGCCGCTGATGGCGTGCGCGCATCAATGCGGCCGAGCTTTCCGTCGGTGACGTTTCCGAACCACTATACGCTGGTGACGGGCCTGCATCCCGGACGCCACGGCCTGGTGAACAACCGCATGGAAGATCCGCAGCGTCCGGGCGCTGTATTCACGCTGCAGGATCGCAATGTCGCGTCCGATGAAATCTGGTGGGCCGATGGCACGCCGATCTGGGTGACGGCCGAACGCCAAGGCGTGCGCACCGGCACGATGTTCTGGCCAGGCAGCGAATACGAAATTCACGGGCAGCGCCCGTCGCGCTGGCGCAACTTTGATCAATCGTTGCCGGGATTTGCACGGACCGATGTGCTGCTGTCCTGGCTCGATGTGCCGGAAGCAGAGCGTCCACGTTTCTTCACGCTCTACTTCGATCTCGTGGACACAGCCGGACACCGCTTCGGTCCCGACGCACTTGAGACCAACGCCGCGATTGCCGAAGTGGACGCCGCCATCGGCCGTCTCGTCGCCGGGCTTAACGCGCGCGGCTACGCTGGTCGGGTGAACTTCGTCATCGCCGCCGATCATGGCATGGCGCCACAAGCCGCCGACGCCATTATTGAACTTGACCCGCGCATCAGCCCGCAACAAGCGCACGTGCTTTGGGATGGTCAGGTCGCCGCGGTTCAGCCCCTGCCTGGTCAGGAGGCCGCTGTTGAGCAAGCACTGATCGGCCGCGGTGAGCACGGCGAGTGCTGGCGTAAGTCGGAGCTTCCGGCGCGGTTCGACTACAGCGAGCATCGCCGCATTCCCGCAATCGTTTGCCTCGCCGACACCGGCTGGCGCTATCGCAGCACGCAGCTTCAACAATACGCCACGCCGGCGTTGGGCGGCCACGGATGGGATCCGCAGGCGCCGGAGATGGCCGCGGTGTTCATTGCCAACGGCCCCGCCTTCCGCCGCGGCGCGACGTTGCCGTCATTCGAGAACGTGTCGGTGTATCCGTTGCTGGCGCGCTTGATCGGCGTCACGCCCGAACCGAACCAGGGCGATCCCGCCGATACCGGCGCGGCGCTCGCTCATTGAGATTACGTGTCCGCAAAGGGCGGCGTTTCGCCTTGACTCGATACTTGCACAAAAGCAGAAATATTGGCGAATAGAGCAGGAGATCGCCATGTCTGATCTGTACCGCCCCAAAGGGCTTTCGAGCGCGGTTTGCTATCTCGATCCGAAAGCGGCGTTTCGCTGGCTGGAGGAGGCGTTCGGATTCGAGCCGCTCATGGTCATCCTCGATGAGAACGACAACATTGCCCATTCCGAGATGAAGTACGGCGATAGCGTCGTGATGATCGGCAACGAATGGAGCGCCGACCATAAAAGTCCGAAGTCCGTCGGCGGCAAGAACACACAAACGGTGCACGTCCAACTCGAACGCGGCGCCGACATCGACGCCCATTGCGCGCAGGCGCGCAAGGCCGGCGCTGAAATCCTGCAAGAGCCGGACACGCAATTCTACGGCGATCGCACCTATCGCGCGCGCGACGGTGAAGGTCACATCTGGACATTTGGCGTCACCGTCCAGGAAATGACGCCGGCCGAATGGGACAAAGCCATGGGTGGCGGCGTGCGGACGCAGAGGCGTCTGTGAGCGCTAAACGCAACATCGATCAGACACTCGCCGCGCTCGCCGATCCGCATCGGCGGCGCGCGGTCGAGCTGCTCGGTCAGCGCCCGCGCCGCGCCGGCGAGTTAGCGGAAGCGCTGGGTCTGCCCGCCCCGGCGATGAGCCGGCATTTGCGCGAATTGAAGCAAAGCGGCCTGGTTGAGGAGACGCACCCGGAGTTTGACGCACGCGTGCGCATCTACACGCTCAAGGATGGCGCAATGGCCGACCTAAAGAAGTGGCTCGCCGATACCGAGCGGATGTGGACCGATCAACTCGCCTCGTTCAAGGCGCACGTGGAGAAAAAGCGCAAGTGAGCGCCGTCATCGTCTCGCTGCGTGTGAGTGCGACTCCGCTGGAGGCGTTCGAGGTCTTCACGCAGGAGATCGCCGCGTGGTGGAAGCCGAACGGGCTCTTCCAGATCACCCCGCGTGGGGATGGCGTCCTGCGGTTCGAGCCCGGTGAAGGCGGACGATTGGTGACGGATCTGCCCAACGGCAAATCGTTTGAGATCGGCCGCATCACGGCGTGGGTCCCCGGTGAACGTCTGGCGTTCACATGGCGCCAGGGCACGTTCGCGTCCGACCAGACGACGTATGTTGAAGTCCGGTTCGAGCCCCTCGGGGCCGGGGCGCGGGTTACCGTGGAGCATCGCGGCTGGGACGCCATTCCGCCGGAGCACGCGGCGCGTCATGGCTTCCCGCTGGTCGTTTTCCAGATGCGCCAGGCGGAGCACTGGCGGACGCTTCTGGGCGCGGTCGGCAATCGAATCGACGAGCGGCGGATTTAGCGGCGCCGCCGGCGGGCCGCGTCACTCTCCGATCCAGCGAATGCCACGTTTTTGCCCTGTCCCGGAGCGAAGCCGATGATCTGATTTGGGCGAGGCAGGTATGAAGATTACACGCGCAACCTTGTTGAAGGCCTCGCCGTTCGCGGCGCTTATCGCCGGCTTTGCCGGAGGCGCATTGGCGATCTCGCCGATCTCGCCGCTTGCCCCTCAACGCGATGAGGCGCCGCAAGAGCGCCGCGACGGCGATCCCTACCTGCAGCTCGCGCAAGCGACGCCGTTGGTGCGCGCCGCGCCCAACAGCCGCGGTGAGGTGCAACTCTCCTTCGCGCCGGTGGCGGCGCGCGCCGGTCCCGCCGTGGTGAACGTCTATGCGCAGCGTGTCGTGCGCTCGATGGCGCGCGATCCTTTCTTTGGCCGCTTCAGCGCGCCGCGTGTTGAGAACTCGCTGGGCTCAGGCGTAATCGTGCGTGAGGATGGCGTCATCGTCACCAACAACCACGTTATCGATGGCGCTCAATCGTTGAAGGTCGTGCTGGCGGATCGGCGCGAGTTTGATGCGGAGCTGGTGCTCGCCGACCCGCGCGTGGATCTCGCGGTGCTGCGCATAAACACTCGTGGCGAGCGCATGCCGACCTTGGCCTTTGCGAATACGCAGAGTGATTTGCAGGTCGGCGATCTGGTGCTGGCGATCGGCAACCCGTACGGCCTTGAACAGACGGTGACGAGCGGCATTGTGTCGGCGCTTGCGCGCACGGACGTCGGCATCTCCGACTATGCGTTTTTCATTCAAACCGACGCCGCCATCAATCGCGGCAATTCAGGCGGCGCGCTGGTTGATATGAACGGCTCGCTGGTCGGCATTAACAGCGCGATCTATTCCGAAAATGGCGGTTCGAACGGCATCGGCTTTGCGATCCCATCCGAGATGGTGCGCCGTGTGGTGGAATCCGCTGTCTCCGGCGGACGCACTGTCGTTCGGCCCTGGCTAGGCGCGCGTCTGGCCGCGGTTACCCAGGAACAGGCGCGCGCGCTCGGTTTGCCGCGTCCGGAAGGCGTGACGGTTTCGGCGCTCTATCCTCGATCCGCCGGTGAGCGCGCTGGTCTGCGTGTCGGCGATCTTATTCTCTCGGTGGCCGGCACGCCGGTGCGTGACGAAGGCGGCGTGCGTTACCAGTTCGCGACGCAGCGCCCGGGTTCGCGCGTTCCATTGGTCGTGCTGCGCAATGGGCGGCAAATGACGCTCAGCGCGAATGCCGAAGCGCCCCCAGGAGGTTCGCCGGACCCGCGCGAACTCACTGGCCGCCATCCGCTGTCCGGCGCCCGCGTCGTGACGTTGACGCCGGCGACCGCTGAAGCTTCGGGGCTTGATCCCTTCGCGGACGGTGTCTTCATCCAGGCGCTCGACACCCGAGGTGTCGCGGGGCGCATCGGCTTTCGCCCCGGTGACATCATCGACGCCGTGAACGGCCAGACCATCCGCGACGCAGCGCAGTTGGATCGTGCGATGGCGCAAGCGAGCACATGGGTCATCAGCGTCGAGCGCAATGGTCAGCGCGCGGAGTTGCGCTTCTGAGCCATCAAGCGGCGCCGGTCATTTCCTGATTGGCGCGCCGATTGACCACGAATGACCGAAAGGGTCCTTGAGCTGGCCGTAGCGGTCGCCCCAGAATTGGTCGGCGAGCGGCATGTTTATGGCCGCCCCGGCGGTGACGGCGCGCGTCCACCATTCATCCGCGTTGTCGACTTCGAGATGGATGGTCACGCCAGTTGGCGCAGGCGCCTCCGCGCCACCCCGGAATTCAGGGAAGTCGTCTGACAGCAGGAGCGCGGCGCCGTTCACACGAAAGCGCGCGTGCATGATGCGCTCGCCGTCTTGGCCATAATTGCGAAATTCTTCCGTGGCGCCGAACGCTCGCGTGTAGAACTCCAGCGCCGCCTTGCCGCCCTTGACGGTGAGGTATGGATAGACGCCCACCGGGATCGCGGATGTTGGTTCGGCCATCGTTTCTCGCCTTCAGAACGTCTATGTTTGGCGCATGAGCGATTTGTTTGAAGCCGCTGGCATGGATCAGGGCGCGCCAACGCCACTGGCAGAGCGGTTGCGGCCGCGCAAGCTCGATGAGGTGGTCGGTCAGGATCACCTGCTAAAGCCCGATGGCCCGATCGGACGCATGGTGGGGCAAAAACGGCTGGCGTCGATGGTCTTGTGGGGCCCGCCGGGTGTCGGCAAAACCACGATCGCGCGGCTCCTCGCGGAAGAGACGGGGCATGAGTTTCACCAAATCAGCGCCGTGTTCTCAGGTGTCGCTGATTTGAAGAAGGCGTTTGAAACGGCAAAGGGGCGCCGTGCGTCGGGCAAGTCGACTCTGCTTTTTGTTGATGAAATTCACCGCTTCAACCGCGCGCAGCAGGACGGGTTCTTGCCGTACGTCGAGCAGGGCGTCGTCACCCTCGTTGGCGCGACGACGGAAAATCCCAGTTTTGAAATCAACGCGGCGTTGCTCTCGCGCGCGCAGGTCTTTGTTCTCAAGCGTCTGGACGATAGCGCTCTTGAGCAGCTGTTGCAGCGTGCCGAGACGCTGTTGGCAAAGAAGCTCCCGCTCACCGACGACGCGCGTATCGCCTTCACCAATCTTGCCGACGGCGATGGACGCTACTTGCTAACGTTGAGTGAAGAATTGTTCGCGCTGCGTACGGCCGCGCCGCTTGATGCGCGCGCGTTAGGCGAACTGCTGCAGAAACGCGCGCCCGCCTACGACAAGGATCGCGAAGAGCACTACAATCTTATCTCGGCGCTCCACAAATCGATCCGTGGTTCTGATCCGGACGCCGCTCTTTACTGGCTTGCGCGCATGGTGACCGGCGGTGAGGATTTGTTGTTTATCGCGCGTCGCCTGGTGCGCGCCGCCGCCGAAGACATCGGCCTGGCCGATCCGACCGCGCTGTTGATAGCAAACGCGGCGAAGGACGCCGTACACTTCATCGGCCCGCCCGAAGCAGAGCTTCATCTCGCACAAGCCGTTATTCACCTCGCGACCGCGCCCAAATCCAATGCGGCGTACACGGCTTGGAAAATGGCCCGGCAGGCGGCGCAGGAAACGGGCGCGCTCGGCCCGCCAATGCACATCCGCAATGCGCCGACCAAGTTCATGAAAGACTTGGGCTATGGTTCCGGTTACTCTTACGACCATGACGCCGAAGGTGGGTTCTCCGGTCAAAACTACTTTCCGGACGAGATGAAACGGCGTGCGTTCTACACGCCCGAGGGCCGTGGCCGTGAAGGCGCGATCAAGGAGCGCCTGGAGCATTGGGCGAAAATCCGCGCTGAGCGTTCTACCGATTGATCATGCCTGTAAGCCGCTTGTTTGCGCTAGGGGCGCTGCCGTGACTTTGACGAGAGAAGACATCGCACTGGCGCGAGCGCTCGTCATTCACGAGGACGCGCACGTCATCGCATTCAACAAGCCATCAGGGCTTGCGGTTCAAGGCGGCTCGGGTGTCACGCGAAGTCTCGAAACTTTGTTGGGGGCATTTGCGAAATCCAACGGCAAGCAACCGCGCCTTGTTCATCGTCTTGATCGCGACACGTCCGGTGTCATCATCGCCGCACGCACGAAGCCCGCTGCCGCGTTCTTTTCCGCCGCTTTCGCCAGTCGTGAGGTGAAGAAGACTTACATCGCGCTGGTGTGCGGCGGCGCGCCGTCTCCGGAAACGGGTGAGATCGCGTTCGCACTGAAAAAGTCATCCAGAAGAGGCCTGGACATCATGGAAGTCGCCGCGGACGGGCAGGCGGCGCTGACTCGTTACCGCACATTGAGCGCCAGCCCGGAGGCGGCGCTCGTGGAACTCAGTCCCGAGACAGGGCGCATGCATCAATTGCGCGCGCACATGGCGGCGATCGCCCGTCCAATCGCGGGCGACGGCAAGTACGGCGGTCTCTATCGCATTGGCGGCACAGACATTCCCCGCCTTCTGCTGCACGCGGCGGCGCTTGATGCGCCTTATCCTGACGGCGGTCGCCGGCGGTTTGCAGCGGCTTTGCCGGTCGATTTCGAAAAGGCGGCTCAGTCACTCGGTCTTGAGGCCCCCAATGTCCGAGATACCTGCTAAGGTGACGATGAGGGATTCCAGAGGATTGAGCCTATGATCCGAGTTCTAGCCTTTGCCGCCGTGTTGGCGCTCGCCGCTTGCGCCACCACCAGCGCGCCGCCGCCGTACAGTGCGGCGACGTCGTCAACCACTGCGGGTTATTCAGACACGCAAATTGAATCGACGCGGTACTTCGTGAACTACCGTGCGCCGCGCGGCGCCGAGCCGGCGCGTCTTGAGGATTACGCGTTGCTTCGCGCCGCCGAACTCACGTTGGAGAATGGACGCGAGTGGTTCTGGGTGGATCGGCGCTCGCTTGAACAACAGAGCGATGGCCGATCGAGCGGGCCGAGCATCGGCGTGGGCGTCGGCGGCGGCACTTTCGGCCGTCACAGCGGCGCCAGCGCCAGCGTCGGGTTGTCGTTTCCGTTGGGCGGAGGGCAAGTGCGATCAACGGCGCGCGGCGCGACACTCGAAATTCGCTTTGGTGAAGGCCCCAAACCCGACGTCGCCAACGCCTACGACGCGCGTTCGACATCGCAGACGATCCGTGCGCGGATCGCGAACGCCGGATGATCAGCGTGTTGTGGGTGGCTCTGGGCGGGGCAATCGGCGCTACGGCGCGCTACGGCGTGAGCCTCGGCGCCGTCCGCCTGTTCGGCCCATCGTTCCCATGGGGCACGCTGGTGGTGAATGTGGTCGGCGGTCTGGCGATGGGACTGCTCGCGGCGCGCACCGGGCCTGGTGACCTCCTTCGCCTTGCCCTTGGCGTGGGTGTTCTGGGCGGTTTCACCACGTTTTCGGCGTTTTCGCTGGAGACGGTGCGTCTCATGGAGCATCAACCCGGCCTTGCCATGCTCTATGTCGCGGCGTCGGTGCTGTTAAGCGTCGGCGCATGTTGGCTGGGGCTCAGTTTGGGGCGTGCATGAGGTCGGTCGAGACCGTCGAAGTCAGTGAAGACGATGGCGAACCGCGGGTCGACCGCTGGCTGCGCCGCCGCTTTCCGCATCTGACACAGGGGCAGGTTGAAAAGCTCCTGCGCACCGGCCAGGTGCGCGTCGATGGCGCGCGCGTGAAGGCGTCCGATCGTCTGGCGCCAGGTCAAACGGTTCGCATTCCGCCCCTACCGGACGCGGCGCCGCGTCCACAAAGCAGCGGCATCTCGCAAAAGGACGAGGACTACATCCGCTCGCTGGTCATTCACCGCGACGATGACGTTATCGTTCTGAATAAGCCGCACGGTCTTGCGGTCCAAGGCGGCGCCAAGACAGTGCGCCATATTGATGCGTTGATGGACGGCCTGAAGTTCGACGCCGAGAAGAAGCCGAAACTCGTCCACCGGCTCGACCGCGATACATCGGGCTGCCTGGTGTTGGCGCGTCATCCACGCGCCGCCGCGTTCTTGGCTGAGGCGTTCCGCGATCGTGACACCGATAAGATCTATTGGGCCATCGTCGTCGGGTCGCCGCGCCCTAAGGTGGGTGAGCTACGGTCCTGGATACGCAAAGCGCCAGGCCCGATCGATGCGGACCGCGAGATGATGGTGCGTGCGCTGCAAACCGAGGAGGGCGCGGTTCATGCGATCACGCAATATGCGGTGATCTCCGAAGCGGCGCAGCGCGCGGCCTGGGTTGCGCTCCGGCCGGTGACCGGACGCACGCATCAACTCCGCTTCCATATGGCGGAAATGGGCCACGCCATTGCCGGCGATCCCAAATACAAATGCGACCGCCCGACTTTGAACGATCTGGGCGGAGCGCTGCTGTTGCACGCCCGCGCGATCCGCATGCCGCACCCGTCAGGTGGCGAACTCAAAGTGATCGCCAAGCTGCAGGGGCACATCAAGGCCGCGTTCAACACGCTTGGTTTCGATGAGAGCGACGCCAAGGACCCCTTCAAGCCGTTCGAGGGGACGCGATGAAGGGCGCCCTTGAGGCCGATGCATTCGTCAACGCCGCACGCGAGCTCTTGAACCAGAACGACGCGATAGGCGCAGAGCGCATCCTTTCGCCGGTCATCCATCAGTTCAGAGCCGATGCGCCGGTTCAGCATCTGATGGGGCAAATAAAGAAGACGCAAGGCCAGCTGGTTGAGGCCGAGCGCTATTTCCGCGCCGCGATCGCGCATGATTTGAAATCGGGTCAGTATTACAACGAACTTGGTTTAATCCTCCAGGCGCGTGGCGCCCACGAAGACGCGATCAAGGTGTTCCGCGCGGCGGCGGCGTTGTCGCCAGGACTATTGATGGTGCGCGTCAACATCGTCCGGTGCCTGATGGCTCTGAACGAGTTGGGCGATGCCGAACGTGAGGCGCGAGAGTATGTCGCCATCGCTCCCGGCGCCGAGAGCCTTACGCTTCTCGGCACCGTGCAGCGCGCGCAGGAGCGTCACCAGGATGCGCTCATAACCGCGGAGACCGCGCTCAAGTACGGCCCAAGTCTGCGGGGTTTGCGCTACAACTACGCCACGGCATTGGAGAAGGTCGGGCGGACGGGTGAAGCGCTCGGCATTTTTGAAAAATTGACGCGCCAGGAATTGGACACGCCCGATCTCGCCCTTCATTTTGCGCGCGCGCTTTATGCCGCGGGCCGAAAGAAGGATGCCGAGGAGGTCGTCGCCAAGGGCGTTGAGCTCTGGCCGCAGGTTTCAGCGCTGCATGGCGTCTTATCGCGTATCCGCCAACTTGGCGGCGCTGGTGAGAACAGCGTGTTTGACATTGAGAAGGCCATTGCCGCGCACCCTACCGATCTGACCTTACGGCTGACCTGTGCCGACGCGCTGCATCGCGGCGGCTTCAACGCCAAGGCGTGCAACGTACTGGACGAAGCGCTACGCCTTGCGCCAGAGGCGCCTGCCTTGCTCACCGCAATGGGCATCGTGCTCGACGAACTCGATCGTCCGCTGGATGGCCTGCGCGTTCTGCGTCGCGCCGCTGAGATTGCGCCGTCACGTACGGCGCAGCGCAATCTGCTCTCGACGTTGCTCCGCGCCGGTCAGCCTGAAGAGGTGCTGCGTATCGTCAACGATCTGCGCGTGGAGCAGCCGGACGAGCAATATTTGATCGCCTGCGCCACAACCGCGATGCGCATGCTCGATCATCCCGAGTATCGCATCTGGTGCGACTATGACCGCATGGTGCGCACTTACGAAATCCCGCCGCCGCATGGCTTCTTCACCACGGAAGCCTTCAATGCGGGCCTCGCCGCGCTACTGCGCACACAGCACAAGACGAACGCGCACCCGCTCGACCAATACATCCCCAACGGTTCGCAGACGAGCCGCAGTCTGCTGGCTTTGGATGAGCCCGCAATCAAGCACTTCCTGGCTGCCATGGATGTTGCGGTTCGTGACTATGTGGGGCGTCTGCGTGAGAATGATCCTGTCGGCGCGCGGCGGGCGAAACATTCGCGCTATAGCGGGCTGTGGTCGGTGCGCCTTGGCGATGGCGGCTATCAGCCCAACCACGTTCACGATCGTGGCTGGATCAGCTCGGCTTATTTCGTGTCGGTCATACCTGGCGAGCGCCCGAAGGACCCGCGCGCGGGTTGGCTCAAATTCGGCGAGCCGAACCGGCCGATCGCCAAGTGCGGCCCGGAGAAACTTGTAGAGCCCGAACCGGGGACGCTCGTGCTGTTTCCGTCGTACATGTGGCACGGCACCGTGCCGTTCGAGGGCGCTGAACGGTTGAGTTTGGCGTTCGATCTCATTCCAGGCTGAATGCCCGCAACCCAAGTGAACCACCGTGACTGACGCGCCCGCCCTTCCACGCCGCTTTTACGACAGCGTGAGCGTTGTTGAATCCGGCGGCGGATTCGGGATCAAGCTCGATGCGCGAACGTTGAGGACCCCCGGTGGCGCACCGTTTGTCGCCGGCACGCGCGCGCTCGCGGAGCTTTGCGCCAGTGAGTGGAGCGCTCAACACGAACACATTTCGCCCGCGACCATGCCGGCGAGCCAGCTCGCGTTCGCCGCCCTGGATCGCACTGCCGAGAACCGCGGCGATCTCGTCGACTATATCGCCGCATTCGGTGAGACCGACCTGTGTTGCCACCGTGCTGAGGCGCCGCTTGAGTTGGCAAGACGGCACGCAGCGCTCTGGGATCCAATCGTAGCGTGGGCCTCGGAGCAACTCGGTATTCGTCTGCCGGTGATCGTTGGAATCGTCGCCGCCAGCGTCGATCCCGCCGAAATCGCGCGCTTGCGGGATGTCGCCGCGTCGCTCTCGGATTTTCAGCTCACCGCATTGGCGCAGACCACAGGGCTTGCGGGCTCCGTTTTGATCGGCCTCGCGCTTGTGCATGGCGCACTGGGACCAGAGCAGGCGTTTGAGGCCGCATGCCTCGACAATCTCTGGAGCCTGGAGCGTTGGGGAGAGGATGAGGAGGCGCGTGCGCGCCTGGAGCATCACCGCCTGGAATTCCACGCGATCAGCCGCTTCATCGCCGCGCTGGAAGTGTAGGCGTCCCGGACAGGGCGGCGCTTGCCTCGCCGCAACGTGGCGGCTACCCCCTGAAACGACCAAATCGGGCCCGGAGCCATCAATGAAAGACATCATCGCCGCACTTGAGGCCAAGCGGGCCGCCGCGCGCGCGGGTGGGGGCGAAAAGCGTCACGCCGCGCAGCACGCCAAGGGCAAGCTGACGGCGCGTGAGCGGATCGAGCTGCTGTTGGATGAAGGCTCATTCGAGGAGTTCGACATGTTCGTCGAACACCGCAGCCACGAATTCGGCATGGAGAAAACCAAAGTCCCGGGCGATGGCGTCGTCACCGGCTGGGGCACCATAAACGGCCGCTTGGTTTACGTTTTCTCCAAGGACTTCACCGTCTTCGGCGGTTCGCTCTCCGGCGCGCACGCCGCCAAGATCTGCAAAGTGCAGGACATGGCGATGAAGAACGGCGCGCCGATCGTCGGTATTTTCGACGCCGGCGGCGCGCGCATTCAGGAAGGTGTGGAATCGCTCGCCGGCTATGCCGACATTTTCCAGCGCAACATTCTGGCGTCGGGCGTCATTCCGCAGATCAGCGTGATTATGGGGCCGTGCGCGGGCGGCGATGTCTATTCGCCGGCGATGACCGACTTCATCTTCATGGTGAAGGATACGAGCTACATGTTCGTGACCGGGCCGGACGTCGTGAAAACCGTCACCAATGAAGTCGTCACCGCCGAGGAACTTGGCGGCGCGCGCGTGCATGCGAGCAAATCCGGCGTCGTCGATGGCGCTTACGAAAACGATTTCGAAACGCTGACGCAGATGCGTCGTCTCATCGATTTCCTGCCGCTCTCGAACCGCGAGAAGCCGCCGACGCGCCCGCACTTCGATGACGTCACGCGCGAAGAGACCTCGCTCGATCGCCTGATTCCGGATAATCCGAACAAGCCCTACGACATGAAGGAGTTGATCGAGAAGGTCGCGGACGAGGGTGATTTTTTCGAGATCGGCAGCGAGTTCGGCAAGAACATCCTGACCGGCTTCGTGCGGCTCGATGGCTCGACGGTGGGGATCGTCGCCAACCAGCCGATGGTGCTTGCCGGCGTGCTCGATATCGACGCCTCGCGCAAAGCCGCGCGCTTCGTGCGCTTCTGCGATGCGTTCAACATTCCGATCGTGACCTTCGTGGACGTGCCGGGCTTCCTGCCGGGCACGAAGCAGGAGCTGGGCGGGCTCATTAAGCACGGCGCGAAGCTGCTGTTCGCGTACGGCGAGGCGACGGTGCCGAAAGTCACGGTGATCACGCGCAAGGCCTATGGCGGCGCCTATGACGTCATGAGTTCAAAGCACCTGCGCGGCGACGTGAACTACGCTTGGCCCAGCGCCGAGATCGCGGTGATGGGCGCGAAGGGCGCCGTCGAAATTATTTTCCGCGCCGACATCGGCGACTCCGAAAAGATCGCGGCGCGCACCAAGGAATATTCCGACCGCTTCGCCAATCCGTTCGTGGCGGCGAGCTTGGGCTACGTCGACGACGTGATCATGCCTCGCGAAACCCGCAAGCGCATCATCCGCGCGCTGGGGACGCTGAAGAACAAGAAACTAGAAAACCCCTGGAAGAAGCACGACAACATTCCATTGTGAGGCTTTCGTCTTGATTGGTTCCACAATCTCGGCAAAGGTGCGCCTCAGGGGCAGGGCGCGCCTATGGCGAAGATCTTCATCTCCTATCAGCGCGGCGACGAGCCTACGGTTACACTGCTGGCCGGAGCGCTTGCTCAATCAGGGCATTCGGTCTGGTGGGATCGGGGTCTAGGTGCAGACCAAGAGTGGCGCTCGCAAATTGCGGAGCAACTCGCAGCGAGTGAAGTTGTTCTTACAATCTGGACGAGCCGTTCGCGCGAATCCGTCTGGGTACTGTCCGAGGCAGACGAAGCGTATAAACACCGCAAGCTTGCCCAGGCCACCATCGACGGCACTTTGCCGCCCAAGCCATTCGACCAACTGCAATGCCTCGATCTGCTGGCCTGGAATGGTGATGCTTCCGATCCTCGGCTTGCACCGATTCGTGATGCTATCGAACGCATCGCAGCAAGAGGAAGTAGTGCCACTCCCTCTTCTGATCGGCCGCTCCCGGACAATACATCAGCAGAGCGATCTTGGATGCTCATCCACGACTCGCTTGATCCCGGAAGTTACCGGGCGTTCTTGCAAAAACACGGCAACTCGCCCCAAGCGAGTTTCGCGAGAACGAATCTTGAGCAGTTGGAGGCATTTCACCGGCTAGACCATTCTCGGCCTGATCAGATTTCCGATTTCATTTATCTGGGACCATTTATGGCGCTCGGTGCCGTCGCAAAGGAGGCCCACGCTTACGCGCTTGAGAATGGACCGGCCATGCGGTTTCGCGACCGACTACCAGCGAACATTCACGGACACGTGCTGAAGGGCTCAGAGATCAAGAATGGTACGCTTCACGCTGACTATGATCTGCCCAATCGAGCTAGCGATCTTCGCGCCGGTGACCGCGCCACTCGCAGCGCAGGTTCCACCTATGAATGGAAACAGGCCCTGCGCGCCCACAGCGCTGGGTCCTTCCACATCGGCATGCATAGGCATCATCACGCTGGTGGGGCGCAGGGATATCTTGAGTGGGCGCCGAGCTTTTACGCGGAGAACGCTTTCCAGCAAGCTATCAGCCGCAAGACACTTGACGGCCTCCCTGTGCTCGTTCGAACAGAAACCGGAAACGAGTTGACGCCGGCAACAGTACATCTCGATTTACCGATCGGTGAGACGTACCTCCTTAGTGTGTGGGGTCACAAACCCGTCGAGGAAATGAGACGCCTGCTCCGTGCGTTCGATTTCGAAAAGGTGCATGAAGTCTGTGAAGGGGCGGCCAGCATCGGTAGTCGCGAGGTATCCAGCATCATGCGGCCACTGGAACCTGGAGACAGTGCCGCCGACGGCTCAGGTGAAAGCGGCCTCCGTGGCGGTGGTCCAACAACTGTGCAGCGGTCCAGCGGTGGAGTTGGTCGCGCAATAATACTCGGTGCCATTCTGGCTGTGGTCGCCGTGGCCGCAGTGGTTTACGTCGATCAAACGTCAGGCTCGGCTCCGTTTTGGGAAGCGTGGTCGAACACTCGTGAGCCAGCCTTTGTCGTTGAGCCGTACCAATCAGTGCAAGTTCTCCTGGCCCGAGACGACGGGTCGAACTATCGAGCAGAACCTTTCGCCAGGGACGATGTTGCGGTGATGGCCGAGTCGGTGTCGGGCGAAGTTCTATCGATAACCGGTGTGGTCCGGCAGCCCGATGGTGACTGGTATCAAGTCAGATTGCGGGACGGACGCACAGCGTATCTCAAGGCGTCGCTCGCCGCCGTGCAGCAACAACGAGCGATTGAGGAAGAAATCAACATCGCGGGGAGCGAGCCAGCAACAGCTTCAGCAGTCGGAGGCTGGACGACCTATGTACAGTGGGGGACCGACACATTTGTCCATACGGGTTCGATGGAGGTCTTCGCAGACGGCACATTTTGGCTTGACGGTGTTCGCGCCGGGACGTGGACGCGAAACGGCAATCACCTCGAATTTACTCAAACTGAAGCAGGGATAGCAATTGCAGCGGAGGTAGCCGAAGAGACCTTGCGAGGTACAATGCGGGGCCGTGATGGACAGACAGGCACCTTTTCGGCGCGCCGGTCCTGAGGTGTGGCGATCAGTTTGATAACAGGCGCGCTGGCGCTTTCTCGTAGGGGAAGCGGAGGCGCTTGTGTTGGCGGGCCTCTGGATTCCGGATCGCGCTTCCGCCTTCGCTCTGCGAGCTTCGGCGGACAAGTCGCGCGTCCGGAATGACGAGTTGAGTGTAGCGCAAATGTTGAGTGTGAATCCCTCTCCCTCCTTTGGGAGGGAGAGGGCGGGGTGAGGGTGGAGCACAGGCGAAGCGTGACTAGCTCAGCGCAAGGCTTGCAGAATTCCGCGCCGCACCCTCACCTAACCTCTCCCGCAAATGCGGGAGAGGGACGATCGTGCTAACTTCCCGGCTTCGCTTCTAGCCTCGCGGTTCATACCTCAACACCACGGTGCCAACACCAAGCTCTTCCCGCCCCACCAGTTTCAAATCAATCTCCCGCGCCAAGCCCGCAAACAGCGACGGCCCGCGCCCGACAATCCGTGGGTGCACCACGAACTCGTATTCATCGATCAAGCCCAATTCGGCCAACGCCTTCGGCAACATCACGCCGCCCGTATATATTCCGCGTCCCGGCGTCGCCTTCAGCGCGCGCACGGCGCTCTCCAAATCGCCGCGCAACAATTCGGCGTTCCAATCGACGCTTTCAAGCGTGCCCGAGACCACATACTTCTTGGCCGCATCGATCGTGCGGGCGAAGGGGCGCGTCCATTCCGGAAACGCGTCTGACGCCGGCGGCCGCCAGGCCGATTCCATCATCTGATAGGTCGTGCGCCCAAAGAGCAGGGCGTCAGCCTCCGCGATCTTTCCCATCGCATAGCGATGAATGTCCTCGCTCGGCGTGGCCGCCATGTGGTCCACGCAGCCATCGAGCGTCACGTTGATCGAATATCGAAGCGGTTGCATGCGCTACGCGTAAGCCGAAGCGCGGGGCCCAGCAAGCGCGGGCAAATCGGCGGTTCATCCGCCCCGACCTCCGACTTCCGCGCCGCCGGGATCATAGGTTCATTCGCGGCGATGCGAACACGGCGCCGCGCCTTCGTTTGCCGTATTGGACCAGCGACCAAGCTGGGCGGTTTTGCGATGGAGAGTGGTCGCGCGCGGCGTCAGGCGGGAGTAGATAGCCGTATGCGCTTTTCTATCGCCGCCGCGCTTTTGTTAGCGCTCGCCGCATGCGGCAACACCGAACCTTCGGCGCGGGACACGATCGCGCCGGAGGTGCGCGACCTGCGCGTGAATGGCGACTACAAGCCATCGTCGAACACCGCCCGCGCAATTACCGGCGGCATGGTGGTGCAGACGGGCGGCCTCAGTTTCGGGAACGGCGCCGTTCTCTATACGCGTACGCTCAACCCACGCCGCGGCGGTGATTTGCTTGCGAAAAATGGCGATAGCTACGCGGCGGCTGTTGTGGGGCCCGGGGCCCTCAGCGTTGAACTGCGACGCGTAACCGAGCAGGTTCTGCCTGCAGGCGTGGTCGGGCTGTGCGGCGCCGAGCGCCCTGAATATGTTGCGCTAGCCTACGATGAGCGCGCCACCACAATTACGATGCTGGTGTTCTCCGGTGACGAGCCGCCGGGGCCCCAGGCTGTAAATAGCCGCGTGTGCGCACGCTTCGGTTACGCCGCGCCGGACGGCGCACGGACGCGTGAAGGCGTCGTGCTCTAATCCGGTTTGCCGATCGGTTTGATCGGTTCTCCCAGTTCGTAAAATTCGGTGCCCTTGTCGGTCTGCATCAGCAGGTAGCGCTTATCAAGATTGGGATATGAAACGACGTCGATCGGCTTGTCTTCGCCGCCCATGAGATAGACGCACTCTTCGTCGAACGTATTGCGAAGCAGGTGCGGCACGCTTGGGGTTGCAAAGCCCATGAAGTCGCCTGGGCCCACTTCGCTTGTCTTGCCGTCGATGTCCGCCTCGGCGCGGCCGGAGACAATGTAGATCCACTCTTCTTCGAGCATGTGGGCGTGATACGCGAAGCTGTCCTTGCCAGGCGGCAGGCGCACCAAGCTGACATGGGCGCGGTTCATGCCCGCGAGGCGCGAGAGGCCCGCGGCCCGAAACAGCGAATTCGCGTTGAGTTTTTGGGTGAAAGGACGGAACGCCGCCTGCTGTTCGGACGCGCGCCAGAGGGCTTTTTTAGATTCGGCCATGCCGTGAATGTAGCGCGATGTCTCAGGCGTTAGAACTGCACCGGCTCGTAAGGCCGCCATTCGCCGCCGAGCAGGATTTCCAGCGGCCGAAATTCGGCTTTGTAGTTCATCTTGTCGGAGCCGGGGATCCAGTAGCCGAGATAGAGATAGCCGAAGCCGGCGGCGCGGGCCTGTTGGATGTGGTCGAGGATGACGTACATGCCGAGGCTACGGCGTGCGTCGTCCGGCTCAAAGAACGAATAGACCATCGATAGCCCGTCGCCGAGCGCGTCGACCAGAGCGGCGGCGGCCAGCCCGCCGCGGTTGGGGCCATCGCTGTAGCGATATTCCACGATGTGCGTATGAACCGCGGATTCTTCGACCATTGCCGCGAAATCGGTGAACGTCATCTCCGCCATGCCGCCGTCGGCGTGGCGGGAGCTCAGATAACGGCGCAGCAGAACGAACTGCTCTTCGGTTGCCTGGGCGGGGCGAAGGTTGCGCGTGAGATCGGCATTGCGCAGCATGATCTTGCGCCAACGGCGATTGAACGTGAATTGTTCGACCGGAACGCGCGCGGAGATGCAGGCATCACACGCATCGCACGACGGCCTGTAGGCGATGTTCTGCGAGCGGCGAAAGCCGGCGCCGGTGAGCACGTCGTGCAACGCGCCGGCGTCCAGTCCATCGAGCGCCGTGAAAACTTTGCGCTCTTTCCGGCCCGGCAGGTACGGGCAAGGAGATGGCGCCGTTAGAAAGAAGCGCAGGTTCTTGGTTGGAAATGGCTTCGTCACGTCGACGGCATGGTCGCCGAACCTTTCACGGCGTCAAGATAGCTCACGCATTGCACGCAGATAGACTTAATGAAGCCTTTGCAGTTCCGGCCCCGGTCTAAAAAACTTTCCACACACCACGATTGCCTCTCCGATTTGGGGAAATCTCTGTTATCGTCCTTCACATCTGCCGTGCGGACTGGGGGAGCTGTTCGGCCCGAAGCAGACGGAGAGCGTCAATGACGCAGCCTGTGACGGCCATTTTATCGCGCCAGGGTGAGCTTGCCGCCCAGGCCCGTCAGTTCACGAACGACACAAACGAGGCCAGCCTTTTGGTCGGGCGCGTGGTTTCCCGTGCGCTAAGCACATTCAAGGGCACCGAGGCCGATGACGTGATCGTTCACGCCATGCGCCGTGATCTCGACCGGCTCATTGAGCAGTTGAAGAAGGCCCGTCACTAACCGGGAAAACGCTCGTGGCGTTGGAGCGGGTCCGGCAGGGCTTCGCCATTGGCCACGAATTCCAACGACACTGAATTGATGCAGTAGCGCAGGCCGCCCGCTTGGCGCGGGCCGTCTGGGAAGACATGGCCCTGATGGCTGTCACAGCGGGCGCAACGGGTTTCGATGCGCCGCATGCCATAGGAATCATCCTCGATGCCGACGACATGGTTGGGATCGATGGGCGCGGTGAAGCTGGGCCAGCCGGTGCCGCTTTCGAACTTCGTATCCTGGCGAAAGAGCGGCAGGCCGCACAGGCGGCAACAATAGATTCCGGGATTTTTCTGGTTGAGGAGGCCGCCGCAGAATGGCGCCTCGGTGCCGTGATGAAGGAGGACGCGGGCTTCCTCTTCCGTGAGATTTGCTTCCAGGCGAGCGCGCTCGGCTTCGGTCGGCGGCGCAAGATCGAAACCTGATGCTGAGATGCTCATGGCGCTTAACTTGGTGAACACAGCCAAGTTCGTCCAGGCCGCATGGGGCGTTACACGACGCCGTCGCTACCGCCGTAAATCTTGCTGAGGTGCGTAATGAGGCTTTTCGCACCCGCGCTGATCTGGTCGTCGCTGAACTTGGTGCGCAGCTGGCGCGTCGCGTCAGCCAGACCCTTGGGTTGGAAGGCGAGCTTGCGTTTGTACTTCTTGGCGATGTGTTCGATCAAAAGGTCGGCCTTTTCCTGCGCGGGCCCCATGATCGGCTTGAGCGTTTGCTCGATTTCGCGGACGAGCGGATCGCCCTTGCGCTTTGCGGGCTTCTTTTTGGCGGGCAGTGACGCGGCCATCAGCTGACGGTCGGGGTGCGAACGCGCCAAGGCGAAAATCTTCTTGAGCTCCGCGCGGGAGCGTTTGCCCAGCGCCGCTCGCAGCAGCTTCGCGTCTTCGGGCTTCAAGCTCATGTCGACGCCCGGCGCAGAATGGCCGCCGCCGCCCGGGCGAGCGCTTCCTTGGCCGGCCGGCCGCCGACGCGCATCATCGCCGTGACATTGATCGGGTTGGTCGCGAAGCGTTCCGTCGGCGCCGAGCGCAGGACGGCCGAATAGGGCACTTCATCGGGCAGTAACGCGCCGCCAAAGAAGGGGGCGTTCTGAATTTCCGCCCGCGTCAGCGCGTCGGCGTCGCCAGTCTCTCCGGAGCGCGTACGGTCGTTCACGCCATTCAGGAGCACGGAGAACTCGTCGGAGCGCAACGGCCTTCCCCTGACCTCACGCACCACGTGTTCGAGCATGTTCAAACCGGTGAGAGAATAGCGCTCCGGCCGGACGGGCGCGACGATGTGGTCGGCGGTGGTGATCGCCAGGCGGGTGAGAAATGTGGCGCAGGGATTGGAGTCGATGATCACCGCGTCGGATCGCGCGCGAAGCGCCGCGATCAGCGCGCGAAATCGGGTGAAGGCCTCGGCCTTGTCGCGGTCCGGACGGGTGTCGAGCGTGAACTCAAAAAGGCGCTCGTCCCCGGCCACCAATTCGAAGTTTGGCCCTTTGTTGCCGCGCGCCCGATTGAGAGGAATCGAGATCGCGCCGAAGTTCGCTTCCGGCGTGCTGTGCTCTCCCCGTGCGTTGAGAATGCCATAGAGCGTGTGGTTGCGGTCGCGGATGCGATGGCGCTCGCCGGGCGAGAGAAAGTACTGGGTTAAATTGTGCTGCGGATCGAGGTCGATGAAGCTGATCGCGCGCTTGTCCGCGAGATGGGCGGCGGCGAACAGGTTCGCGGCCAAGACGGTCTTGCCCACCCCGCCTTTGATGTTGAGCATGGCGATTACGCGCCCGCGTCCGCTGGCCGATCGCGCGCGTTCGACAATGCGCGCCAGCGCTTCCGATTGGGCGCCTTGGCGGATGTCGATGAAAGACGCGGCGTCGAGAGTTTGGCGAAGCCAATGGTCTGCGCCGATGTCCGTGGTCTGGACGACGATGACCGCCCGTCCGTTATTGAGCGCGGCCGCAACTTCGCGCTGCACCCAGACGCTTTCTCGCGCCGCTGGCGAGGCCAGGACGATGACGGCGGCTGAACCGCCCACCGCTTGCACCAACACGCCCAGCTTATCCTGAACCCGGTGTTCGGGGCTGGAACGCAGAACCGTCCAGCCATGCTGTTCAAGCTCGGCTGCAACAATTCGGGCGGTGTCGGAATCATCCGGTTCGAAGGCGAGATACGCCGTTAGTCCCATAAAATGTCCGCCACCCTTACCGTCGGGCGAACCTAATCGGGGGTATTACGCCTTGGCAATGCTGGTAGGCTCCCCGTAGAGGCGCGGGCCGTAGCCGGAACCACGGCGCAACACCAAGACTTGGCCCCGCAATGCCCGATCAAGCTCTCCTCGAATTGTTTCAACGCCTTGCGATGGCGCTGGGGATTGGATTCCTGGTGGGTGTGGAGCGCGGCTGGCGTCACCGGGACGCCCCCGATGGCACGCGCGCTGCCGGTCTAAGGACGCATGCCGTAATCGGACTGTTCGGAGGGCTAACTGGGGCGCTGCTGCCCACGATTGGCGATCTTGGCTTCTTGGCGCTCACCTTGGCCTTCGCGGCCGCGTTCATCACCTTCAAGGTGCGCGAGAGCCTGCGGGATGACGATGTCTCGGTGACGGGCACGATCGCCGGGCTGATTGTATTTGCGCTTGGGGTCTATTCGATGTGGGGCGACTTGCGCGTCGCCGCGGCGGTTGGCGTCGTGCTTGCGGGCCTGCTCGCCTTCAAGGATGCGCTGCACGATTGGTTGGACACGGTCACCTGGAAAGAGCTGCGTTCGGCGCTGCTGATCCTAGGCGCGACGTTCATCGCGTTGCCGCTGCTGCCGGATCGAGCGATCGATCCGTGGGAAGCAATCAATCCGCGTGAACTTTGGTTTTTGACCATCCTCGTCGCCGGCGCGTCGTTTGCCGGTTACGTTGCGGTGCGTGTGCTGGGCAAGGATGTCGGCGTGCTCGCCGGCGCCGCCGCGGGCGCGCTGGTCTCCTCCACTGTCGTGACCGCCGAGCTTGGGCGCCAGGTTAAGAAGGGTGAAACGCACGCGTTGGTTGGCGGCGCCGCCTCTGTTCTTGCGGCCGCGATTAGCGTGGGCCGTGTCATTGTTCTGCTGGCCTTGACTGCGACGCCCGTCGTCCCGGAAGCGGCGCCTTCGTTGGCTGCGGCGGTTCTCGTGTTCGTGGGCGCGGCATTTCTGATGCGAAATTTTGACCGCGAGAATGATCTTGGCGACTCTTCGCAAAAATTGCGCAGTCCGCTCGATCTGGTGTCAGTGTTTCAGTTTGCTGCTTTCCTGGGCGCGGTCATTGTCGTGGGGCGGATTGTCGCCGACGCTTATGGGCAGGCGGGTCTGTTGCCGTTCGCCGCCACGGCGGGATTGGCGGATGTGGATGCGGTGACGCTCGCCGCGGGCAGCCTGACGCGCGGCGGACTCGAGCCGGCCATCGCCGCGCACGCGGTGATGATCGCTGTGTTGATGAATACGCTGGCCAAGGGCGTCATTGCCTTCGTGACAGGCGGCTGGCGTTACGCGGCGCTCTATTTTGCGGCGGCGCTGGCGGCGACGATTGCTGCTGCGGCGGTTTGGTTCTTGGTCACGCCGCTGGTTGGGCCCATGTTTGGTGTGCAGGTGCAGCAAGGGGCCTCGCTTGCGGCCGCGATGTTCGGCTAGGGTTCGCAGCGATGAAGGAAAAATGGACCCCCGCAGGCTGGCGTTCGCTGCCGGCAAAGCACATCCCGACGGATTACCCCGATCCGGCGGCGCTGACGCGCGTCGAACAGCAGCTCCGTTCGTATCCGCCGCTCGTGTTCGCCGGTGAAGCGCGCAACCTGAAGGCGCGCCTGGCCGAGGTCGCGGCCGGCAAGGCGTTTCTGTTGCAGGGCGGCGATTGCGCCGAGAGCTTCAAGGAATTTCATCCCGACAACATCCGCGACACCTTCCGCACGTTGATGGCGATGAGCGTCGTGCTGACCTTCGCGGGCTCGAAGCCCGTGGTGAAACTTGGGCGGATCGCCGGCCAGTTCGGCAAGCCGCGTTCGGAGCAGATCGAAACTCAGAACGGCGTGACGCTCCCCTCCTATCGGGGCGACAACATTAACGGCATGGATTTCACGCCGGAATCGCGCACGCCCGATCCTGAGCGGCTGCTGAAAGCGTATTCGCAATCGGCGGCGACGTTGAACCTGATCCGCGCGTTCGCGAACGGCGGCTACGCCGATCTGCACAACGTACACCGCTGGATGGTCGGCTTTGTCGCCGATAGTCCGCAAGGCAAGCGCTACCAGGAGATTGCCGACCGCATCTCCGAGGCCATCGACTTCATGGAAGCGTGCGGGATCACGCCGCAGAACGTGCCGCAGGTGCGTCAGGTGGATGTCTATACCAGCCACGAGGCGCTGTTGCTTGGCTACGAAGAAGCGATGACGCGCGTCGATTCCACCAGCGGCGACTATTACGACACCAGCGCACACTTCGTGTGGATCGGCGATCGGACTCGTCAACCTGACGGCGCCCATATCGAGTTCGCGCGCGGGATCAAGAACCCGCTCGGCATCAAGTGCGGGCCCTCGCTCGACCCGGACGAGTTGTTGAAGCTGATCGATATTCTCAATCCGGCGGACGAAGCAGGCCGGATCACGCTCATCGCGCGCTTCGGCGTTGATAAGGTGCAGGCCGGGTTGCCGAAACTCGTGCGCGCTGTTCAAAAATCCGGGCGCACCGTGGTGTGGTCGTGCGATCCGATGCACGGCAACACGCTGAAGACGGCGTCCGGCTACAAGACGCGGCCATTCGATCGCATCCTGGGCGAAGTATCGAGCTTTATGGACATCGTGACCGCCGAGGGCGCCTATCCGGGCGGCGTGCATGTCGAGATGACGGGCCAGCAGGTCACGGAATGCCTTGGCGGCGCTTCGGCGGTGACGGAAGAAGATCTCTCCAGCCGCTATCACACCCACTGCGATCCGCGCTTGAACGGCACGCAGGCGCTGGATTTGGCGTTTCTGATTGCGGAGAAACTACGCAGCGCCCGTGTGAATGGGCGCAAGGCGCAGGCAAGCTGAGCCCGCTATTGACGGCGCGCGCCGTGACGCGTGAGTAAGGCCACATGAAATCCCTTCGCATCGCCGTGCAGATGGATCCGATCGAAAAGATGATCGTGAACCATGACACATCACTTGCGCTCATGGTTGAGGCGCAGTCGCGTGGGCACGAGATTTGGTGGTTCACGCCGAATGACGTGTTTTACGAAGGCGGCGTTGTGAAGGCGCGGGCGCGCCGGGTGTCGGTGAGCCTCGACGAGGGCAAGCACTACGAACCTCATGAGACTGCGGTGTGCATCGTGGATGAGTTTGATGTCGTGTTGGTGCGGCAGGACCCGCCGTTCGACATGGGCTATGTGTCGAACACCTACCTGCTGGAATTGGTGAAGACGGTGGTGATCAATCCGCCGCGCGGCATTCGCAATATCACCGAGAAGATGTCGATCCTGCAGTTTCCGGAGCTGACGCCGACGACTTGGGTTGGACGCGATGTGGAGGCGCTGGAGGCGTTTGCGAAGCGCTTCGATCAGGTCGTGCTGAAAATACTCTTCATGATGGGCGGCGAGGGCGTGATCAAACTCGCGGCTAGCGATCCCGAGTTCAAGAAGAAGGCGCGGGCGTTCCTTTCGGCGGCGGGCCGCGAACCCATCTTGGCGCAAGAGTTTCTCCCTGCCGTCTCCGGCGGCGACAAACGCGTGTTCGTGCTGAACGGCGAGCCGTTCGCCGCGTTGAAGCGCCTCCCGAAGGAAGGCGATTTCCGTGCAAACCTGGCGGTGGGCGGTCGGGCTGCCGCGGGTGAACTTGATGACGATGATCGCGCCATTGCCGCGGCGGTCGCGCCGTTGTTGAAGCGCGAAGGCATCGTCTTTGCCGGCCTCGACGTGATTGCCGGCAAGCTCATTGAAATAAACGTCACGTCGCCAACGCTCGCGCAGGAGCTCAAACGGCTCTCTGGCCTGGACTTGCCCAAGGCGTTCTGGGACCGCGTGGAGCGGATGGTCTAGGCGACGAATGTCATAATGAGGACGATCGCCGCGATGTTGAGGCCAAAGCCCACCGCCAGCATGCGCTTTAACGTCAACAATCCCGAAGAATAAGCGATCGCATTCGGCGCTGTCGCCACGGGTAACATGAAGGCAAAGCTCGCGGCGAGCGCGACGGGAAAGCCAAGCTGTTGAAGCGGTGTGCCGGTGGCCGTCGCGACGGCGGCGACGACCGGCAGCATGGAGGTCAATGTTGCTACGTTGCTGGCGAGTTCGGAGACGAGGATCGTCGTGACCACCAGCAGCGCGACGAGCGCAAACGTCGAAAGCCCATCAAGGCCGCCAATCCACTCGCCGATCCAGGTGGCGAGGCCGGTCGCCTCCATGCCCGCGGCGAGCGCGAGGCCGCCGCCAAAGAGCACGGCGATACCCCAGGGAATGCGTTCGGCGGTTTTCCAGTCGATGAGCTTCTCACTGCGCTCGCGGCCGGACGGCACGAAGAACAATAGCAATGCGCCCGCGATAGCGACGCCGGTGTCGGTGAGCGCGCTTAGGCCCGGGAGCTTGGCAAGTTCGGTACGCGTCATCCAAGCGAGGGCGACAAGGCCGAAGACGATGCCGATGCGCACCTCGGGTCGGGTAAGCGGGCCCAGAGCCTTGAGCGCGTCTTTCACGACCGCGCCGATCTCCGCATAGCGTTCGCGGCCTTTGCCGAAGAGCGGCCAGCAGAGCAGCAGCCACGCGATGGGCATCATGAGAAGCATGATCGGAATGGCGCGGCTCATCCAATCGATGAAGGCGATAGGTTCTCCGGCGCGCTCGAAGAAGGCGATGCCGATGAGGTTGGTCGGCGTGCCGACGGGCGTGCCGATGCCGCCGATCGTGGCCGCGTGGGCGACGCCGAGCGTGAGGGCGCCGCCGAGCGCAAGGTCAGGTTTGCCGCCGCCGGACATCGCGCGCGCGGCGCCAATGGCGATCGGCGCCAGCATCAGCGTGGTCGCGGTGTTCGAGATCCACATTGAGATCAGCATCGAGGCCAGCATGAAGCCGGCGACGAGCGCCACGGGGCGTCCGCCCGCAACGGACGCGATCGAAAGCGCGATGCGCTCATGCAGGCGCCAGCGTTCGACGGCGGCTGCGAGGATGAAACCGCCGATGAAGAGAAAGACGATCGGATCGGCGTAGGGCGCGGCCGCGTCCTTCATGCTGGCGGCGCCGATGAGCGGTAGCGCGGCAAGCGGAATGAGCGCTGTGGCGGCGATCGGGATCGCCTCGGTCACCCACCAAACCACCATCAGGGCGGCAAGCGAGACCACGCGCCAAGCCTCTTGGGATAAGCCTTCGGGCGGCGGGATGAGTTGAAGACCAATCGCCAGGGCCGGGCCAAGCAAAAGCCCTATCCACCGGCCGACGCGGCCGAAGCCGGTTTCCTCGCCGGCTATTCCCTCGTCGGTCATGCCATTCCCCCGCACGCCGGATTTGACACCGGCTTTGCGGCCTCATACCTCAGCGCCTCGTCTTTGGAAGCCCCAGTTGCCCCTGTGGTGGAATTGGTAGACGCGCCGGACTCAAAATCCGGTACCGCAAGGTGTGTCGGTTCGACTCCGACCGGGGGCACCATCCTTCGCTCGCTGATGCGAGCTTCGGATGGCTTACGCCAAAGACGTTCACCAACCGAAAGCAGTTTGCGGCGCTGGCGCCGCATGACGTTGTGGCCCGAAGCGTGCTAGCCGCGAGGCCATGCTGTCAGGCCTCAAAGCAAACATGATGAATGCCGCGCGTTCGCCGAACGCGGAGCGCGCCTTGTTCGTGGTGTCATTCGCGGAAAGCTCGTTCTTTCCGCTGCCGCCGGATTTGATGCTGGGGCCGATGGCGGCGGCGGCGCCCACGAAATGGCTGCGCTATGCGATCATCTGCACGATCGCGTCGGTTCTGGGCGGGCTGCTCGGCTATGCGATCGGCATGTTCCTGATGGATCAGGTCGGGCGCTACATCCTCGATTTTTTCGGCTACTCCAACGGCCGCGAACAAGAGCTGCGCGCCTTCTATGATCAGTATGGCGCATGGTTCATTTTCTTAAAGGGGCTGACGCCCATTCCCTACAAGCTGGTGACGATCCTCTCCGGCGCGCTGCACTTTTCGCTCCCGATCTTTATTGTCGCATCGGCCGTCACGCGCGGTCTCCGCTTTGGCCTGGTGGCATGGATATTCCAGAAGTTCGGGCCGCAAATCGCGCCGGTCATGGAAAAGCGGATGGGGCTGGTTTTGGTGGTGGTCGCGGTGGTGATCGTGGCAGTGGTCTTGGCGCTGCGCTTCATCCCGCACTGAGCGCGGCTGCGCGCCGCAGACTAAGGCCGCAATTTCACGCTAGGATCGGCTCATGATCGATCGCCTGCGTCCAATCTGGCCCCTCCTGATGCTGCTCGCCTCCGGGGCGATGCTAGGGACTGCGGTCTTGTATTTTCAGAACACCATGGGCCTGCAGCCTTGCCCGCTGTGCCTACAGCAACGGTATTGGCACTGGGGCGTGATCGGGGTTTCGGCGCTGGCGCTTGCCGTGACGCGCCTGCGGCCGAAATGGACCAATTGGGCGATTGTGATCATCGGCCTGGTTCTGCTCGGCAGCGCCGCGATGGGCGCCTACCATGTCGCGGTTGAGCAGAAGTGGGTCGTCGCGCAGTGCGATGTGGGCGGCGCGATTAACGCGGCGGACTTGAGCCTCGACAACCTCGGCGACAACCTGCGGCCGCCGCGCTGCGATGAAATTGCGTGGTCGTGGCTGGGCGTCTCAATGGCGGGCTACAACGCCATTGTCTCGCTTTTGTTGGCGCTCGCCAGCTTCTACGTCGCGCTTGCGGGAAAGCGCGAGCAATGAGCCGTCCACACCCGCCGATGCCTGGTGAGAACGTTGAGAAGCGCCGCCTCGATGAAATGATCCGTGTCGATCACGCCGGCGAGTTTGGCGCCGTGCAGATCTATCGCGGTCAAAAAGCGGTGTTCAGCCGCATTGAGGGCAAGGCGCACGCAACAAAGCTCATCGCGGAAATGGAAGCGGGCGAGCAGGAGCACCTGAGAACATTCGACCGTTTGATTGCCGAACGTCGTGTGCGGCCGACATTGATGGTGCCGGTTTGGCGTGTGGCTGGCTTTGGCCTGGGCGCGATCACCGCGTTGATGGGCGAAGAAGCGGCGCATGCTTGCACCGAGGCGGTCGAGGAAGTGATCGAGAAACACTATGGCCAGCAGAGCGATGACCTCGAAGGCAGGGATGCCGAGCTGAAAGACGTGGTCGACCGTTTTCGGGAGGACGAGCTGGCGCACATGGACACAGCGGTCGAGCAAGGCGCGCATCAGGCGCCTGCCTATCCGGTGCTGTCGGCTGTGATCAAATTCGGTTGCCGTGCGGCGATCCGGATCTCGGAAAAGATATGACTCCGGCAGTGCGTGTTGCGCGCGCGGCTGAGTTGGACACGGCCGCCGCGGTGCTGACGGATGCGTTCGTCGATGAGGCGGGACTCAATTATTGGCTGCGCCAGGATGGGCGCAAAGACGTGGCGCGGCGCAGATTCTTCGACGCCGTGCTCGGCGATATGCTGCATCCGAAGCGCGAAATTTTCGTCGCGGAGAGCGGCGGCGCGATGACAGGCGCTGCGATTTGGCTCGGACCAGGGCTCAAGGCGTTCGACTTCCCGTGGTGGCGGGAGCTGTTCTACACGCCGCTGTTTATCTCGATTGCGGGCGCTTCCGGTTTGAAGCGCGCGCAGGAATTGGGCGCGCGGCTGACCTCGTGCCACCCCGCTGTGCCGCACGCGCATCTGCAGTTTCTCGGTGTCTCGAGTGCGGCTCAGGGGCAAGGGCTGGGTTCAGCAATGCTGAAAGAGACGCTGGCGCCGCTCGATGCGAGCGGGACGGTTGGCTATCTCGAAGCGTCGACGGAGCGAAACGTCGCGCTCTATGCACGGCATGGGTTTGAAGTGACAAACGAGTTCGATCTGCCGGGGTTGCACTTTTGGTGCATGACGCGGATGCCGCGTTAGGTGCGCGGCGTCGCCCTTCGACAGGCTCAGGGTGACGCCAATTCAAGCGGCGCTTCCAAAGTAGCGTCAGCCTGAGCTTGTCGAAGGCGAAGCGGTCCCGCTACTCGTCGGGTTTTTCGCCGGCGGATTGTTCTTCAGTCTTGAGCGCATCCGCCAAACGCATCCTGGCGCTGCCTGGCTTAAGCGGTTTCTGCTGGCTCTCGTGCGGCGACCAGCCGGTGATGGTGAGGATTTCGAAGGTGGCGCGGACACGACCGTCTTCGGAATATCGCTCGCGATAGATTTCAAAAGCACGCGCGAGGATGCGGCGGCTCAGAGCGCGCGGGTTGCGTTCGCGAAGCGCGGAGGTTTCGCCCATGGCCCGGAGGTCGGCCAGCAGACGCATCGGTTCGCCGTAGCGGACGGTGACAACGTCACGGTCGGCCGCGGGGAGCGCAAAGCTGGCGCGTTGGAGAAGCCCCGCGACATCCTGCAAATCCGCGAAGGGTGAAACGCGGGGGCCGGCGCCGCCGGTGAGTTCGGATTCGGCCTCGATGAGCGACAGGCGGAGTTCATGAAGCGTCTCGCCACCGAACAACGAGGCGAGCAGCAAGCCATCTGGCTTCAACGCGAGGCGCAACTGAATAAGCGCGCCGGGGAGGTCGTTGATCCAGTGCAGCGCGAGCGGCGAGACGATGAGGTCGAACGAGTTTGGCGCAAACGGCAGGTGTTCGGGATCAATAAGGTCGAGACCAGTTTCGAGAATGGCGCCGATGCGGGCTGAGAGTTCGGGGCGGGTGCGGACTTCTTCGGAGAAGAGCCCGCCGCCGCCCAGGGCGAGCACGCGCGGAAACTGTCTGGGGATTGCTTCGAGCCGATCAGCCAGGTCAGCCACCACCCGGGCGTGCAAAAACGCCGCCTCACGGAAGCTGGCGCGCGCGCGGCGCTTGCGCTGACGCACAAGCCGTGGCTCGAATGGACCCAGCGCCCCGGATTTGAAGTTCGCCATCGCGTAGGATCGGCCTCCGAGCGAACTTCAAATCCAAAAGGGGCGCTGATGTCAAAGCTTTGGCTGCGGCCTTATGAACTCGAAATTCGCTCGGCGTCTGCAATCGAGCACCTGGCGAATTTCGAGTTCGGCCGCAGCGGCGGGATCGGTCATGGGTTCATCCTATCGCGCGGCGGGGGCGTTCCGGAAACGTGGTGTTATCTCGCGGCTGTCGGATCTGATCTGGCCGCCGCGTTCGCTGCTCTCTGACGCCATCGTGGACCGGCCAGGGGTCATCGAGGCCGGGCTGTGGAGTGAGCTGAAGTTCCTGGCTGACCCGCAATGCGCGTGCTGTGGCTTTCCGCTGCCGGACGGCGGCAATCCCCGCGACATCTGCGGCGCGTGCGCGGGGCGCAAACCGGCCTATGACACGGCGCGGGCAGCTCTGGCGTACGAGGATCACACCCGCCGTCTGATCCTCGATCTCAAGCGCGGCGGGCGGCGCGATGGCTTGCCGGTATTTGCGAAGTGGATGTCCGCGGCTGCGGCGGAGCAGCTGGCGAAGGCCGATTTCGTAGCGCCTGCGCCAATGCATTGGACGCGGCTGGCGGCGCGCAGTTTCAACCAGGCCGCGTGGTTGGCGCAGGCCGTGGCCCGCGCCGGCGGCAAGCCCTGGAAGCCCGGAGCGCTAACCCGGGTCAAGCGCCGCAAGAGCCAGGCAGGGCTCTCAGCTTCGGAACGGCGCAGGAACGTTGGCGGCGCGATCAAGGCGTTTGGCAGTTACAAAGGCAAAACGGTCCTCGTGGTGGACGATGTTTTCACCACCGGAGCGACTTTGGAGGCGTGCGCCCGTGCATTGCGCAAGGCTGGAGCTGCAGAAGTGCATGCAGTGACCCTAGCGCGCGTTGTTAGGCCAATGGATATTTCTATCTGACAGTCTTCGAGTCGGACATGGCCCAGGTAACCGTCTATACCCGCTCCTTCTGCCCGTACTGCACGCGCGCTATCGCGTTGCTGCAGCGCAAGGGAGTCGAGGTGAAAGAGATCGACGCAACGGGTTGTCCGCTGACGCGGCAAGAGATGATCCAGCGCTCGGGTCGTTGGACGTTCCCGCAGATTTTTGTCGGCGAGACGCACGTTGGCGGCTGCGATGATCTTCACGCGCTTGAACAACGCGGCGCGCTCGATCCGCTTCTGGCTGGCGCCTGATGCGCAAGTTGCGGGTTGCAGCGATTCAGCTGCGTTCAGGCATCGATCCCAAAGCCAATCGCGAAGCGGCAATGCCTTTGTTGCGCGAGGCGGCGTCGGCGGGCGCGCGTTTCATTGCGACACCAGAGTGCACGATGGTGCTGGATCGCGATAAGCCGCGCATGCTGAAGACAATCAACTCGGCGCAGATCGAAAGTGAGATCAAGGCTTGGGGTGCGACGGCCGCTGAGCTTGGTGTTTGGCTACTGCTGGGCTCGGGTTCCATCGATGCGGGCAACGGCAAGGTGTGGAACCGCTCGTTCGTGTTCGATCCGAGCGGCAAGGTCGTCGCCAAGTATGACAAGATCAATCTGTTCGACGTCACGCTCGGCGGTGGCGAAATGTATCGCGAGAGCGACTCGTTCGAGGGCGGTTCGAAGGCGGTAATCGTCACCGGACCGATGGATGCGAAGATTGGCCTGACGATCTGCTACGACGTGCGCTTCGCGCCGCTCTACAGCGCGCTGGCGCGTGGCGGGGCGGAAGTGATCGCCGTGCCGGCGGCGTTTACGGTGCCGACCGGCCAAGCGCATTGGGAAACGCTGCTGCGGGCGCGGGCGATTGAGACGCACTGCTATGTCATTGCCCCGGCGCAAGGCGGCAAGCACGAAGACGGCCGCTCAACTTACGGCCATTCGCTGATCATCGACCCGTGGGGCAAAGTTATCGCTGAACTCGATCATGACGAGCCGGGTTACATTGTCGCCGATCTCGACCTGGATGCTGTGTCCGTCGCGCGGGAGAAAATCCCCGCGTGGCAAGGCGGACGCAACTTCACGGGCCCATGATCAAGTACGACCTCCGGTGCGATAAGGGTGATGAGTTCGAAGCCTGGTTCGGCTCGATCGCTGATTACGACAAACAGGCTGAGGCTGGCTTGGTTGAATGCCCGCATTGTGGATCGAAGCACGTAGAAAAAGCGCCAATGGCGCCTTCGGTACAGACATCGCGGAAGAAGGTTGAGCGCAGTGAACGCGCTGTCGCCATGGCGATGGCGGCGAAGGTTCGCGAGCACATCAAGGACAATTTCGACTATGTCGGCGACAAGTTCGCCGACGAAGCGCGCAAGATGCACTCGGGCGAAAGCGACGAGCGCGCGATCTGGGGCGAGGCAACGCCAGAGCAGGCGCAAGAACTGGCGGAAGAAGGCATTCCCGCTGCGCCGCTGCCGCCGGAGTTAGCGCCGGTACAGCCGAAGAAGCTGAATTAGCGTCCGAAGGCGCGCGGTAGGGGGGAGAACATGGCGACGGGATTTTTCAAGAAGTCTTGGGCGCTCGGGCTGATTTTGACCCTTGCTTCGGCCGGATGCTCGCAGACGCAACGCGAGGCTGCCGATCCGGCAGCGCCTCCAGTAGAGCATGCGTCGTTCCACCAACTCGTCTTCGCTAACGACGACTTTGCCGTGTTGAACAACCGATACCCGCCGGGCGGGGACTCCGGATTTCACACGCACTATCGTGACATCTTCTACGTCGTCATTCAGTCCGCGCCGCAAAGCGGCCAGAGAGTTGGGCAGCCGCTTACAGCCGCGCCGTTGGTTCAAGTCGGGGCTGCTGGCTACAGTGCAAACGGCTTAGAGCCGCGCGTGCATCGGATCGTCAACAGCGATGAAGGCCCATCTCAGTTCATCGTTGTGGAGCTTCGCCGGCCCAGGCCTAGGGGCGACGCGGCCTCTACGCGCGAGGGTCCATACGTACAGATCGTTGACAATGAGCGGATGCGCGCGTGGCGACTGATCCTTGAGCCCGGCCAATCGGTTCCAATCATTTCGCAGGGCGGAAACGGCGTTCGGGTGGTTGTCCGTGGCGGGTTGTTGACAACGAGCACCCCGGATTTGCCTGATCAGACGTTGTTTCTGCGAGCGGGAGACTTCGCTGTCCAGAACAGCGGGTCGACGCGCGCACTCCGTAACACTGGAACAGAAGCAATCGAGTTGGTTGAGATTGAACTCAAATAGCGGAGCCGGCCAGTAAGCGGCCCAAGCTAGGCTGATCGGCGCCCTGCCATCATGTAGTTCACATCGATATCGCGTGAGATCGCCCAGCCGCTGCCGAGTGGTTGGTAAGTGACACCGACCGGTTCATCCCAGTGCAGCGCCGGTGCGCCGGCGCGGATTTCATCGGGCGTGACGAGCTTGTCGTAATCGTGCGCGCCTTCGGGGGCCCATTTGAGGATGCGTTCGGCGCCAGTGATGGCGAGCGCGCGCGCCTTTGGCGTGCGGTTGATGGTGGAGAGGATGAGCAGGCCGCCGGGCGCGACGAGTGCCGAGGCGGCCGAGAGAAAGGCGTTCACGTCAGCGACGTGTTCGATGATCTCGAGCGCGGTCACCAACTGGAATTGCGCGCCTTGTTCGACGAGCGCTTCGGCGGCGGTATTCTGAAAATCGATGTCGAGGCCGGCTTGCTCCGCGTACGCGCTCGCCGCGCCGATGGCTTCGGCGGAGGCGTCGATCGCCGTGAGCTTGGCGCCCATGCGCGCGAGCGGCGCGGAGACGAGGCCGCCGCCGCAGCCGAGGTCTAATGTCGACACGCCTTCGAGTGCGCGGCGTCTTTTTGCTCCCCCGCGCGTGGGGGAGCTGTCAGCGAAGCTGCCTGAGGGGGCGGTGCGGGCGCCATCGTTAGACGGTTGCGCGGTTGCGCCCCCTTCGTCACGAGCTTCGCTCGCGACACTTCCCCCGCTTGCGGGGGAAGATAGATACTGCGCGGCGACGTCGCGGATGTATTGGAGGCGTACGGGGTTCAGGCGGTGCAGCGCGCCGAACGGGCCTTTGGGATTCCACCACTCAGCCGCGAGCGCGCTGAACTTGGCGATCTCGGCGGGGTCGGTGGTGGTGGACATCAGCTAACCAAATCGGCGCGGGAACGATGCGGGTCAAGGCGTATCGCCAAAGCCCGGAAGCGTGCTAATGCCGCTCCTAACGCTTCGGAAAACGACATTCTCCCCATGTCTCGATTGGTGATGAAATTCGGTGGCACGTCCGTGGGCGACGTGGACCGCATCGCCCGCGTCGCGCGCATCGTCGCGGCTGAGAGAAAGCCTGGCCTGGGGCTGGCTGTCGTGGTCTCGGCCATGTCGGGCGAGACTGACCGTTTGGTCGGCCTGGCGCGCGGCGCCGCCGGCGAAGGCGCCAACGGTGCGCCGATGGCGGCGTCAGACTTCAACGACGAATACGACGTGATCGTCTCCGCGGGCGAACAGGTGACCACGGGATTGCTCGCGCTGGCGTTGCGCCGGATCGGTATCCCGGCGCGCTCCTGGCAGAATTGGCAAATCCCGTTTCGGACCGACGCGGCGCACGCGAAAGCGCGCGTTGCGGACATTCCGGAAGAGTTGATCGGCAAGTCGATGGACGAGGGCGTTGTCGCCATCGTGCCGGGCTTTCAGGGCGTTACAGATGACAACCGGATCACAACGCTCGGCCGCGGTGGGTCGGATACGTCGGCTGTAGCGCTCGCGGCGGCTCTCAATGCGATCCGTTGCGATATCTACACCGACGTCGATGGCGTCTATACGACCGACCCGCGCGTCGTGTCGAAGGCGCAGCGGATCGAGAAGATTTCGTACGAAGAGATGCTCGAACTTGCGTCCGCGGGCGCGAAGGTTTTGCAAACGCGCTCCGTCGAACTCGCGTTCGCCAAGCGCGTGCCGGTGCGGGTGCTCTCTAGTTTTGTCGAGCCGGGGGCGCCTAACCCTGGCACGCTGGTATGTCCTGAGGATGAGATCGTGGAAAAGCAGGTTGTTTCCGGCGTCGCGTATTCACGCGACGAAGCGAAAGTCTCGCTGCTTGGTGTTGAGGACCATCCGGGCGTGGCTGCCGAAATTTTCGGCAAGCTCGCGGACGCCAACATCAATGTCGACATGATCGTTCAAAGCGAGGCGCGTCAGCCTGAGCGCCAGAACATCCTCTTCACCTGTCCCGATCGCGATGCGTCGCGTGCGGTTGAGGCAATCGAGGCGATCAAAGCAAAGATTGGCGTGGAAGAGGTTCACGTTCGCCGTGATGTCGCCAAGGTGTCGGTTATTGGCATCGGCATGCGCAGCCAAGTTGGGGTCGCGCGGGCGATGTTCGTGGCGCTGGCGCAAAAGGGCATCAATATTGAAGCAATTGCCACGTCGGAGATCAAAATCTCTGTTCTGATCGATGCCGCATACACAGAACTTGCCGTGCGCGCACTGCACAGCGCTTATGGTTTGGACGCCGCGTGAGCGGTGATGTTGGAGGACGCTAAACCGCGATGGTTGGACCCGCGAGCATCGGCGGATCCCGGATACTCCTGCGCAAGCTGCGGGAGATCATGGAGACGGGCGCGGCGCCGCAGGAGCGGCTGAACCGGCTCGTCACCATGGTGGCGTCGACCATGGTCGCGGATGTCTGCTCCATCTACCTGACGCGTGGCGGCTACAACGAATTGTTCGCGACCCAGGGTTTGTCGCCAGGCGCCGTGCACAAGACCCGGCTTAAGCCCGGCGAAGGTCTCGTTGGCTTGGTGGCGGAATCGGCGCAGCCGCTGAATCTCGCCGACGCCCAGCATCACGAGCGCTTTGCCTACAAGCCGGAGACTGGCGAAGAGCCGTTCAACGCGTTTCTGGCGGTGCCGATCGTGCGTTCGGAACGGACGTTCGGCGTGCTTGTCGTGCAGAACCAGGTTTCGCGTCTCTATGGCGAAGATGAAGTCGAGGCGCTGCAGACCATCGCCATGGTGCTGGCCGAAATGGTCGCCTCGGGCGCGTTCGGTGATCTCACCGGACTGGCGGAAGTCGAAGCCGTACCGAGCCGTCCCGAGTTGCTCGCGGGCCGCTCATTTTCCGACGGCATTTGCATCGGCGTAGCCGTGCTCCATGAGCCGCACGCACCGCTCGGGCGCGTCATCGCTGACGATCCGTTGAAGGAAGAGGAGCGGTTGAATGCCGCGCTCGCCCAGGTGCGCCGCGCGCTCGAGGATATGCTGGAAGGCGATCCGGGACGCATCTCGGGCGTGTCGCGCGAGGTGCTCGAGACCTTCCTGATGCTCGCCAATGACCCAAGTTGGGAAACCAAGTTGCGCCAGGGCGTGCGTGCTGGTCTTTCCGCCGACGCGGCGGTCGAGCGCGTGCGCGGCGAACACCGCGCGAAGTTCAACGCCACACGCGACCAGTATTTGCGCGAACGTCTGCACGATCTGGAAGACCTCGATAATCGTCTATTGCGGGCGCTTGCAGGCGTCGAGGGCGGGGCGGCGCAGGCGCTTCCGGACAACGCCGTGCTCATCGCGCGCGAACTCGGCCCGGCTGAGCTCCTGGATTACGGCGCGCGGCTAAAGGGTGTTGCGCTAGAGGAAGGCGCGAACACCGCCCACGCCGCGATCGTGGCGCGCGCGCTCGGCATTCCGATGGTTGGGCTCTTGCCTGGCTTGCTTTCTCGTGTCGAAGCCGGCGACAGGATTGTGCTCGACGGTGAACGCGGTGAAGCGCGTTTGCGGCCCGAAGAGGCTTTCGTTCACACCTACAAGCAGCGTCTCAATCTGCGGTCGGCGCGTGCGGAAGAGTTCGCGCGGCTGAAGAACATTCCTCCCGTCACCCAGGACGGCGAGCGTGTCACGCTATTGCTGAACGCCGGCCTCGCGCTCGACGTGCATCATTTGGATGAAGCCGGCGCCGAGGGCATCGGTCTCTTTCGCACCGAGTTTCAGTTCATGGTGTCCGAGCAGCTGCCAAGGCTTGAGAGCCAGACAATGCTGTATCGGGACGTCCTCGATGCAGCCGGGCTTCGTCCCGTCACCTTTCGCACGCTCGATCTCGGCGGCGACAAGGTGCTGCCGTACGTGGCGGCGGAGCGGGAGGAAAATCCGGCCCTTGGCTGGCGCGCGGTTCGCATCGGACTCGATCGGCCGGCTTTGCTTCGCTACCAGCTCCGCGCGCTGATCAGCGCCGCCGCGAACAGGCGTCTGCGCGTTATGTTTCCGCTGGTGACCACCGTGAGCGAGTTCGACGCCGCCCGAACGCTCGTCGATCGCGAATTGGAGTGGTGCCGCAAGAACGGCCGCGCGCCACCGTCCATCGTTGAGGTTGGGGTGATGGTTGAAGCGCCGGCTTTGGCGTTCTCGATACTGGACCTCAAAGGTCGCGCCGACTTCATCTCGATCGGAACCAACGATCTGATGCAGTATTTTTTCGCGGCGGACAGGGGCAACCCGCGAGTCTCGGATCGCTACGACATTCTCAGCGCGCCGGCGTTGCGTCTCCTAAAGCGCATCCATGACGATGCGGACGCCGCGCAACTGCAAGTGTCGATCTGCGGGGAGGCGGCAGGGCGTCCGCTGGAGGCGATGGCGTTCACGGCGTTGGGCTTTCGCAGGCTCTCGATGCCGGCTTCCGGCATAGGCCCGGTAAAGCGGCTCATCCTGTCGATGGAGGTGGCGGCGGTTGAGAAGGCCCTGACGCGTCTCATGGGCCGAAATCGCCCCTCGATCCGCAACGAACTCACAGAATTCGCGGTTGCCGAGGGCTATGCGCTGTAACGCGCATAAGCCGCTCGTTGAGGTATGCTTGATTCGCAATTAGTCTTTGTTGGTGGCTCAAAATTTGCCTTTGTAAACGTACGGTCTCGTAGGAGGGACCTCGCACTCGATGCTGCAACCAGTACCCACCGATCCACAACCGGCCGGCGATCAGGTCGATGCGCGTGCGCAACGCAAGGCGCCTGCGGCGTCGCCGCCTGTGCTGGACAACGCCTGGCGGGCCGGCCGGAAGCTTTCAGAAGCCCGTCTGCAACGCGGCTGGACCGTTGACGAGGTCGCCGACCGCATCCGGGTCCGGAAGGAGTTTCTGGAAGCGCTGGAGGAGATGAACGTCAAGCTGCTGCCAGGCAAAGCCTACGCGTTGGCGTTCCTGCGTTCGTACGCTCGAGAACTCGGGATCGAAGAAAAAGCCATTGTCGATCAGTTTCAGGACGAGTGCGCCCTGACGCGGGATGATAACGCCGGCAAGCCGGCGATCCGCAGCCCGGCCTCCAAGCCGCGCCAGCGCCCGCCATGGGCGGCAGCCGCGGCTTTGGTGTTGATCGCCGCCGGTTTCGTGGGTTGGAGGGCGCTGGACTCCCAGTTGCGCAGTGAGAGCGAGCAGCAGGCGGCTGTTTCCTCTGAGCAGAGCGGCCTCGGGACCACGCCCGTCGCGACCTCGGCAGCAACGCGCCGCGTTGTCGAAATTCGCGCCCTGACCGACGCTTGGCTTGAGACACGCGGGCCGGATGGCACGGTGTTCCTGTCCCGGAATTTGCGCGCGGGCGACGTTTACCGTCCCGATGCAAGCCCGGGCTGGACGCTTCACGCCCGCGACGGCGGGGCCTTTGAGCTGTTCGTGAATGGCGTCCCCGCCGGCCTCCTCGGAACGGCCGGCATGCCCGTGCTTGGCCGTCATATTGATGAAATCCAGCCGCTGACCCAGGCGCAGAACGCCTCGCCCCGCAGCTAGGCCGCAGGTTCTGGGGCTGTTAGCAGGCGTCCCAGCACGCTATCTCCTGCCTGAAAGGACATGCGTCTCATGGACGGTGCAGCAGGCGATCTTCATCACATTCGGCCGTGGCGCCGAATTGAGCGCCGGCGCTCGCGAAAGATCCACGTCGGGTCGGTCCCGGTCGGCGGTGACGCGCCGATCGCCGTGCAGTCCATGACGAACACCGTGACTGCTGACGCCGCGGCCACCATCAATCAGATACGGCAATTGGAAGACGCCGGCGCGGATATTGTACGCGTCTCGTGCCCCGACGAAGCATCGACGTCGGCATTCGCCCAGATCGCGCGCGAAGCCAAGGTTCCGCTGGTTGCCGACATCCACTTCCACTATCGCCGCGCCATCGAAGCCGCCGCCGCCGGCGCCGCGTGCTTGCGGATCAATCCAGGCAATATCGGCAATGCGCAGCGTGTGAAGGACGTTGTTCAAGCCGCGAAGGATCATGGTTGCTCGATCCGCATCGGCGTGAACGCGGGTTCGCTCGAACAGCATTTGCTCGAGAAGTATGGCGAGCCGTGTCCCGAGGCGATGGTCGAGAGCGCGCTCTATCATGCGGCTTTGCTCGAAGAGCATGATTTTCGGGAGTACAAAATCAGTGTGAAGGCTTCGGACGTCTTCCTGACGGTCGCTGCCTATCAGGCGCTCGCGGAAGCGACGGACGCTCCACTACACCTTGGTGTCACCGAAGCCGGCGCGCTGCGGGCCGGAACGGTGAAATCGTCGATTGCGATAGGCTCGCTTCTGTGGGCCGGTATCGGCGACACGATCCGCGTTTCGCTCGCGGCGGATCCGGTCGAGGAAATCAAAGTCGGCAACGATCTGTTGAAGTCGCTTGGGCTGCGCCAGCGCGGCGTGACCATCATCGCGTGCCCTTCATGCGCGCGTCAGGGGTTCAACGTCATTGCCACGGTCGATGAACTTGAAAAGCGGCTAGCGCATATCGCCGAGCCGATTACGCTGTCCATCATTGGCTGTGTCGTGAACGGGCCCGGCGAAGCGCTGATGACTGACCTCGGCTTCACCGGGGGCGGAAAAGGCGCCGGCATGATGTATGTGGCCGGCAAGCCCGACCATAAGGTCGACAATGGGACCATGATCGACCATATCGTTGGTCTGGTTGAGGAACGCGCCCGCACGATGCGCGAAGCGAAGGGCTAAACGATGCTGCAGCGCCACCTGCAGGACACGTACGAATATCTCTTCGATACCGCTCATCGCGCGTTGAAAGAGGGCGCATCGTTTGCGCCCTTTGGCGCCGGCATTCGCAAGACCGGCGAGCAAATCCATACCAATGTCGATCTGCCGATCGATCGTTCGGCGCCGCAGGATCACATCTCCGGCCTCATCGCCGGCTTTCGTCTCGATGAAAAGGAAAATGGCCTCATCGCGGCAGGGCTGGTGTTCGACGGTCGCTCCGGCGCGGATAGCGCGTCCGCTTTGTGTTTCCATCTCGAAGTGGCGAACGGCCAAGCGGTCGAAGTGATCGTGCCATACGCGCGGCGCACCGCCGAGGAGATCGCGTTCGAAAATCCTCAAGTCTCGGAAGTTCAGCCCGAGATTTTCTCCGACCTGAATTAGCTCAATGTCCGCTTATGATAGATTGGAACGGCGCCTCTCGCAGGCGGTCGACCGGTTCGAGCGCGTTGAAGCGCGCCTCGCGGCCGCGAGCGATGGCGCTGAGATCGTCAAGCTCGGCCAAGAGCATGCGGAGCTGAAACCATTGGTCGAAGCGGTTGCCGCGGTCCGCGCCGCGCGCTCTGAAATGACCAATCTCGAAGCGATGTCGAAAGATGGCGATCGCGAGATGGCCGAACTCGTCGAAGACGAACTGAAAGGATTGCGCAATCTGCTGCCGGAATTGGAGCAGAGGGCGCTGATCCTGCTTGCGCCTAAGGACAAGGATGAGAGCGCTTCAGCGGTGCTGGAAATTCGCGCGGGCACGGGCGGCGAGGAGGCGGCGCTGTTCGCCGGTGACCTACTGCGCATGTATCAAAAGTACGCCGGCAAACGCGGCTGGAAGTTTGAACTGGAGGACATTTCCGAGACGGGCATCGGCGGCGTGAAAGAAGCGCTTGCCAGCGTCACCGGCAAGGGTGTGTTCGGGCGGCTGAAGTTTGAAAGCGGCGTGCATCGCGTGCAGCGCGTCCCCGAGACCGAAGCGGGCGGGCGCATTCACACGTCGGCCGCCACAGTCGCCGTGCTGCCGCAGCCGGAAGGCGATGTTGATATCGTCATCGACGACAAGGATATTCGCATTGATACGATGCGCGCCTCTGGCGCGGGCGGTCAGCACGTCAACAAGACTGACTCGGCTGTGCGCATCACGCACATGCCGTCAGGCATCGTCGTGATCAGCCAGCTTAAGTCGCAACATCAAAACCGTGCGCAGGCGATGCTGATGCTGCGGACGAAGCTCTATGACGCCGAGCGCGAGCGGCAGGCCTCGGAGCGCGCTGCGGAGCGCAAGGGCCAGATCGGGTCGGGCGATCGGAGCGAACGCATTCGCACCTACAATTTCCCGCAGGGCCGTATAACGGACCATCGCATCAACCTGACGCTCTACAACCTTGCTGAAGTGATTGAGGGCGCGCTTGATCCGGTCCTCGACGCGCTCGCGGCCGAAGAGCAGGCGCTGAAACTGGCGGCGCTGGAGCAGGGCGAATGAGCGAGACGCTCGTATCGCTCTGGACCGATGTACGCAAACGCCTGGAGGCGGCCGGCATCGACTCCCCGGTGCTGGACGCGCGTCTGCTGCTTGAGGCGGGGGCGGGCGTTTCGCGCCTCGACATCGTCAGCGATCCGCGTCGGATCGTGAGCGACGGGCAGGTTGCGGCAGTCGAAGCGCTGACCAAGCGCCGCGAAGCGCGGGAGCCCGTCAGTCAGATCATCGGCCGCAAGCATTTCTGGACGCTCGATCTTGCTGTGAATTCCAATGTGTTGACGCCGCGGCCCGAGACGGAGTTCGTGGTCGAGGCCGGCCTGCGGGCAACGTTGCCGGCGGATGCTCCACATCGGATTCTCGATCTCGGCGCTGGGTCGGGCGCGATCATCCTGGCTTTGTTGAAGGATCGCCCGAACGCAACGGGGATCGGCGTTGATCTCAGCAATGACGCGTTGAGTGTGTTGCGCGACAATGCAATGTCGGTTGGCGTCGCGGATCGTTTGACGGTCAGGCACGGTGATTGGGCCGGCGATCTCGACGAACGTTTCGATCTTGTGGTTTCGAACCCGCCCTACATTCCGTCAGCCGATATCGCGGGCCTCGCGCCAGAAGTGTCGAAGTTCGAGCCGTTGCTGGCGTTGGACGGCGGCGCCGACGGCCTCGCCGCCTACCGCATTATCGTCGCGGCCCTGCCGCGCCTGTTGAAGCCTGACGCCGCGTTCGCCATGGAAGTGGGCCTGGGCCAGGCGGATGCCGTTATGGCGCTGGCGAAGGATGCAGGGCTGGAAGTCGGTGAGCCCTGGCGGGACCTCTCAGGCATTCCCCGCGTTGTTGTGGGAAACGGGCGGTAATTCTTCTTCTGGAAAAAGCCCTTGGATCGGTGCTCGTAACACATTAAGTTCGGAGCCGGAATCGATGGCGGAGGGGCTTTGTCCGTCGGTTCAACAGGCTGGCATGCGTTGAAGCGCGGCTGGCGACTCCCTCAGTAAGAGGTTCAATCGCGGTGCCTGGCGCCGCTTGGCACTGCCCGAACCAAAGAACGGGCTTTTGAAATAAGGCGCAATTCGTGAGGTGGCGTTTGGCCGCCTACGTCGCCCAAAACGGATTCACAACACAATGATGAGCATCCAATGAAGCGTCAGCGGGGTCGCGGTCGTAAGCCGGGTGGCGGTGGTGGCAATTACCACTCTAACCAGGGTGGCGGCGGTGGAGGTCATTTCCACCCCAACCGATCGCTGGACAGCAATGGACCGGAGGCGAAGGTCCGCGGGACGGCTTCACACATCAACGAACGTTATCTTCAACTCGCGCGCGACGCCGCCAGCTCCGGCGATCGGGTGTTGAGCGAGAATTACCTTCAACACGCAGACCATTACTTCCGCCTCTGGCGCTCAATGCAGCCGGCGGTGCCCGTCCAACAGCAGCAACCGCAAAACTACAACGACAGCGCCGACTATGAAGGCGACGAAGAGGGCGGTGGCGAAGGCGACGGCGGCGAAGAGCTTGAGTCGCGCGGCGAAGGCGAAGAGGCAGACGCTGAATTTCAAGGCGATCGACAGCGTGAAGGCGGCGACCGTGGCGAAGGCGATCGGGGCCCACGTCGTGGCCGCAACCGCCGCCGTTTCAGTCCCGATGGCGAGCGCCAAGGCGGTTTTGAAGCGCGTGAAGGCGAAAGCCGCGAGCGCAGCGAAGGCGGCGAACCGCGTGAAGCCCGTGAGCCTCGTGAGCCCAGAGAACCGCGTCGCGAGCGTGTTGAAGGCGACCAACGTCCGCCACGGCGCGAGCGTGTCGAAGGTGAGCCGCCGCGCGAACCGCGCCGCGAGCGTCAGCCTCGCGAAGATCGCGAATCCGGCGGCCGTGAAGGCTTCTCTGATGGTCCGAAGCCCGCCTTTCTCCGCAGCGGCGGCGGCGGCACGTCCGGCGAGTAATTAGCGCTTGGATGTCGGCGGACGGGGCGGCGCCGCAAGGCGCCGTTCCAGATACTCGCGCGCGTGACGCTCGACCTCTTCGAGATGGTCTTCGCCCGGATCGCGGCCACGGAAGAAGTGATCCGCGCCTTCGACCGGCGCGCCATCGACCTTTATATTCTTCTGCGTGCGGATGCGTCCGATCACGCGCTCCATATCCTGCGCCGTCGTCACGCTATCGCGCGTGCCGTAGATGATGACGCCAGACGCCGGGCACGGCGCCAGGAACGAAAGATCGTAGTGGTTTGCCGGCGGCGCCACGGCGATGAAGCCGTCGATCTCCGGGCGGCGCATCAGCAGCTGCAGGCCGATCCAGGCGCCGAAGGAATAGCCGCCCACCCAGCATTGCTCGGCGTTCGGGTTCATGGCTTGCAGATAATCGAGGGCCGACGCGGCGTCGGAAAGCTCGCCCATGCCGTTGTCGAAAATGCCTTGGCTGCGGCCGATGCCGCGGAAGTTAAAGCGCAGAACGCCGAAGCCCTTCGAGGTGAAGAGCTTGTAGAGCTGGACGGTAACGCGGTCCTGCATGGAGCCGCCGGCGCGCGGGTGGCCGTGAAGAATGAGCGCGATCGGCGCGCCCTCCTTTGACGGTTCCTGGTAACGGCCTTCCACGCGCCCAGCGGCGCCCGGGAAAATCACTTCCGGCATTCGTTTTTCGACCCCAGCTGCCCAGAACTCGGGCGGCTAATTCTTGACTAAAACACTCGGGTATCTTAGCTGACAGCATAAGAGGCCCGGCCCCAAAGGGGGCGGCTTCTAGCACTCAATTTGGGGACGGGCGAGGGCGCGGGAAGGGACAGGTATGCGTTTAACGTCGAAAGGCCGCTATGCGGTGATGGCGATGGCCGATCTAGCGCTGCACGGCGGCGCCGAACGGGCCGTGCCGCTGCAGGAAGTAGCGCGCCGCCAGGAGATTTCGCTCTCCTACCTCGAACAGCTGTTCGCCAAGATGCGCCGCGCCGGTCTGGTGTCCGGTGTGCGCGGACCAGGCGGCGGCTATCGGCTCTCGCGCGACGCGGGGCTGGTGACGGTGGCCGAGATCATCGAAGCGGTGAATGAGCCGATCAAAGCGACGCGCTGCGACTCGGCCTCCTCCAAGAGTTGCATAGGCCGCACCGGCCGCTGCATTGCACACGGCCTCTGGCAAGAGATGGGCGATCGCATTCAAGTGTTCCTGGATTCTGTGTCGCTCGCCGACGTGCTTGAGCAGCGGTTTGACGGCAGCGCACGCGTCGCCGCGGAATAGATTGATGACAAAGACGCCCGTCTATTGCGACTACAACGCCGGCGCGCCGATCCGCGCGGAAGCGGCGGTCGCAATGTCGCGCGCGCTAGCGGCGGGAGGCAATGCGTCTTCGGTGCACAGCGTCGGGCGGCGCATGCGCGCGATGATCGAAGACGCCCGCGAGCGGATTGCCTCGGCGTTGGATGCGAGCGCCGAGAACGTGGTGTTTACGTCAGGCGCCACCGAAGCGCTGCATTTGGCTCTGACGAGTTCAGGTGCGCAGTCGCTGATCATATCCGCCGTCGAACATGATGCTGTGTTTGAGCATGCAGGGCGGGCGTTGAAGGCCGATTGCATTGCGCCGGTCAGCGCCAATGGCCTGATCGATCTTGCGGTGCTCGGAGCAATGCTGGCGGCGACCCCAAAGCCTGCGCTCGTCGCCGTTCAATTTGCCAACAATGAAACCGGCGTCATTCAACCGATTGCGAACGTGGCTGCGCTTTGCCGTGAGCACGGCGCGCTCCTTCTGGTCGATGCGGCGCAAGCCTTCGGCCGTATCCCTGTCAGCATCAGCGACCTCGATGCGACGTATCTCGTGGTCTCCAGTCACAAGCTGGGCGGCCCGCCCGGCGCTGGTGCGCTCATCCTCGCGCCCGGAGCGCCGTTCGTGACGACGCGCTTCGGCGGCGGGCAAGAACGCGGACGCCGCCCAGGCACGGAGAATGGCGCTGCTTTGGTGGGCTTCGCCACAGCAGTCGAGTGGGCGCTGCATGATCGCGGCGCTGAGGCCACGCGTGTCGCCGCTATGCGCGAACGCTTCGAAGCCGCGCTACCAAAGGACGCCATTGTGTTTGGCGCGGACGCGCCGCGTCTGCCGAACACCTCCAACTTCGCGCTGCCGGGGATGACCGCGGAAACCGCGGTCATCGCAATGGACCTCGAAGGCGTCGCCATCAGTTCAGGCGCCGCGTGCTCGTCCGGAAAAGTGCGCCCCAGTCGTGTGCTGAGCGCGATGGGTGTTGCGCCGGACATTGCTAAGGCGGCGCTGCGCGTCAGTTTCGGCCACGAGTCCAAGGACTCTGACGTCGACGAGGCGCTGAATGCGCTCACGAAGATCTCCGCGCGCCGTAACCGCGAGGCGGCGGCATGAGCGCGGTGAAGGAAACCATTGACAAGGGCACCGTGGCCGCCGCGCGCGCGCTGGAAGCGGAAAAGTACAAGCACGGCTTCGTCACCGAACTCGAACAAGAGTTCGCGCCACCTGGCCTCAACGAAGATATCGTCCGTTACATCTCGGCCAAGAAGGGCGAGCCGGAGTGGATGCTGCAATGGCGCCTGGAAGCGTTCCAGCGTCGGCTCACGATCGAAGAACCAACATGGGCGCTCGTCCACTATCCGCCGATCGACTACCAGGCCGCGCGCTACTACGCCGCGCCGAAATCCGGCGCCAAGTACAAGAGTCTCGACGACGTCGATCCCGAAATTCTCGAAACCTATAAGAAGCTCGGCATCCCGTTGAGGGAGGCGGAAGTGCTGCTCGGCGTCGAAGGCGCGCCGCGCGTGGCCGTCGACGCGGTGTTCGATAGCGTGAGCGTTGTGACCACGTTTAAGCACGAGCTTGCCAAGGCCGGCGTCATCTTCTGCTCAATGAGTGAAGCGGTGCGCGAGCACCCGGAGCTGGTGCGGAAGTATCTCGGCTCCGTCGTCCCGACCTCGGATAATTTCTTCGCGACGCTCAATAGCGCTGTCTTTTCTGACGGCTCGTTTGTCTATGTGCCACCCGGCGTGCGCTGCCCGATGGAGCTCAGCACGTATTTCCGCATGAACGCGGAAGGCACCGGCCAATTTGAACGCACGCTGATCATCGCCGACAAGGGCGCGTATGTGTCCTACCTCGAAGGCTGCACCGCGCCGATGCGCGATGAGAACCAACTGCACGCGGCAGTCGTTGAACTCGTCGCGCTTGATGACGCGGAAATTAAGTATTCCACGGTGCAGAATTGGTGGCCTGGAGATTCCGAAGGCAAGGGCGGCATCTATAATTTCGTGACCAAACGCGGCGATTGCCGCGGCGCGCGCTCGAAGATCAGCTGGACACAGGTCGAGACGGGTTCGGCCATCACCTGGAAATATCCAAGCTGCATACTGCGCGGTGACGACAGCTCCGGCGAATTCTACTCGATCGCCGTCACCAACGGGCGTCAGCAGGCCGACACCGGCACGAAGATGATCCACCTGGGCAAGAACACGCGCTCACGGATCATCTCCAAAGGCATCTCAGCCGGGCGTTCATCGAACGCTTATCGCGGCCTCGTGTCGGCCCACGCAAAAGCGAAAGGCGCGCGCAACTTCACGCAATGCGACTCGCTTTTGATCGGCGATCAATGCGCCGCGCACACGGTGCCGTATGTCGAGACCCGCACGCCTGACGCCCAGTTCGAACACGAGGCCACCACGACGAAGCTGTCGGATGATCAACTCTTCTACCTCCGCTCGCGTGGCATCCCGGAAGAGGAAGCGGTTGCTCTGCTGGTGAACGGCTTCGTGCGCGAAGTGCTGCAAAAACTGCCGATGGAATTTGCGGTCGAAGCGCAGAAATTGCTGGAAGTCAGTCTTGAAGGGAGCGTCGGATGAGCGGGTGGCGTTATGCTTTGGCCGCGTGCGTCATTGCGCTTGCTGCTTGCAACCAGCAACCGGCGGACCGCGAAGCCGAAGGCTCGGCGGCGCCGGTGGAAACTCCGCTTGAAGCGACTGATCCAGTGCGCGCTGAAATTCCGGCGGTCGATGCTTCACTTCTGGGCGCGCCGAACGATGCGTTCACCGCTATCGAGCCGAGCGAAGTCGGGGTCTTTGGCGCGCCGGCCGTGATGGAAGCGCTTGAGCCGCTGCTCGGCCCCGAGGTCATGGAAGGGGCGGATGTGAGCCTCACCGTTCGCGAAAATGGCGACCAGGCGATCGCCGATATCGTGCGCACCGGCTTGCAGGACGATTCCGTCTCCGGAGGCCACGTCCGCATCGAGTTTCGTCGCGAAGCTGACGGTTGGTTTCCCGTGAACGCCTATCGCCGCACACAATGTGCGCGCGGTGGTGAAGCGGGGCAATGGACGGCGGGGCTTTGCCCATGAGCGAACGCGAATACTGGTTCGCGCGTCGCTACCCGCTGAGTGATCCGCGGCAAGCCTTCGCGCCGGTGCATTGGAAGGGCTACCTCGTGTCGATCGTCTTCGTATCGGCGCTGACCGGCGGCGGCGTCGCGTTCGCGTGGTTCGGCGCCAACAACGACATGTTCGAAGGCCTCATCATCTTTGCGATCGTCGCTCTGTGCGCGGGTTTTTGGTTCACGACCACCGCCAAGGCGAACGGCGACCGGATTCGGACAGTGGCCGACTACAAGAAGGACAAGCAGCGGCGTGTTTGACGTTAAGGACCTCCATGTGGCCGTCGGCGGCGCCGAGATCATCAAAGGTCTGACGCTGTCGGTGCCGGCCGGCGAGACGCATGCGATCATGGGCCCGAACGGTTCGGGCAAGTCGACTTTGTCGTACGCGCTCGCAGGTCGCGACCAGTATGAAGTGACGAGCGGCTCGGCCAGGCTCGGCGGCGACGATCTATTGGCGCTGGAGCCGGAGGCGCGCGCGGCGGCGGGTTTGTTCCTGTCGTTCCAATATCCGGTCGAAATTCCCGGTCTGTCGGCAATCGCTTTCCTGAAGGCCGCGCTCAACGCTCAGCGTAAGGCGCGCGGACAGGAGCCGATGCCGGCGCCCGAACTCTTGAAATTGCTGCGCGCGAAGGCCGAGCAGTTGAAGATCGATCCGGAGATGCTGAAGCGCCCGCTCAATGTGGGCTTCTCAGGCGGCGAGAAGAAGCGCTTCGAGGCGCTGCAACTTGCGGTGCTGGAGCCGAAGTTCGCCATTCTGGATGAGACGGATTCCGGTCTCGATATCGATGCCTTGAAGATTGTCGCGGCCAGCGTGAACGCCGCGCGCGCACCGGATCGCGGATTGCTGGTGATCACCCACTATCAGCGCCTGCTCGACTATATAAAGCCTGACCGTGTCCACATCCTCGCGAAAGGGCGCATCGTCACGAGCGGCGGACCGGAGCTTGCACTCGAACTCGAGCGTGAGGGTTACGACAAATACGTGAGCGCGGCGTGAGCATCGCCGCGGACCTCCCAACGCGCCGCAACGAGGCGTGGAAGTACTCCGATCTGCGCCAGGCAGTCGGCGACGAACACCACGTCCTGCGTGATGGCCGGGATATCATCGAGCGCCTGGCGCCAGGGACGCAGCGCCTCGAAGCAACCACCAGGCAACTCTTTGTCGAGCGCATGGTCGATGACCGGCACATGGACGCCCGGTCGTTTGATTGGATTGTTAGCGAGGGCGCTGAATTGACGCGGATTGTCATCCAGACCGGCAAGGATCTTCCGCTCTCGATAACGCGTGTGAGATTGGCCGCGGGCGCCAAGTACACGCAGTTTGTGCTCTGCTTCGGCGCGCGGTTGGCGCGGATTGAGACGCACGTGGCGGTTGAAGGCGAAGGCGTCGAAGTGACGATGAACGGCGCCTATCTCGCGGGCGCCGGCCGCCATGCGGACTTGACCTCAGTGATCGAGCACAAGGCGCCAGGCGCGGTTACCCGGCAGCTGATCAAGGGTGTCGCGCGTAAGGGCGGGCGCGGCGTGTTTCAGGGCAAGATCGTCGTCGAGCGCGCGGCGCAGAGGACTGATGCGCGACAGCATCACCAAGGTCTGCTTCTGGAAGACGGGGCCGAGATTTTCGCTAAGCCCGAGCTGATGATCCATGCCGATAATGTGCAATGCGCACATGGCAACACGGCGGGCGGTCTCGATGAACGCGCTCTGTTTTACATGCGCTCGCGCGGCATCCCCGAAGCCGAAGCGCGGGCGTTGCTGATCGAGGCCTTCTTGGCCGAGACGATCCCCGCTGGTTTGCCCGAAGCGCTGCACGATGAGCTGATCGGCGCCATTCAGACTTGGCTGGCGACCGGCAAGCCGCCGGAACATCAATCGACGGACGAAGAGGGCATGCTATGAATGCGCCTCAAATACGCAGTCCTTTCAGCGTCGACGCGGTCCGCGCGCAATTTGCAATCCTAGGGCGTTCGGTGAACGACCACGCTCTAGTGTATCTCGACAACGCTGCGAGCGCGCAAAAGCCGGAGGCCGTCATTGAGGCGATGGCGGCGCAGATGCGCGGCGCCTACGCCAATGTGCATCGCGGGCTGCACACGCTGGCGAACGAGACGACCGAAGCGTTCGAGGCGGCGCGCAGCACCGTCGCGCGTTTTATCAATGCGCCGACGACTGACAGCGTAATTTTCACAAAGGGCGGCACTCACGCGATCAACATCGTCGCGGCCGGCCTCGACGTGAAACCGGGCGATGAGATCGTGTTGTCGGTGATGGAACATCACTCCAACATCGTCCCATGGCACTTCCTCCGCGAGCGCAAAGGCGCGGTGCTAAGATGGCTCGATATCGACGATGACGGCGGCATCGATCTGGCCGCGCTCGATGCGTTGATCGGGCCGAAGACGAAGTTGGTTGCGCTCACCCACATGTCGAACGTGCTCGGCGCGAGGACGCCGGCGGCGGAAATCGCGCGCTTTGCTCACGCCAAAGGCGCCAAAGTGTTGTTCGATGGATGCCAGGCGACGGTCCACGGACGGGTGGACGTGCAGGAGATCGACGCCGACTTCTACGCGTTCACCGGCCACAAGCTCTATGGCCCGACCGGGATCGGCGTGCTCTACGGCAAGCGCGATCTGCTCGCGGCGATGGCGCCGTTCGAAGGCGGTGGCGAGATGATCGATCTCGTGGAGCGCGATCGCATAACCTACAACGAGCCGCCGCATCGCTTTGAGGCCGGCACGCCGCCGATCATCGAAGCCGTGGGGCTAAAGGCGGCGATTGATTGGATCGAAGGCCAGGACCGCACGGCGATCGAAGCGCATGAGGCCGCCTTGCGCGAGCGCGCCATGAATGCGTTGCGCGAACTCAATTGGGTGAAGCTTCACGGTGCGGCCGCCGACAAAGGCGCCATTGTTGCGTTCTCGGTTGAAGGCGCTCATCCGCACGACGTGGCGCAGATACTGGATCGCCAGGGCGTCGCTATCCGCGCCGGCCACCATTGTGCTCAACCCTTGATGCAGCGCCTCGGCGTTACCGCAACAGCGCGGGCAAGTTTCGCATGCTATAATCGGCTTGAAGAGGTCGATGCGCTGGTCGAGGCCTTGCACAAGGCGCGCAAGCTTCTGAGTTAGAGGATGATGGACGGTTCCGTTCCCCCGCCGAGCGCTCTGCCGAAGGCTGAGCTTGATCGCATCACCGATGATCTGGTGGCGCAGTTCAAGACTGTATTCGACCCGGAAATCCCGGTTGATGTCTATGAACTCGGGCTCATCTATAAAGTCGATATCAATGACGAAGGCTTCGTCGATATCGAGATGACGCTGACGGCGCCCGGTTGCCCGGTGGCCGGCGAGATGCCGGGCTGGGTTGAGACCGCCGCGCGCAAGGTTAAAGGCGTAACCGGCGCGAAGGTAAATTTGGTGTTCGAACCGCCGTGGACGACGGCGCGCATGAGCGACGAAGCCAAGCTCGAACTGAATATGTTGTAGGCAATGACGCGTAGAGCCAGACCCAAGATTGTGACCCTCACCGACGCCGCAGCAGCGCGCGTGAAGGAGATTGTGACGAAGGGCGATAAGCCCTATGTGCGTGTTGGCGTCGTCAACGGCGGCTGCGCCGGCATGGAATACACGCTCGACTACGCCGCCGAACCCGCGCAATTCGATGAGCTGGTTGAGGACAAGGATGTGAAGATCCTCGTGGCGGCCGACGCTGTGCTCTTCTTGCTCGGCTCCCAGATCGACTATGAGACGACGCGGCTCGCATCGAAGTTCGTCTTCCGCAACCCGAACCAGACAGATGCTTGCGGTTGCGGCGAGAGCGTTACGATCGTGCCGGCTAAGGCTGAGGCGTAATGCCGGCGGACAGCAGCTTCCACGAATACGTGAAGGAGTTGTTCGCCGGTGTCGGGCCCATTCAAATTAAGCGCATGTTCGGCGGCGCCGGCGGTTACGCCGACGGCGTGATGTTTCTGCTGCTGGGCGACGACACAATTCATGTCAAGACAGACGACGCTTTGAAGGCGGAGTTGCGTGAGGAGGGCTCCGGTCCATTCGTGTTCACGCCGCAGAACGGGCCACGCGCGGGCGAAAAGATTGATCTTGGCTATTGGCGTCTGCCCGATAGCGCGCTCGACGATCCCGATGAGGCAGCCATCTGGGGGCGCAAGGCGCTGAACGTCGCGAAGGCGAAAGCCGCGGCGAGGCCGCCGAAGAAGGCCGCGGACGTAACCAAGGTTGCGCCAAAGAAGGCGAAGCTTGCGAAGACGTCTGCGAAGAAGACGAAGCGTTAGCTGCCTTTGAAGTTCGCGGGACGCTTCTGAAAGAACGCCTGGACGCCTTCCCGGAAGTCCTCGGTGCGCCCGGCGGTCTTTTGTGACTGGCGTTCGGCGTTGAGCTGTTCATCCCAGCTGTTGTCCAGTGACGACCAGGCAAGCCGGCGGATCATGCCGAGGGTTTTGGTCGGGCCGTTCGCCAATTCCAGCGCCAGCGCTTTGGCGGTCGCCAGCAGCTCGGCGTCCGGCACGCAGCGGTTAACTAGGCCCCAGTCGTAAGCTTGCCTGGCGTGAATTTTTTCGCCGAGAAGCATCATCTCCATGGCGCGAACCCGGCCGATCATGCGCGGTAGATGATAGGTGGCGCTGCCGTCGGGCACGAGGCCGATACGGCGGAAGGCTTGCAGAAAATATGCGCTCTCGCCGGCGACGATGAGGTCGCCAAGCAAGGCGAACGAGCAGCCAATGCCCGCGGCGGCGCCATTGACGGCAGTGACGTACGGTATCGGCAAGTTGCGGAGCTTGGTGACGAAGGGATTGAACGTCGCCTCCAGGCGCCCGCCAAGGTCCGGATGACCGTCCGCGTCCGTCGGCGGTGCGCCGCTAGCGAGATTGGCGCCGGAGGAAAAGCCGCGGCCTTCACCGGTCAGCACCACGCAGCGCGCTTCACTGGCGGCGCGGTCGAAGAAGACATCGAGTTCCGCGGTCATCTCGACGGAGATCGCGTTCAGCGTCGCGGGGTCGGACAGCGTGATGAGCGCGACCCCGTTCTCGAGTTCGTACTTGGCTTTGGCCATCGTTCTCTCCCACGCATGAGCGCGGAAGCAATCTAATCAGAGTTTGGCGCGATGGGATATGCTGCCCGAGCGGCAGTGCTACGCCACGTAAAGGACGGGCGTTGCGTCGGTCGTCGTTTGATTGCGGCCATTCCGCTTGGAGGCGTAAAGGCAGGCGTCCGCGCGTTCGATAAGACCCGCGGGCGTATCGCCCGATTGCAGGCGTGCAATGCCGATCGACACGGTCACCTGTCCCAGGTCTTCATTGGTCGAGCGACGGCGGAGACGTTTGGCCTGGATGGCTTCGCGCAGTGTCTCGGCGGTCTGCTGCGCCACGCGCGCGCTCATGCGCGGCATGACCACCGCGAATTCTTCACCGCCATAGCGGGCGACAAGGAAGTCAGGGCGGGCATGTGCTTGGAGCGCGCTCGCAAGGAAGCGCAGGATTTGGTCGCCGGTGTGATGGCCCCAGGTGTCGTTGAAGCGCTTGAAAAAATCGATGTCGCACAACAGCAGCGAAAGCTCGGTGCGCTGCGCCTTCGCCTCCTCAATACGCATGCGAAGCGTCTCGTCGAACATGCGGCGGTTGGCGAGGCCGGTGAGGCTGTCGGTCAGCGATTCCATGCGCACGGACTCGAGGCTCGTGCGCAGGGTGTCGATTTCAGAGGTGGACTTCTTGAGTTGCTCATTGAGCGTCTGGTTGTGGTTGGCCATGTCCAGAGTTGCGGCGGCCAGGCTGGCGACAACCTGGCGAATTTGCTCGGGGCCGATGCCGCGATTGAGGTCGGTCGCGGCATTTTCGAGCGTCCGACCGTAATCGCCACTCTTGGTCTCTGCTTCTTTCAGGAACGAAACAACCTGTCCGAGGTCGCGCGCGATCTTTTCGCCTGCCAGCAGGATCTGCGCCGATGAGCCCAATCCGGTAAAGAACTGCTCGTGGAGCTGAGCGCTTTCCTCGGCAGTGAACGCCGTGCCGGCCGCTATTCTTGTGTCGACGGCTTCGCGCAGCGATGGGTTTCGGTTCAGGCGATAGGACAGCCAAACCTCGTAATTGGCGCTCGTCGGCGGCACGCCATGCAACCGCATCAGATCAAGTGTTTCCAGCGCGACATTAGCGCCGCCTGGGCCTTGCATCAGGATGTCTTGGTCAGTCACGCGCTACCCGCAGAATCTGCAATCCCAGCGACGGTAGAGGGCAGGGTATGGACGAGTGGTAAATGCTACGAATAATCCAGAAAAAATGAGTAGTTGCCCTTACCCGAACGGTAAGCGGTAGACATTCTGCAAAGCCCTTGGGAGGCGCAACATGAACCGGCCAGTCCAACCGTCGATCGAAGAGACGAAAGCGCGGATGATCGCGATTTTGGAGATGCAAAAGCGTCTGCAGACCAGCAGGGGCGCGCCGGACGCCAGACTCCGCAAGGACAGGTTGACGCGCGCCATCAACCTGGTGCTGACGCACAAGGATGAATTCTTGAGTGCGCTGAACGAGGACTTCGGCGCACGATCGCGGGACATGTCGCTGTTCACGGACATTTCAGGCGCGGTAGGACCGCTGAAGCACGCGCGTGCGAACATTGAAAAGTGGATGGCGCCGCAAAAGCGGAACGTTACGCCCTCGGCTCTCGGTCTTTTTGGCGCACGCGCCGAGGTGCGTTACCAGCCCAAAGGCGTCGTTGGCGTCATCTCACCCTGGAATTTCCCGATCTCATTGTCGTTCGACGCGATCGCCGGCGCGTTCGCAGCTGGCAATCGCGTGATGCTGAAATTGTCCGAGCACACGCCGGCGACATCCGAGCTGATGGCGCAGACGATTGACCTTTATTTTGACGAAGACGAACTCGCGGTGATCAATGGCGGCCCGGAAGTGGGCGCTGCATTCGCCGGCCTTGCATTTGACCACCTGATCTTCACCGGCGCGACCAGCGTAGGCCGCCACGTGATGCGGGCCGCCGCGGACAACCTCGTACCGGTGACTTTGGAGCTTGGCGGCAAGTCGCCGGTGGTCATCGGTAAGAGCGCCGATCTCTCGAAGGCGGCGGCACGCGTGATGACCGGCAAGACAATGAATGCCGGGCAGATTTGCCTGGCGCCTGACTATGTGCTCGCGCCGAAGGAAAGCGTGCGCGATTTCGTGGCGGCGTCAAAGGCGGCGGTCGCGAAGATGTATCCCACACTCAAAGACAACGCCGACTACACAGCCGTGATCAATCAGCGCCATTATGACCGCATCACCGGGCTCATCGCCGACGCGAAGTCGAAGGGCGGCGAGATCGTTACGATCAATCCCGCGAACGAGGATTTCAGCCAGCAGGAGCATCGCAAGATCCCGCCGACGATCATTCTCAACGCCACCGACGACATGCAGGTGATGCAGGAAGAGATTTTTGGGCCGGTGTTGCCGGTGCGAACGGTTGAATCGGTCGATGCGGCGATCACCGAGATCAATGCGCGCCCGCGCCCGCTCGCGCTCTATTATTTCGGCGACGACAATGACGAGAGCGAGGCGCTGCTGAACCGCACGCACTCAGGCGGCGTCACCATCAACGACGTGATCTTCCACTTTGCGATGGATGATTTGCCGTTCGGGGGCGTTGGCCCCTCGGGCATGGGCGCCTATCATGGGCATCGCGGCTTCACCGAATTCAGCCATGAGAAGGCGATCTATCGCCAGATATCAGCCGAACTCTTGGCGATGCTGCGCCCGCCATACGGCGCGACGTTTAGGAAGCAGATGGCGGCGCGGCTCAAGCCGTAGCGTCGCCATAAAAACTGGCGCTTATTTTTTCGGCTTGAGGAATGCAGGCGTGCTGTCGCCGAAACCGGTGACGGACGGGCCGCTTTCGTCGCGCGGAAGCCGGTGTTCTTCGCGGCGGGGTTCGTTGCGCGGCGCATCGTTGCGGCGCGGACGATCATCGCCGCGTGGTTCGGTTTTCGCTTCGCTGCGCTGAACCGGTTCAGTGGAAGCCGTGGGACGATCTTCGTCGCGCTTCACATATTTCTGCTTCTTCTCCGACAAGCGCCGCGAGTGCTCCTTCTTGAGCTCTTCGGCGCGGCGCCCGCGCCCGCCGCTGTCGCGCGGATCGCCGAGCGCCGCTTCGGGCAGACCTTCGATCTCGGCTTTTTCGATTGGTTTGCCGGTGAGCTTTTCGATGGCGTCGAGGCTCTTCTTATCGCCGGGGCCGACAAGCGTGAACGAGGCACCTAAGCGACCGGCGCGCCCGGTGCGGCCGATGCGGTGAACATAGTCTTCAGCGTGGCGCGGCGGCTCGTAGTTGAAGACGTGGCTGACGTCCGGAATGTCGAGACCGCGGGCGGCGACATCAGACGCGATCAAAAACTGCAGATCGCCTGAGCGGAAGCGATCGAGCGTTTTGGTGCGCAGGGATTGATCGAGATCGCCGTGGATCGGGGATGCGTTGAAGCCGTGACGTTTCAGCGAAAGCGCGACGACATCGACGTCGGTCTTGCGGTTGCAGAAGACGATGCCGTTCTTCACTTCGCCGCTCCCTGTCATCACGGCGCGCAGAGCGGCGCGGCGCGTGCGCGGATCGCCGCCCGGCAGCATGACGACGCGTTGCGTGATCGTGGTGGCGGTGGTCGCCGGGCGCGAGGCCTCAATGCGCTTGGGGCTGGAGAGGAATTGTTCGGTGAGGCGCGTGATCTCCGGCGGCATGGTCGCCGAGAAGAAGAGCGTTTGGCGCGTGAACGGCGTCAGTTTGAAGATGCGTTCGATATCAGGGATGAAGCCCATATCGAGCATGCGGTCGGCTTCGTCGACCACCATGACTTGCACGCCGGTGAGCAGCAGCTTGCCGCGCTCGAAGTGATCGAGCAGGCGCCCGGGCGTTGCGATCAGCACGTCGACGCCGCGCGCGAGCAGCGCGTCTTGATCGCCGAAGGAGACGCCGCCGATCAGCAGCGCCTTGGTGAGTTTCTGGTATTTGCCGTACTTGTCGAAACCTTCCGCGACTTGCGCGGCGAGTTCACGCGTGGGCTCGAGGATCAAGGTGCGCGGCATGCGGGCGCGGGCGCGCCCTGCGGCGAGGATATCGATCATCGGCAGCGTGAAGGCGGCGGTTTTGCCGGTGCCGGTTTGCGCGATGCCGAGGATATCGCGGCCTTTCAGCACTTCGGGGATCGCCTGCGCTTGGATCGGCGTCGGCGTGTTGTAGCCGCCTTCCTTCACGGCGCGCAGCGTTTCGGCGGAGAGGCCGAGATCGTCGAAGGTGATTTGTGGTTGAGCTTCGGTTGCGCCCTCAGGCGCGGAATTTTCAGAGGACATTCAATCTCACTTGGAGGCCGCATGGTCGCGCGAGGCGCGAACGGGCAGGCCGCTTGGTTGGCGCTTTTCGCCCAGCTTCTCCGGATTGAGATTGGCGGGCGTCCAGCAGGAGCGAGCACGCCCCAGGGCGCGCACAACGGACAGCGCGGAAATGGGGGGATTTGTGGAGAAAGTCAATGTTGAAGGCGATCCAAGCGCCCTCAGCCGGCCTCCTCCAGCGCCGCGACCACCGCGGCGACCGACCCGACAACCGTCTCCGTCGCCGCGATGCCCCGAAACAGGATGATGGTCTTGCCGTGGCTGTCGCGGACAGCGGCGACTTCCACCGGGTTGATGTGCACTTCGAGGCGCGGATCGTTGGCGGAATTGAATTTCACGAACTTGGCCATGTGCGGCTCCTGCCGAATCGAACTCGGGCTCGCTCTTATGAGCGTGGTCACCGGCGATTGCTTGGTCCAAATGGAAACCGCGCCAAACCAACGTTCTGCGCCTTAATGCAGAATATCCCACATTCCCGCGCGAACCGTGCTATCATCGCGCCATCAGCAACAAGAACCACTGCGTGCGCCTCCCGCGACGGGAGGGCGCCACCGCGTGCGCGTTTGATAGCGTCAGGACAGAACATGCCGATCCCAGGCGAAATGTTGAAGCGCGGTTGGGGCGTTATGCGTCTTCGGCCGTGGCACTTGGCTGGCGTGTTCGCGTCGAGCATCGACGCGGAAGCCTTGGTGCAGACGCTCGGGCCGACATACACGATCAAATACGGCGAGCATGCGCCAGGCTCCGGTGAGTTCGCCTTCGCCGATTCACCAACTTCAACCTCCGTGTAAGGAGCGCCGATGCGCTTTATCGTGAATTCATCGCCCGGCGCCGGCTTACGCTTCGAACCGAGCGCCACATTTCCCGACGCGAAGGCGGCGCTCGGATGGGCCGCTGGACTGGAGCGGCGCGGCATGCGGCTGATCCGGATCAGAGACACGGTAACCGGGACGATCTTCGACGAGCGCCAGTTGCGCGATGAAATCAAGCGGGCGCAGGGCGCGGCATGAGCAAACTCAGGCTGCTCCAAGAATCCACCGAAGCCGACAAAGCGTGGATGGCTGAAGTGCGCTCCGTGTTCGGCGAGCGAGACGCGGGCATGGCGCGCTTTCACGGCCGTGCAACCGGCGAACCAGGAACGCGCCTGCGCGAACTCTACAATCTCTATGTGAAGGCGCGAGACGCCTACGATTCTCAATAAGGCGGCGCGTCGTTGGTGCGTGATGCGTGCTGCGCGCCAAGGAGCGAATAAGAATGAGCGGTCTATCCGTTGTCAGCGTCGCCGATCGTGCGGGCTTTCATATCTTTGCGGCCGCGCTTCGCGCGAGCGACTATTTCCATACTTTGGAAGGCGGCGGCCCCTTCACGGTATTTGCGCCGTCGGATGAGGCGTTTGGGAAATTCTCCAAGGCGGCGCTGGACACATTGCTCAACGACGACCGCGCGTACCTGCAAGTCGTGCTCGGCTATCATATTGCGTCCGGGAAGGTCGCGGCCGCGCGGCTCAACGGCAAGCGCATACGCGGCGTCATGCAGGCCGGAGGCGATGTCATTATCGACGGTCGGTCGGGTCTGCGGGTCAATACGGCGCGCGTCATCAAGCCGGACCTCGCCGCGCGCAACGGTGTTGTGCACGGCATCGATGCCTTGCTGGCGCCGCGCGGAGTTGCGGCGGCCATCTCGTGATCGGCGCGGTGAAGTCCTACGACCCGCGCCGGGGGTCGGGCATCATTTCGCGTGACGACGGGCGACCGGATGTCATGTTCTACGCAAATGAGCTCGAAAACGCCGGCCTCGCGAGCGTGGCGAGCGGTGAGCGTGTGAGTTTCGACGTGAAGACCGATCTCGCGTTGAAGCGGTCATTCGCGGTGAACCTGACCAGGCTCTGAGCAATATGGACCGACGGCGGGCGCCGGCGGTCCATATTAGACGTCCACGTCTTCCACGAACTTCGCGTTCGCCTGGATGTAGTCGAAGCGCTTCTCGGCCTTCTTGCCCATCAAAGTTTCGATCAGAACTTCGAAATCTGGCGCGCCGTTATCGTCGAGCACGACGCGCGCGAGTGTGCGCGTGGCCGGGTTCATCGTCGTGTCTTTCAAGTCGGCAGGCATCATTTCGCCCAGGCCTTTGAAGCGCGAGATGTCGGTCTTGCGGCCTTTGAACTCGCCGTTGAGCAGCGCTTCTTTGTGCGCGTCGTCGCGGGCGTAGATGCTCTCCTTGCCGGCGGTGATCCGATAGAGCGGCGGCATGGCGAGGAAGAGGCGGCCAGCGCGGATGAGCGCCGGCATCTGCTTGTGGAAGTAGGTGATCAGTAGCGACGCGATGTGGGCGCCGTCGACGTCGGCGTCGGTCATGATGATCACGCGCTCGTAACGCAGATCGTCGAGCTTGAACTTGGCGCCCATCTGCACGCCGAGGGCGAGCGCAAGGTCGGCAAGCTCCTGGTTGCCGCTCATCTTCTCCGCGCCAGCGCTAGCGACGTTCAAGATCTTGCCGCGCAACGGCAGGATCGCCTGCGTTTCGCGGCTGCGCGCCTGCTTGGCGGAGCCGCCGGCCGAGTCACCCTCGACCAGGAAAATCTCGGTATCTTTCTCACCAGCGCGCGAGCAATCCGCGAGCTTACCGGGGAGACGGAGTTTACGCGTCGCGCTTTGGCGGGAGACTTCCTTCTCCTTGCGGCGCCGCATGCGGTCTTCGGCTTGTTGAATGCACCATTCCAGCAGGCGGTTGGCTTCCTGGGTGTTGGCGCCCAACCAGTGATCGAACGGATCGCGGACAGCGTTCTCGACGATCTTAGCGGCTTCGACGGAAACGAGGCGACCTTTGGTCTGGCCCTCGAATTGCGGATCGCGAATGAAGACGGAGACCAGGCCGGCGCCCGTGTTCATCACGTCTTCCTGCGTGATGGCGGTGGCCTTCTTGTTGTTGCGCAGGTCGGCGTAGGCCCGGAGGCCCTTGGCGATCGCGGCGCGAAAGCCGGCTTCATGAAAGCCGCCGTCAGGTGTGTACACGGTGTTGCAATAGGAACGGAGGAAGCCGTCAGCTTCACCGAAGCCATCGCTCACCCAGGTGATCGCCCATTCGACGCGGCCGTGCGGACTATCCTTGTCGGTCTTGCCGGAGAACGGCTCATTGACGACGGCGCGCTTCGACTTGGTGAGTTCGCTGAGGAAGTCAGCCAAGCCGTTCGGGAAGTGAAGCACCGCTTCGGCCGGCGTGTCGTCCTTGATCAGCTCAGGCGCGCACTTCCAGCGGATCTGCGTGCCGCGCTGCAAGTAGGCTTTCGAGCGCGCCATCTGGAAAAGGCGGGCGGGCTTGAACGCGGCGCCTTTGCCGAAGATGTCGGCGTCCGGATGGAAGCGCACCGTCGTGCCACGGCGATTGTGTGCGGGCCCGACTTCAACGAGCTTCGATGTTGGCGTGCCGCGCGAGAAGGTCTGGCGATAAAGTTTACGATCGCGCGCGACTTCGACTTCGACTTTGTCGGAGAGCGCGTTGACGACGGAGACGCCGACGCCGTGCAGGCCGCCCGACGTGTGATACACTTTGCCCGAGAACTTTCCGCCCGCGTGCAGCACCGTCATGATGATTTCGAGCGCGGACTTCTTCGGGAACTTCGGGTGCGGATCGACGGGCATGCCGCGGCCGTTATCGGTCACACGCAATGTGCCATCGGCTTCGAGTTCCACTTCAATGCGATCAGCGAAGCCCGCGACCGCTTCGTCCATCGAATTGTCGAGCACTTCGGCGAAGAGATGGTGCAGCGCCCGTTCATCGACGCCGCCAATATACATCCCCGGACGTTTGCGAACCGGTTCGAGTCCTTCGAGGACTTCGATATCCTTGGCTGTGTAGCCGCCAGCCGCAGCGGGGGGCGCTTCGCTCCCGCCGAAGAGATTGTCATCCCAGAGATTATCATCGCCATCTTTGGGCATCGAAGACTTCTTCTGCGCTTGCGCCATGGACACGTCCTTAAGGCGCTTCGTGCGCGCCCAGCAATGCTCTGACCTGCTCAGGAACCGAACAGGCTTCGGTATCCGGGGAGTAAACGACCCGTTGTAGGGGAATTAAGTGTCTCAAAGGACACGCGACCGGCGGACGGGCAGCGAATGGCAGCTGGCGACGAAACCTCGTCACATCTCGGCTGTTTGCTCGCCGTCACGGCATGCGGGGGCCACTCAAGGACGAGGAGCAGCAAGCATGAAGAAGTTCACGATCATGGCCGCAGTAGCGGCGGCAGCATTGATGGCCGTTCCGGCTGTTGCGCACGCGGAATGGTACGCGGGCGCGGCATACACGCAGTATGATTTGGATGGACCTGAGGTTGGCGGTGTGACCGGCCGTCTCGGTTATCGGATCAATCCGAACTTCGCTGTTGAAGGCGAAGGCACATTCGGCATCGATGATGACGAAGGCGTGGAACTCAATCACGCGCTAGGTGCGTACGCGGTCGGCATCGTGCCGTTCGGCTCATCCGGGTTCGAAGCGCACGGGCGTTTGGGATATCAGACCATTGAAGTCGACACGCCGCTCGGCGGCGCCGACGATGATGGCCTCGCCTACGGTGTTGGCCTTGGCTGGCGCGCCACGAACAACATCGGCATCCGCGCTGACTACACGCGCATGGAAGGCGATGCCGACTCCGACGCGATTTCCCTCGGCGCTTCAATCAATTTCTAAGCGCTTCAACAAAATGTGAGCTGAGCGGGCCGGGACAGAGTGTCTCGGCCCGTTTCCGTTCCGGAACAGGCAAAGTTGGAAAAATTCGCCGCTTCGCCGCGCTGATGACCTACGCACGCCAGACGGAAGACATGATTTGGCCGGACGACGGGCGGTGCGCCGCTTGCCTAAGACGTGAGCGGAGTTAATGTTGAGCGTGGGACGTCCCGGAGCAGCAAACTTATGAAATTCACGACCTTCTTGGCCGCCGGCGCAGCGGCGACATTCGCAATGCTGGCGAGCGCGCAAGCGCAAGACACTACGACCCCCCCGCCGGTTGCAGAGGCCCCGATTGCGGTTTCGCCGTCGACGTGCGGTGAATTCCCAGCGGCGCCGCCGGCCCCGGGCCCGGAAGTACGGCAGCGCAATCTGGCCCAGCACCAAACCGCGTATGACACGTGGCGCACCGCCGCCGAGGCGAACCTCGCTTGCCGTGCAACCGAATATCGTACGCTTCAAGCGCAGGCCAATACGCGCGCCGCTGAATACGAAGCGGCTCGCACCGCCGGCGCCAATGCCGGCACCGCATGGCAAGCCGCCATCGCGGCGCGCGGCAGCGGCGGTCGCCGCAACTAAGACATTTCAAACGCAAGTTTGAACGCACGAAAAAGGGGCCAGGATTTCCTGGCCCCTTTGCCGTTCTCGGCGCTGTAGGTCCTACGCCTTGTAGTACATGTCGAACTCCACCGGGTGCGGGTGGGTTTCGAAGCGGTCGAGTTCTTCTTTCTTGAGTTCGATGTACGCGTCGATGAGGTCGTCGCTCATCACGCCGCCCTTCATCAGGAAGTCCCGGTCGCGATCGACCGCCGTCAGCGCTTCGCGCAGCGATGCGGAAACGGTGGGAACGTCTTTCAGCTCTTCCGGCGGAAGGTCGTACAGGTTTTTGTCCAGCGGATCGCCAGGGTGGAGCTTCTTCTCGATACCGTCGAGACCAGCCATCAGCAGCGCCGTATATGTGAGATACATGTTGCCGGCCGGATCCGGGAAGCGGATCTCCACGCGCTTGGCTTTTGCGCCGGTGCCGTGCGGAATACGGCACGACGCTGACCGGTTGCGTGCGGAATAGGCGAGAAGAACCGGCGCTTCGTAGCCGGGCACAAGACGCTTATACGAATTGGTCGTGGAGTTCGCGAAGGCGTTGATCGCCTTCGCGTGCTTGATGATGCCGCCGATAAAGAAGAGGCAGTTTTCGCTGAGATCGGCGTAGCGATCGCCGGCGAACGTGTTGTTGGCGCCCTTCCAGATCGACATGTGGACGTGCATTCCCGAGCCGTTATCCTTGAAGTAAGGCTTCGGCATGAACGTCGCGGACTTGCCGTACGATGCAGCCACTTGGTGGATGATGTACTTATACAAGTTCATGTTGTCGGCCATCGTGACGAGCGTATCGAACTTCAAGCCGAGTTCGTGCTGAGCGGGCGCGACTTCATGGTGATGCTTCTCGGGCTTCAAGCCGAGCTGGCCCATGATTTCGAGCATCTCGCCGCGCATGTCCTGCAGGCTGTCGATTGGCGGCACGGGGAAGTAGCCGCCTTTCGGACCCGGGCGGTGGCCGAGATTGCCGCCCTCATAGGCTTTGCCGGTGTTGAACGGCAGTTCGCTGGAGTCGAACGAGTAGCCGGTGTTGTGTGGATCGGTTGACCAACGCACGTCATCGAACACGAAGAACTCGGCTTCCGGGCCAACATACGCAACGTCGCCTGCGCCTGACGACTTCACATACGCTTCGGCTTTCTTCGCGATCGACCGCGGACAGCGCGAGTACGGCTGCAGTGTGCCAGGCTCCAGAATGTCGCAGAACATGGCGAGCGTTGTCTGCTGATAGAACGGATCGATGTGCGCGCCTTTGGGGTCAGGGCGCATGACCATGTCGGACTCGTTGATGGCCTTCCAGCCGGCGATGGATGAACCATCGAACATCGTGCCCTCGGTGAAGATGTCTTTGTCGATCATCGATACGTCGAAGGTGACGTGTTGCATCTTGCCGCGCAGGTCGTTGAAACGAAGGTCGACGAACTGGACTTCCTTGTCCTTAATCAGCTTCAGAATTTCTTCTGACATCGGAAACTCCCCCGAGCGTTCTTGTTGATATGATTGGGCGGCGCGCGTCTCGGTCCGGCGCGTCCCTAAAAGGAATCAGTGGCTCTTGGCGCGATCAGACAGCCGCGGGGCCGGTTTCGCCAGTACGGATGCGCACGACGTTCTGAACATCGAGCACGAAGATTTTGCCGTCGCCGATCTTACCGGTTTTGGCCGCCTTCTGGATCGCTTCGAGCGCCGCCTCGACCTGCTCGTCGGCGACCACGACCTCGACTTTCAGCTTCGGCAGAAAATCAACGACATACTCGGCGCCGCGATAGAGTTCAGTGTGACCCTTCTGGCGGCCAAAGCCCTTGGCTTCGACGACCGTCATGCCTTGCAGGCCGATTTCCTGGAGCGCTTCTTTGACGTCATCCAGTTTGAACGGCTTGATGATGGCTTCGATTTTCTTCACCGCAGCACCCCTTTATCCACATAAGCCTAGTGCGATTTCCGGCTCGTCTTGGACCGCCCAACTTGAGTCTGGAAGTTGGCCGGCTGTCGTTGTTGGGGAGGGCGCGCCGGGCGCCTCATTCGGAGGCGCCAATGCTCAACGATTCGGCTGGCGCATGGCGCGGGCCCGCATAAGGTTCTTGAAATGACGCGTGTGTTTTTGATCCGGCACGGAGAGCCCCAAGCGGCCTGGGGTGGGGCCGTTGATGATCCGGGCCTGTCGCAGGCGGGTCAGGCGCAGGCGGCCGGCGCCGCGCGATCGCTGCTGACGCTGGGGCCGCTGGCGATCGTGTCATCTCCGATGCGGCGCTGCCGTGAGACCGCCGCGCCTTATGAGAGCGAAACCGCAAGCCCCGCGCTCGTGGAGCGGCGCGTCGGCGAGGTTGTGGCGCCGGCGGGTGTGAGCGACCGGCGCGCATGGCTGCGTGAGAATTTCCCGTGGGACGCCGGCGCGCCGCGACGCCGGTGGCGCGATGTTGATCCCGCGTTGCGCGCCTGGCGTGATGATGTTGTTGGCTGCGCGTTGGCGTTCAATCAGGACACAGCGGTGTTCTCGCATTTCATCGCGATTAACGCGCTGGCCAGCGTAGCGATGCAAAGCGAAGAGACGATTGTATGCGTTCCAGGCTATGCATCGATCACTGAATTCGAAGTGCGAAACGGTTCGTTGGAATTAGTGCGGCTGGGCGAGAGCATGATCCGGGGCGAAGTGCGTTGAGCCGCGAGATTGTCAGCGTTGAAGAGATGCGCGCTATCGATGGGGCGAGCGCCAAAGCTGGCGTGCCGGCGCGAGAGCTCATGGAGAACGCCGGTCGCGCTGTCGCCGAAGCAATCGTGCGCCGTTTTCCGCAACAACCGACGGCGGTTTTGTGTGGTCCCGGAAACAACGGCGGGGACGGATGGGTTGCTGCGCGCGCGCTCCGGCAAATGGGTTGGCCGGTCTGGGTCGAAACATCCGCGCCGGTTCATGCCCTGAAAGGCGAGGCCGCGCATGCCGCCAGCGCTTGGAGTGGCGAGGTTTTCGATCTCGGTAAAAGCAACCGTTCAGCGGAATTGTTTGTCGATGCTCTGTTCGGCGCCGGACTCTCGCGACCGTTGGACGGGGAGGCCGCGCGCCTCGCGGCTGTGTTGCCGGCGGCGCGCGTCGTCGCTGTTGACGTTCCAAGCGGTGTCAATGGCAACGACGGAAATCCGTTGGGAGACATATGTTTTGAAGCCGCGCTAACGGTGACGTTCGTGCGGAAGAAGCCTGCCCACGTGCTTATGCCGGGCCGCGCCTGGTGTGGTGAGGTTGTCGTGGCCGATATCGGCGCGCCCGAGAGTGTCGTCCAGGCGCAAAACGTGACGCTAATGGAGAACGATCCATCGCTCTGGCGCCTGCCATGGCCGGAGGCCGATGCGCACAAGCACGAGCGTGGGCATGTGATCGTCGCAAGCGGCGGTCACATGCGAACGGGCGCCGCGCGTTTGTCGGCCCAATCGGCGTTGCGCGCCGGCGCCGGATTGGTCACGGTCATGAGTCCGGCCGACGCCGCCGCTGAAAACGCCGCGCACCTGACAGCGATTATGCTCACTGCATCGAACGGTGAGGCGAGCTTCGCCGAGGCCGCGCGTACAGCGCAGGCGATGGTGATCGGTCCGGCCTTCGGAACGACAGATGCGCACTACAAATTGCTATTGTCCGCCATGGGGGCGGCGCCTCGTTGTCCACTCGTCTTGGATGCCGACGCGATTACATTGCTCGCGCCGATGACACATGGGCTGGAGGCCAGCGATGTGATGACACCGCACGTTGGCGAGTTCCGCCGTGCGTTTCCCGGAATCTGGAACGGTTCCACCACGCCCATCGACGCCGCACGCTCCGCGGCGGCCTACGCGCGCTGTGTTGTACTACTTAAGGGACCATCCACCGTGATTGCCGCGCCGGACGGACGCGCAATCGTGAATACGACCGGCAGTCCGGTTCTGGCCACGGCGGGCGCCGGCGATGTGCTCGCGGGTCTGATCGCGGGCCTCATCGCGCAAGGCATGGCGGGCTTTGAGGCCGCCGCCGCCAGCGCCTGGCTGCACGGCAAGGCCGCCGAATGGTTTGGTCCTGGCCTGACCGCCGAGGATTTTCCAGACATTTTACCTA
>JAEUMT010000047.1 GCA_016791365.1 Hyphomonadaceae bacterium | reverse complement strand
GAGTTCGGCGAATTGCGCGGCGTCGTTGGCGTCGGCGATGGAGCCGGGGCGCAGGCCGTCGCCGAGTGAGAAGCTCACGTCGTAGGCGCGCATGATTTCGCAGATCTCGGCGAAGTGCGTGTAGAGGAAGCTCTCCTTGTGATGCGAGAGGCACCACTTGGCCATGATCGAGCCGCCGCGGGAGACGATGCCGGTGACGCGCTTGGCGGTGAGATGGATGAAGGGCAGGCGCACGCCGGCGTGGACCGTGAAATAGTCGACGCCTTGTTCGGCCTGCTCGATGAGCGTGTCGCGATACACTTCCCAGGTCAGATCTTCGGCGACGCCGTCGACTTTTTCGAGCGCCTGATAGATCGGCACGGTGCCGATCGGCACGGGCGCGTTGCGGATGATCCAGTCGCGGATGTTGTGGATGTTGCGGCCGGTGGAGAGGTCCATGACGGTGTCGGCGCCGTGGCGGATGGACCAGACGAGCTTGTCGACTTCTTCCGCCATCGAGGAGGTCACGGCGGAGTTGCCGATATTGGCGTTGATCTTCACGAGGAAGTTGCGGCCGATGATCATCGGCTCGAGCTCGGCGTGATTGATGTTGGCCGGGATAATGGCGCGGCCGCGGGCGATTTCGCTGCGGACGAATTCGGGTGTGACGAAATCGGGGATGGCGGCGCCGAAGTCTTGGCCGTCGCGCGGGAGTACGTCTGGACCGCCGGCGCCCTCGCCGGCTTGGCTGGCGGATGCTGAACCAGTGCTGCCGGCGGGGGCGCCGGCGGTCCAGACTTGCCGCCGCATGTTTTCTCTAATGGCGACGTATTCCATCTCGGGGGTGATGATGCCACGGCGCGCGTATTCGAGCTGAGTTACGCACTGGCCGCTTTTCGCCCGCAGCACGCGCGGTTGTTTCGGGAAGGGCGGGGTTAGCTTTTCTTCGCTGACGTTGCCGTTGTCTTCCGGCTTCACTTCGCGGCCATCGATCTCTTCGACGTCGCCGCGCGCTTTCACCCATTCGGCGCGGGTGCGGGCGAGGCCGGTATTGATGTCGATGGCGATGTTCGGATCGGTGTAGGGGCCGCTGGGGTCATAGATGGTCACCGGCGGTTCGTTGGCGCTTGGGTGCGGCACCACTTCGCGGAACGGCACGCGCAGATCGGGATGCGCGCAGCCGGATGCGTACACTTTGCGTGAGCCGATGAGCGGGCCGGTGGTCACGCTCGGCGCGAACGCGGATTGGTTTTCGGGCTTGTTCATAAGGCGCTCCTTCCCTCCGCCGGTGCTAACCGGTTCAGGTTCGACGGGTCAGAGCGGGATGCTCAATCTCAGCCGCTGGTCGCGGCCCCCCGGGATATGTGCGCGTGGTGTAGGCCTAAGCGCGCGGCTTGGCAAACCAGCCGACGAAGCTGAGCCAGGTTCCGATGATGAGAGCGATGGCGCCGGCAATGAGTGCGCCGGGGCCAAGGTTCAGAAATGTGTGCACGAGGCCGGTGAGGAAGCTCGGCGCGAAAAGCAGCGTGACGCCGCGCACGATGGTGAGCAAGGCAAGCAGCGTGATCGCGATGGCCGACGCGCTATTCCAGTGATGATGCGCGGCAAACAGGACAATGCCGCAGATCAGCGTGAAGACGCCGGTGATGAAGGTGAGTGGGCCGTCGCCGAGGATGCCGGGGATGAGCAGCGCCATGTCGTTGAAGCGTGCGAGCACGACGGCGCCGACGATAATCATCAGCGGGCCAATGACGCGGGCGCAGAAGCGGGTGGTCGCGGTTTTGGATTCGGTCATGGGTTGCTCCAACCAAGTGCTGTGGTAACGCGCCGGCCGGACTCCGGCTCGGTTCGCCCGGATGGCGAGCGGGTCTTGGCCCAAATTGTACCGTGATTGCGGGCGAAGCGTAGTGCCGCAGGGCGCCGCAGGCGCCGAGGCATTGCGCGGCGCGGGGCGCGTGCGCATGTTGCCGGCCAGGAGACGACACGCATGGGCACGCCCGCGGACTATACGATCATTGTTCTGCTGGTGGCGATTGGCGTCGGACTTTGGACCGTGCTCGACCGGGTCGCGCAGCTACAAAAGGACGTCGATGCGTTGAAGCAGCGCGCGGGCGTTGACGAGACGTCCGGCGGCTGACGGCTTCAGGGCCGTTTGGGCTCGTCTTTTTGATTCTTGGCGACTTGTTCGATGAGATCGGCGTTTCCGGCGATGGCGTCGAAGGGCGGGATCGGCAGGTGGCGCTGTGCGAACAGAACGCCGGCCGCATCGAACGCGTGTTTGATGCGCTTGTTGAACTCGCGCTGCACGCGCCATTGATCGCCCGGCCGTGTGCGGATGCGGCCTTTCAGCATAATGGCGTTGTCGTTGATGGCGTCGACGCCGGCGATTTCCGGCGGCGCGAGAATGAGCGGTTTGAAGGTTTCGTCTTGCGCGAGTGATTCTGCTGTCGCGCGGAAGGTCGCGAGGGCGTGCTCGAGGTCCGAGATGAACGAAAGCTGCAGGTCGAACACGGCGTAGGAGAACAGCTTAGTGCGGTTCGAGATCACTTGCGCTTCGCTATAGGGGAAGATGTGAAGCGTGCCGTCATAGGCGCGGAGCTTTATCGTGCGCAGCGACATATCCTCGACCGTGCCGGAGAACTCGCCGATTTTCACGACGTCTCCAATCGAGACGGAATCCTCCATGATCAAGAAGAGTCCGGTGAGAAAATCCTTGACGATGGTTTGCGCGCCGAAGCCTACGGCGAGGCCGACGATCCCGGCGCCGGCCAGCAGCGGGCCGATTTCAACGCCAACCTCGGAGAGCGCCATCATCGCCGCGATGATCACGACGATGGTGGTGGCGAGTCCGGAGAGGACGGGCCCGAGCGTGCGAATCTGAGCGGCGCGGCGGGGATTGCGTGCGCGCGTCGCGACGCGCTCGAACACGCGCCTGATGGCGAGTTGTCCAAGCTCGATGCCTGCCAGCGCCAGGACCAAGATGATGGCGATGCGGCCCATGATTGTGAACGCGGCGTAGAGCGGGCTGTCGCGCAGGGTGGCGAAGTCAAAACCCCACAAACGCAGGATGACGATGAGCGCGACAACGAAGATGGTGAGACGCACGACGCGCATGGTCCAGCGGCCGATGTTTCCGCCGCGCTTTGGCGCCGCATCGTCCTTGGGTGCGATGCGCTCCGTCAGCGACTTCAGGATGATGTGCAGGCCCCAGATGATGATCACCGCGCCGATGAGCACGAGGAATGAGAGGCCGGCGCGCAGCAGCGCTTGTTGCGGGTCGAGATTGAGTACGCCGCGCACGAACTCTTCGAGCTGTTGCGCGAATGTGTTGAAGGAATAGTCCGTCGGTTGCGCCGGCGGGGTTGCTGGCGCGGGAGCGGGCGGCGGCGTTGTTGTCGGCGGGATCATGTGCGTTCGATGTTAGCGCGCCATGGTGCAATTTCGAGGCGGATCACGGGTTTGGTTTCGCGAACGCGAGCACAACCCATCCCAAAATGAGTGTTATTCCCCCGACGGGGGCGAGCATGACCAATGCGCGGCTGTGTGTAATTGCGAGATTGTAGAGCGTGCCGGAGAAGATGGCCGCGCCGAGCAGGATCATTGCTCCGGCGATCATGTTCAACCGCCCGCTGCGATTCGCGATCGCGAGGCACGCGGCGGCGGCGCCGAGTTGCAGATAAGCGCCGATGTGGATGCGCTGCAAATCCTCCGGCGCGGGTTGCAGTGCGTGCGCGGCGAGCACGAGCATGACGAGCGCGAGAACGCCTGAAAGAGCGGCGAAGACATTGAGCAAACGCATGGGGGCTCCTAGATTGTCGCCATTCTCGACAAACTGAGCGCGACGTCCAGGCGATGTCGTGGGGAGCGGCAACATGCAGCAGAAGCGCGAAATCGGACGCAGCGGAATCGAGATCGCGCCGCTGGTTTTGGGTGGCAACGTGTTCGGCTGGACCGCGGATCAGAAGACGTCGTTCGAGATATTGGACGCCTTCGTCGATCAGGGCGGCGATGCGATCGATACGGCGGATGTGTACTCGACCTGGGCGCCCGGCCATGAAGGCGGAGAGAGCGAGAAGGTCATTGGCGCGTGGCTGCGCCAAAGCGGCAAGCGCGACAAGGTTGTGATTGCGACGAAAGTGGGAATGTGGCCGAAGCGCCTCGGCATCAAGCACGACAATATCATTGCGGCTTGCGATGACTCGTTGTCGCGCTTGGGGATTGAGACGATCGATCTGTATTGGCTTCACCGCGACGATGAAGCGACGAGCGCAGATGAATATACTGGCGCGCTTGAGGCGTTGATCAAGGCAGGCAAGATCCGATCGTTTGGCGCGTCCAATTTCAAGCCCGGCCGTTTCGTGGAAGGGGTCGCCGCAGCCAAGGCGCGGGGCCTGCGTTTCGACGCGCAGCAGCCGGAATACAATTTGATGAATCGCGAGATCGAAGCCGAGCTTATGCCGCTATGCGCGCGTGAGGGCGTTTCCATCTTTCCGTATTTCGCTTTGGCGAATGGCTACCTGACCGGCAAGTATCGTACCGCCGAAGATAAATCCAAGAGCGTGCGCGGCGGCCGCATGGACAAGTACATGGATGGCAAGGGGCCCGCCGTGCTTTCTGTGCTGGACGACATCGCCGCGCGTACGAAGGCGACGCCCGCTCAAATCTCGCTGGCGTGGATCATGGCGAAGTTGCCGAGCGGCGCGCCTATCGCAAGCGCCACGAGCGTTTCGCAGCTTGTAGAACTCATGGGTTCGTTGCGGGTCGCATTGAGCGCGGATGACATCGCGGCGCTGGACCGCGCGAGCGCTTGAACAAGATGGAGCGCGTGCACCCGGCGGCGCACGCGCTTCACGTTTCTTCCGGAATCTGATCAGCCGCGGCGCGAATGGACGAGGGCGTCGACTTGGACCATGGCGTCGCGGGTCGCCTCGCGCACGCATTCCCGTTCCGGCGTAATCACGCCGCCGGAGCTGGCGCGACCGATTTCGTCGCAGATATCTTCGGCCGTGGCGCGGACGCGGCGCTGCAATTCGGCGACATCAGTATCGTAACGAAGGTTGAGATCATGCGCGCTGACGGCGCGTTGCAGTGTCAGTTCCTGTTCGGGGATTCCGCTTGAGGTGCGACGCCCGGTGTCGCGGCGATAGATTTCCGGCGCGACGATGATAATTTCGTCGCCGTATGCGGGTTCGGCGTACACGCCTCCGGATTTTATATCCTTGGCGAAAGCGGGAGCGGCGGCGATCGCGCAGGTGCTGATCGCGGCGATGGAAAGAAGGGTTGTACGCAGGGATTTCATGGCGGGCTCCAGTCGGCAGGCGCGAACGCGCGCGTGTATTGACTGGCGAACACTGACAAAAGGCGATGGTTCCGAAGGAACCACGCGAAGCTTACCAGCCGCCTCCTCCGCCGCCTCCGCCCCCGCCGCCGGATGAACCGCCGCCGCCGCCGCCCGATGAGCTTGAGCTCTGCGGCAGCGATGAGCTGACGCCGGAGCTGATGTTGGAGACCATGGAGTCGGACATCGAGGCGAAGGATTGGCCGGTGCTGATGCCGGCCCACGTCGGGTGATAGTTCGCCGCTTCTTGCGGCAGTAATTTCTCGAAGTGCTCGGTCCACGGCTTTTCGACGTCGAGCGCGACGGCGTAGGGAAGGAATTTCTCGTAGCGCTCCTTGGTCATGGGTGGCGGCGCTTCTGTGCCGGGCTTTGCGGCATTGAGCTGAAGCTTCTCGGCGGTCTCCATGTAAAGACGCAAACCTTCGATCTCGGTGCGGATCTGTTGGCCCTTCACCGTTGGCGCCGGCAGCAAATACATGAACACGACGTTGAGGCCGGTGAGCGCGACCAGGCCGATGGTCATGGCCCATGACCATTCATTGATCTGAGTGGCGGCGATTACAAACGCGCCGATCGACAAGGCCAGGGCCGCGATGATGTAGCCGATGTTCCAACGGAAATAGTCGTCGCCGTATTTCTTGCCCAGTGCGGTCGTGAAGGTGGTGTAGGCGTTGGTGAAGCCGGAATCGTATTGGCCGCCGAGCGTGCGCTGGTTTGAGCCGACGAAGAGATCGGCTTCGAACGCGCGATCCTCAGGCGCGAGATCGGCGCCGGCGGGCGCTGATGGGTTGCGGGTGAGGATTGTCTTCTTTTTGTCGGTGGCGTCGACGGTGAGGTGGCCCTTCACGGCGAGCTGCATGAGAGTCGCGATCAAGGCGCGGTGACCGGTGACAGCGCGATTGTAGATGTAGTGCACGGCGGCGGGCGAGTAGCCGGCAGGCGCTTCGTAGCGCGGGAAGATGGGGTTTTTCGGCGGGTCGCGACCAACGCGGACGAAGGCGCTGTAGAGATACCAGAAGAGGCCCGCGATCGACGTGAGCAGGATTGCGAGCGCGCCGTTGCGCTGCCACCAGAGCGCCGCAAGATCGGTTTGCGACGGCGGGTCGATCAGGCCTTTGGCGATGCTGATTGAAACGGTGAGACCTTCGCCGGAGGCGAGCGCGCGCGTGGTGTTGAAAGTGAGGTGCTCGCCGGTCCGGGTAAGCGTGGCGTCTTGCCCCGCCGCGCCGATGGCGCCGGTATAGATGTTGGTCTCGGTGATGTTGGCGCCTTGCGGCAGCGTGATCACGGCGCTCGCGTGCGCGATTGGGAAATTCCAGTAATTGCCAGTGACGTTCCAATAGAACTCGTCGTGATCGGCGAAGTAGCGGACCTGGTTCTTGACGCGATAGCGGATGACGTAGGTGTGGTCGCCGTTTTCGAGGAAGACGTCTTCATCGCCGATGAGGATGCGATAGGCGTTGTCTTCGGAATCGGTGTCGTATTTCTCCTGGCGGTCGTCGCGCTGCACGGTGAGGACGTCGTACTCGTAATGGTAGCGGGCGCCGTCCTGTTCGTAGAAACGCGGCAGGTCGCGGAAAATGCCACGGCGGATTTCGCTGCCTTCGGAGCGAACGTTGATGGTTTCGGTGACGATGATATCGCCGTCGCGTTCGACTTTGATGGCGACGTCGAAGCTATTGATCTGCTCCGTCGCCAAAGCAGGCGTGGCGAGGAGAAGCGCGATGAGAGCGAAGAAGAGAGTGCGGATCGTCATTGTGGATTGAGTCCGAGCGCCGGTACGTCGCGATCGCCAGCGGCAGTGATCTCGAAGAACGTGCGCTTGCCGATGCCGAATGCGCCGGCGACGACGTTTGACGGGAAGCTCTCGACGGCGGTGTTCAGTTCGCGGACGGCGCCGTTATAGAAGCGGCGCGCCATTTCGATCTTGTTCTCGGTCTCGGACAGTTCTTTCTGGAGTTCGAGAAAGTTCTGGTTGGCCTTGAGCTCGGGATAGGCTTCGCCAAGCGCGATGAGGCGGCCGACCGGTTTTGAAAGCGCGCTTTCCGCCTCGCCACGCTGGGCGGCATTGTCGCCGGCGGCGAGGGCGGCGTTGCGCTTTTCGGCGACTTCTTCGAAGAGCTGGCGCTCGTGCGCGGCGTAGGCCTGCACTGTGGTCACCAGTTGCGGGATAAGGTCAGCGCGGCGTTTCAGCTGCACGTCGATATCGGCCCAGCCATTGTTCACCATCTGCCGTTTGGCGATCAGCTGGTTGAAGAGAACGATGACGACAATCGCAACGATGGCGACGGCGGCGAAAATGTAGAGTCCGGTCATGCGCCTCCTTACACCGCGTTGGGCCTTTCGCAAAACAGGCGGCGGCGGACGCGAGCTTTGGCGCGATGGAATCTATTTGCGCAGGATCTTTTCCATGGCTTTGCCCTTGGCGAGTTCGTCTATGAGCTTGTCGAGGTAGCGGATTTCGCGCATCAGCGCCTCCTCGACGTTTTCGACGCGGACGCCGCAGACGATTCCGGTGATCAGCGAGCGTGACGGATTCATCTTCGGCGCCTGATCGAAGAAGTCTTGGAAATTGGTTTGCTTCTCGATCTGGCTGTCGAGCTTCTTCTGCGTGTAGCCGGTGAGCCAGCGAATGATCTGATCGACGTCGGCTTTGGTGCGACCCTTCTTCTCCGCCTTGGTGATGTAGTGTGGATAGACGCTGGCGAAGCTGATCCCGTAGATGCGGTGCGGCTTGGTCATGAGAGACCTTCTGCTTTCACCTTCTTAACGGCTTCGCCAACACACTGCGCTGTGGTCCACATGGCCAAATGGTTCATTCCATCATTGATCGGCTGGAGTTTCAGGCGGGAGGGTTCGGCGACCAAGCGACGAATCTCGGCATCGGTTAGTTTGGCGTGCAGGAGGAGTGCGGCGTCATCCAAGAATGCGCCTCGCGCGCGATCGGCTTCTTCCGCCGCGAGCACGCTAAGCCGATCCGCAAATTCGCGGGATCGATTCTCCCCCACGATGGACAAGTTGCTCGCCACGCCGCGCTGAATTCCGTCCTCAAACCACTCAATGACGTTCACCGCTTTTACGGCGTCGCGTGCTAAAGCAAGGTCGGCGGTGGGCGGCCGACGAGCGCCGCCCGTGTTTTCGATTGCATTGCGCAATGTGGGACGATGCTCATAAAGCTTTGTGAGCGCATCGAGGCGGCGCATGCCTATCCAGACATAAATGACGAGGCCGAGTAACACGGCCGCAATCGCGCAAATGGTAGTTAGCCACGCTGGCAAGGCTATGCGCCGCCCCGGTTCGCGACGAGATCGTCGACGACGCCTGGATCGGCCAGCGTTGAAGTGTCGCCGAGATTGCTGAGGTCGTTCTCGGCGATCTTGCGCAGGATGCGGCGCATGATTTTGCCGCTGCGTGTTTTTGGCAAGCCGGGCGCCCACTGGATGATGTCGGGTGTCGCTGTCGGGCCGATTTCGTGGCGGACGGTCTGCACGAGTTCACGTTTGAGTTCGTCGCTCGGTTCGATTCCCTGTTTCAGGGTGACGTAGCAATAGATGCCCTGGCCCTTGATGTCGTGCGGGTAGCCGACGACGGCGGCTTCGGCGACTTTAGTGTCGGCGACGAGCGCGCTTTCGATTTCGGCAGTGCCGATGCGGTGGCCGCTGACATTCAGGACGTCATCGACGCGTCCGGTGATCCAATAATAGCCGTCTTCGTCGCGGCGGCATCCGTCACCCGTGAAGTACATGCCTGGATAGGTGGTGAAGTAGGTTTGGAAGAAGCGATCGTGGTCGCCGTGGACGGTGCGCATTTGGCCGGGCCACGAATCGAGCAGGACGAGATTGCCGCTCGCCGCGCCTTCGAGGAACTTGCCCTGGTCGTCGACGAGTGCGGGCTTGATGCCGAAGAAGGGGCGCGTGGCGCTACCCGGCTTCATCGCGGTGGCGCCGGGGAGATTGGTGATGAGTGCGGCGCCGGTTTCGGTTTGCCACCAGGTGTCGACGACGGGACAGCGCGAGTCGCCGACGGTTCGGTAGTACCAAAGCCAAGCTTCTGGATTGATCGGTTCGCCCACCGTGCCGATGAGGCGGAGGCTTGCGCGCGACGAGCGTTTCACCGGCTCTTCGCCGTCGCGCATCAGCGCGCGGATGGCGGTCGGCGCGGTGTAGAAGATGCTCACCTTGTGTTTGTCGATCACGTCCCAAAAGCGCGAGACGTTTGGGTAGTTCGGCACGCCTTCAAACATGAGCGTCGTTGCGGCGTTCGCGAGCGGGCCATAGACAATGTAGGAGTGGCCGGTGACCCAGCCCACGTCAGCGGTGCACCAATAGATGTCGCCGGGGTGGTAGTCGAAAACGTATTGGTGCGTCATCGAGGCGTAAACGAGATAGCCGCCGGTGGTGTGGAGTACGCCTTTGGGTTTGCCGGTGGAGCCTGAGGTGTAGAGGATGAAGAGCGGATCTTCCGCGTTCATCGGTTCCGGCGCGCACTCGGCGCTGACATCGGCGGCGGCGTCTTCGTAAACGACGTCCCGGCCATCCGTCATCGGCACGCCGGCGCCGGTGCGGGTGACGACGATGACTGTGTCGACGTTGGTCGGCACGTGCGCATGTTCCAGCGCTTCATCGACGTTTTGTTTTAGCGGAATGATCTTGCCGCCACGCACGCCTTCATCGGCGGTGATGACGCATTTCGAGTCGCAGTCATTGATGCGGCTGGCGAGGCTTTCGGGGGAGAATCCTCCGAAGACGACGGAGTGCACCGCGCCGATGCGCGCGCAGGCGAGCATGGCGTATGCGGCTTCCGGGATCATCGGCATGTAGATGGTGACGCGATCGCCTTTCTTGACGCCGCGCGCTCTCAACACGTTTGCGAAGCGGCAAACCTCGTCGTGCAGCTCGCGATAAGAGATGTGGCGCGATTGGTGCGGATCGTCGCCTTCCCAAATGATGGCGACTTGTTCGCCGCGCTCGGCGAGGTGGCGATCGATGCAATTGGCGGAGACGTTGAGGACGCCGTCCCAATACCAGCGAATGTGGAAGTCGCTCTCGTTGAAGCTCGTGTCTTTCACCTTGGTGTAGGGCTTGATCCAATCGAGACGCTGGCCGTGCACGCCCCAGAAGGCCTCGGGGTCCGCGAGTGCGCTTGCGTGCATGGCGCGGTACTTCACGTCATCGACGTATGCGCGTTCCGCCCATTCCTTCGGAACCGGGATGATGACGGGGTCGGACATGGGCAGCGTTTCCTCTTGTTCTGCGCGCATCATGGGCGCCCGCACACGCTCATCAAGGGGCTTCGCCGTCCAGGGCCGCAACTTCCTCCGCCGAAAAGGCGCGGGCGCGCGCCAGGAAGCGGCGTTCACGGCCGTTGTCGAGTGAGAACATGCCGCCGCGGCCGGGGACGACGTCGAGAACGAGCTGCGTATGCCGCCAGGCCTCGAATTGAGGTCCGCTGATGTAGATGCAGACGCCGTCGATTTCGCCGAGCTTCACGTCGCTGTCGCCGATCCGAAATTCGGCTGCGGGATAGCACATGGGTGAGGAGCCGTCGCAGCAGCCGCCGGACTGGTGGATGAGAATGTGAGGATGATCCTGACGGATTTCGGCCAGGAACGCGCGTGCTGCTTCGGTGGCGGTGACGCGGGGTGGCGGATTCTGCTTCACAAATTGCCCTCCGTGATTCCGGGGGTCGCGCAGCGATGAACCCGGAACCCTAGGGGCAAACACATCGCCTGTGGCCCCTGGGTTCCGGATCGCGCTCCGCGCGTCCGGAATGACGAGCTTCACTCATTGCAAGTGAAGCCCATCACCGATGTCACTCAGAAGAAGCCGAGTTTCTTCGGGCTGTAGCTGACCAGCATGTTCTTGGTTTGCTGGTAGTGGTCGAGCATCATCTTGTGGGTTTCGCGCCCGATGCCGGATTGCTTGTAGCCGCCAAACGCCGCGTGCGCGGGGTAGGCGTGATAGCAATTGGTCCAGACGCGCCCGGCTTTGATGCCGCGCCCGAAGCGATAGCAGGTGTTTGCGTCGCGGCTCCAGACGCCAGCGCCTAGTCCGTAGAGCGTGTCGTTGGCGATGGAGAGGGCTTCGTCGGCGTCCTTGAACGTGGTGACGGAAACCACGGGGCCGAAGATTTCTTCCTGGAACACGCGCATCTTGTTGTGGCCGCGCAGAACCGTTGGACGGATATAATAACCGCCTTCGAGTTCACCGCCGAGATGCGCGGCTTCGCCGCCAGTGAGCACCTTGGCGCCTTCTTGGCGGCCAATGTCGAAATAGGCGAGGATTTTCTCTTTCTGCTCGGACGAAGCTTGCGCGCCGATCATTGTCGCGGGATTGCGCGGGTCGCCTTGGACGATGGCTTCGACGCGCTTGAGGGCGCGCTCCATGAAGCGGTCGTAGATTTTCTCGTGTACGAGCGCGCGTGAGGGGCAGGTGCAAACCTCACCCTGGTTCAGCGCGAACATGGTGAAGCCTTCAAGGGCTTTGTCGAAGAAGTCGTCGTCGGCGCGGGCGACGTCCTCAAAGAAGATGTTCGGCGATTTGCCGCCGAGTTCCAGCGTGACCGGGATCAGGTTCTCGGACGCGTACTGCATGATGAGGCGGCCGGTGGTGGTTTCACCGGTGAACGCGATCTTGGCGATGCGCGGACTGGACGCCAGCGGCTTGCCGGCCTCAAGGCCAAAGCCGTTGACGATGTTCAACACCCCCGGCGGCAAGAGATCGCCGACAAGTTCGGCGAAGACCATGATCGTCGCCGGCGTCTGTTCGGCAGGCTTCAGCACGACGCAATTGCCGGCGGCGAGGGCGGGGGCGAGTTTCCAGGCCGCCATCAGCAACGGGAAATTCCACGGAATGATCTGACCGACAACGCCCAGCGGCTCGTGGAAGTGATAGGCGACGGTGTCGTTATCGACTTCGCCGAGCGAGCCCTCCTGTGAGCGAACGCACGCCGCGAAGTAGCGGAAGTGATCAACGGCGAGCGGCAAATCCGCGGCCATGGTTTCGCGGATCGGTTTGCCGTTGTCCCAGGTCTCGCAGGTGGCGAGCAGTTCGAGGTTCTGCTCCATGCGATCGGCGATTCTGTTTAGAATCTGCGCGCGCTCGGCGACGGCGGTGTGGCCCCATGCGTCCTTTGCCGCGTGCGCCGCATCGAGCGCCGCTTCGATGTCGGCCGCATCCGAACGGGCGATTTCGCAGATTGGCTTGCCGTTGATCGGCGAGGTGTTGGTGAAGTAGCGCCCGGACTTGGGCGGCGTGAACTTGCCCCCAATGAAATTGTCGTACCGGTTCTTGAACGGTGAGCGGGGATCGGGGCTTGCGACAGTCATGACTTCCTCCTCAAGCGGGCGCTTGCGCCACAGGTGTTGGAGGAAGCCGGAATTCGGCTTCTTGGTCGTCGCCATCGGGTATTCCTCCATGCGCGCCGTATTCGGCGTCTGGACGGACTATGCGCGCGCCAGACCTGGGCGAGAGGCGGGGTGTGGGTGCGAGTTGCAGTAAAGTGTCTCAGCACTGAGACAGCTGGACGCTGAAATCAGCGCAAGCCGAGCTGCGCCATACGCCGGTAAAGTGTGGCCCGTGAGATGCCGAGGTCGCGGGCGGCGCGGGACGCGTTGCCTTGCGCATGCGCGAGCGCGCGGCGGATTTCGCTCCGCTCGGCGGCGGCAAGATCTTGCGGGCCGGCGGCGGCGCCAAGGATGTCGCGCGCAGGCCGCGGGGCCGCAAAGTGCTCCGGAGAAAGACCAAGCGTGCGCCGTGCGCGGCGGGTTGCGCCGATCACAAGATCATCTTGGTCGAGTGCGAGCAGCATCGGGCCGTTGTCCGAGGCCCCGGCCATAACGACGCGATCTTGTGCGAACGCCGCTTGGAAGTTCTCCGTCTCAACGCGGCGGGCCGCATCGGAGACCGCGTCGCTCAATAACGCGACGAACGCGTCGGCAAGGTCGGCGCGGCAGGATGATATGTCGAGCACGCCCGCGAGTTCGCCTTCGTGGTCGAAGATGGGTGCGCCCATGCAACTCATCGCGGCGTTGTTGGCGTAGAAGTGCTCGTCTCGGTGAATGACGACCGGGCGTTGCTCCACAACGCAGGTGCCGATTCCATTGGTGCCCTCGCGGGCTTCGCTCCAATCCACGCCGGTCCATAGGCCCCAGTGCTGGAAGGCGGAGTCATCGCCGGGGGCGCCGCGGCGTTCGATGATGAGGCCCGCGCGGTCGGTGAGAACAACGCTGCATCCGCTGCCGCCGACTGCGGTGAAGAGGCGGTCCATCGCCTGGCTGGCGATGCCGACCAGCTGGCCCATCTGTTCGCGCGCAACCTGGTATTCCGGCTCAGTCACCCGCGTGACCCGCGTGCTGTTTTCCGGATCGAGACCGTGAACAAGCAGGGAGCGGCTCCACGACGCCGCGAGCGCGGATTTCGCCGCGCCGGCGCCCGACAGCGCCACTCGCCTGACCTTATCGCCGTGGCGCGTCGTCACTGGACGAGCCTCCCTGACGCTCTCAATGCTGACTTGACGCTGCCATGCATCGCCCGAGGTGAACAGGTGTAACGCCGCTTTTGTGCAGCTTACGTACGCTAGTGCGCGACGCTGGCTGCGCGGCGGAACACCGTGCGGATGGTGAAGTTGCTGACGAGACGACGGACGCCAGGGAGGCGCGAGAGCGTGTCCTGGTGGATGCGCTGGTAGCGGTCGTCGTCGGCGATGACGATGCGGAGAAGATAATCGCTCTCGCCGGTCATCAGGTGGCAGTCTTGCACTTCGCGGCAGAGGGCCACGGCGCGCTCGAACTTGGCCATGGTTTCGCGGCGCTGATCCTCCAGCGTGACGGCGACGAAGACGGTGGCGCTGCGGCCGAGTGCTTTCTCAGAAAGGATGGCCGCATAGCCTTCGATGACGCCGGCGGCTTCCATAGCTTTGACGCGGCGGTGGCAGGCGGAGGGCGAAAGACCGATACGCTCAGCGAGGGCGGCGGCGGTGAGCACGCCATTGCGTTCAAGTTCGATCAGGATCTTGTGGTCGAAATCGTCGAGCTGGACGGGAATTTCTTGCGGCATTCCGCTGTGTACGCTGATTTATAGGCGTCTGAAACGCCATGGCGCTCAAAATATCCAAGAAAAAGCGTCCTGATCGGGATATTTCCCCGCGCAATAGGAGGAATTCCCATGAAAGTCGGCTGCCCGAAGGAAATTAAGGTCCACGAGTATCGCGTTGGTCTGACGCCGGAGAGCGCGGCTGAACTGGTCCGCGCCGGGCATGAGGTTTTTCTGGAGACCAAGGCTGGCGAAGGCATCGGCGCGCCGGACGCTGTCTATGAGAAGGTCGGCGTGAAAATCCTGCCGAACGCGGACGCGGTTTTCGAAACGGCTGAGATGATCGTGAAGGTGAAGGAGCCGCAGGCGGTCGAGATCGCGCGGCTGAAACCGCACCACACGCTGTTCACGTATTTGCACCTGGCGCCGGATCCGGCGCAGGCGGAAGGCCTGATGAAATCGGGCGCGACCTGCATCGCGTACGAGACGGTGACGGATCGCGATGGCCGTTTGCCGTTGTTGAAGCCGATGTCGGAAGTTGCGGGCCGGATGTCGATCCAGGTGGGCGCATACTTTCTGGAGAAGGCGCACGGCGGGCGCGGCGTGCTGATGGGCGGTGTCCCGGGCGTGCAGCCGGCGAGCGTTGTGATCCTTGGCGCCGGCGTGTCCGGTTACAACGCGGCGCAGATTGCGGTCGGCATGCGCGCGCGCGTGCAGGTGTTCGACAAGAACCCGGCGCGTTTGGAAGAGCTGGATCGTGAGTTCAATGGCCGTCTTGAGACGGTGTACTCAACGGCCGCGGCTGTCGCGGAAGCGATCAAGGAAGCGGACGTCGTGGTTGGCGCGGTGCTTGTCGCCGGCGCGGCCGCGCCGAAGCTGATCACGCGCGATATGCTCAAGACGATGCGCCCGGGCTCGGTTTTGGTCGACATTTCGATCGACCAGGGCGGCTGCTTTGAAACCTCGAAGGCGACGACGCACTCGGAGCCGACATTCGTGGTCGATGGCATCGTGCACTATTGCGTCGCCAACATGCCGGGGGCGGTGTCGCGTACGTCGGCGTTTGCGTTGAACAATGCAACGCTGCCGTTCACGCTGGCGCTGGCGAACAAGGGCCACAAGAAAGCGCTGCAGGACGATCCGCATCTCGCTAACGGCCTTAACGTTTATGCCGGCGCGATCACGCACGAGGCGGTGGCCAAAGATCTCGGCAAGCCGTTCAAGCGGCCGGATTGGCTGAGCTAAGCCGAACGGACAACCTTAAGGTTAGCGTCCGGGCCGCCGGTTGAGAAAAACAACGGGGTGGCGTTCAGAGGTGACCTTCGAACGCCGCCGGCCCATGGTGAACAGATGCGGTTTGCGTGCGCTACTCTGATGCTCGCGGTGCTGGCTTGCGCCAGTGCGCCGGCGCTCGCGCAGGCCACGACCCGGGCGCCCCTGCAAACGTTCGAAGAGCTGAACGTGCGCTGCATCAATCTTGGCCGTGTTTACGATCAGGGGACGCAAGTCTTGGCGTGCACGCGTCAACTGGCGCTGCCCGAGTTGACGCCGCAAACCCGGGCGCAGGTCTATAATAATCGCGGCAACGCGTTTCGTTCTGACCGGGAATATGGCTCCGCCATTGCGGACTATGACGAGGCGATCCGGTTGGATCCGACGTACGCCAATGCGTTCAACAATCGCGGCATCGCCAATCGCGCGGCCGGCCTGGCCGATCGTGCGGTTGAGGATTTCAATGCCGCTCTGCGGATCAACCCGGAGTTCGCGAGCGCCTACGGCAACCGCGGTAGCGCCTATGCGGACCTCGGCGATCTCCATGATGCGATCGCGGACTATACGCGCGCGGTGCAGATCGACCCGGAATACGCCAACGCCTTCAACAATCGCGGCAATCTCTACCGGCAGCGGCGTGAGTACGACCTGGCGATCGCCGATTTCAACGAAGCTATCCGGATCAATCCAACGTACGCCAATGCGTTCAACAATCGCGGCCGGACGTATCAGGCAATGGGCGACATGCGGCGCGCGCTCGACGACTACGAACGCGCGCGTCAGATCGAACCTGAAAATCCCGCGTATCAGGGCTTTGGCATGCGCCGTTAGGCGTTAGCTGGAAGTGGCTGGCGCAAGCGTGAGTGCGGCCGCAGTGCGATCTTTCCGCGAACTATGGCGTTTTCGCCGCAATCGATGCGCCGGCGATCACATCTTCGTGGCGCGCGCGTCTAAGGTGGAGCGGGCCTGCATCTTCAGCGTTGGATCAGGCACAGCAAGGTTTAGTTCACCATTGCTGCGCTATTGTGAAGGAGTTCGGAGAACACCAATGCTCGAGAAACGCATCGGCGAGCCTTGTCCGACCTGCCAGACGCCGCTGCAACGGCGCGCGTCGACCTTTCGCACTATCGTTGGCGATGTCGCGTTTTGCGCACGCTGCTGCTCGTCGTTCGAGCTGGCGCGCGCTGACGATGACGCCGCGCTGGCGTTCGGACCGCCAGAACTTGCGCCGATCTGAGGCGCCGACAGTGCAGAGCTGACGCCGGACCCTCCAGGGATCCGGCGCTTTCCTTTTCACCGGTTATCGAACTGCGCGCGCATGATTTCCAACACGATCACGATCTTCCGCACGCTGCTGACGATCCCGCTGTTTGCGCTGCTCGCGTTCGGCGGCGGCGCGTACGGCTGGTGGCCGCTAGTGCTGTTCCTTGGCGCAGGCTTGCTCGACATGGTGGACGGCAAGGTTGCGCGGGCGCGCAATGAGACGAGCGCGTTTGGCGCCGTGATCGATCTTATCGGCGATCGGTTGCTGACGTTCGCGGCAGTGTTGGGATTGATCGTCGGCGGCACTGTTGCGGGCATTCATGTGGTCGCCGGCATTGTCTTGATCGCGCGGGATTTGATCGTGGCGTCGCTGAATGAGGCGTTGCCTGGGAAGCTCGGGCCACGCGTGGGGCCGCTGGAGAAAGTGAAGATCGTCGCGGCGTTCTCGGCGCTGACGTTGTTGATCGCACCGCATGTCGTTGCACAACAGCAATCGGCCGGGCTCGGCGCGCTTTGGCTGGCGGCGGCGCTGACGGCAGCGACTGTGGTTGGCTATTGGACGGCGGCGTTGAAGGAATTCGCCAAAGGCTGATGCACGTCTGGACCGCCGGCGCCCTCGCCGGCACTTGGGCTGCACTTGGTGCAGTCTTTCAGATTGAATGACCGAATGCCGGCGAGGGCGCCGGCGGTCCAGAGGCTTAGGCTGGTGCGTGTTCGAGGTTTGCTTCGGGGATGAGGTCGCGCATGCGGTTGCCGAATGAGATGAGGCAGACTTCGCTGGGGGAGAGCGGGCCGGTGGCGTAGCTTGAGCTTTGCATGCCTTGCTGCACGCCCTCTATGAGCACGGTGTCTTCCGCGTTCACCTGGCGATTGATGCGCCAGTTGAGATAGCGCGCGGCGTTCATTTCGCGGCTGGCGTTCGGATGTACGTAGGCGATTTCGCGGATCATGGTTTGCGTCGCGGAGACCGGGATAAACTGCATGAAGTCGACCTGGTCCGGGTAGATGTCGAACGCGACGTTGGGCCAGAGTTTGTAATAAGCCCACAGGCGGCGGCGCTCTTTCGGAATGTGGTCGAACGTGCCGAGCAACTTTTGGTACTGGCGCTCGGGCCAGTGGTTGGACGGCGCCTCCGTCACATAGCCCCACATTTTATCAATCCAGGGCTTGGCTTCGATCTTGTAAGTGCCGGCGAGCAGGCGTGAGAGGCCGGGGTGCGCGACTGGGATGTGCATGCCGTCGGAGTAATTGTCGCCGACGTTTTTCCAGTTCACGGGGCGTGGACGGAGCGTGACGCGCCCGTTGGGAACGAGCTTTTCCAATTCGAACGCGGCGAGTTCATCGGCGTAGGGCGCCATCATCTCGGCGACGCTCGGCAGGCCTTGTGCGAAGCGGATGAAGATGAAGCCGAACGCGATCTCCTGATCGACAGATTTCAAGCCAAGTTCCTTGGCATCAAGGCCTTCGAAGCCTTGCCATTTCGGCGCGCCGGCGAAGCCGCCGTCGAGCTTGTAGCTCCAGGCGTGATATGGGCAGACGAGACGATGGCCGCATGAGCCGCGTGCTTCGGTCGCGATCTTGCCGGCGCGGTGGCGGCAGACATTGTGGAAGCTGCGGACCTTGCCGTCTTCGCCGCGCACGGTGACGACGCGCTCGCCGAGAATGTCCAGCGTGAGATAATCGCCGACATTTGGAATGTCGTTGATGTGGCCGACGATGTGCCAGGTCTGCGCGAAGACCTTCTCGCGCTCCAGATCAAAGAAGCGCTGGTCGGTGTAGAGCCAAGCTGGCAGGGACATGGGAGTCGTCATGACTTCCAAATATCAGTCATTCCGGGCGGAGCGAAGCGGAGACCCGGAACCCAGGGCGACTTCCGCGTCGTTTGCCCTGGGTTCCGGATCGCGCTCCGCGCGTCCGGAATGACTGAGCGCTCTGAAGATCACGACGAACGGCCACGCAATCTGGCCCCAAGCGCCTTTGCCGATCTGATCGCGAACGCCCAGCGGCGCGTCGCAGGGCCGTGGCACGTGGTAGGTGCCGAAGGCCTGGTCGAATACAGAGGACACGGTGGCGAAGTTCACGCCGGCGCCGTCGGCGTCGCGGATGTGATGCCAGCGGTGCATGGCGGGAGAGACAAAGACGCGGCTCAAAAGGCCGTAGGTCCAGGGCAAGTCCATATGGATGAACAGGCCGTAGAAGTGACGCGTCAGGTTATTGATCATCAAAGCCCACATCGGCAGGCCGAGCAGTGCGAGGAATGTCGTGTCGATGAGCGCGGTGGTGACGCGGTTGAGCGGATGGAAGCGCAGACCCGTGGTCCAGGTCATGTGCGTGTCGCTGTGATGAATGGCGTGCGCGGGCCACAGAAACGGCGTGTGTTCGAGACGGTGGCGCCAGTAGCCGATGAAGTCGCCGCAAAAGACCGCGATGATCGCGACAGCCCAGACTGGCAGCGCTGACCAGTGATCGGCGGAGAAGAGCCGCAAGCCGGCGCTCTGCATCAGGCCGCCGAGGAAAGTGAGCGCCATCACCAGGAGCGGCGTGACGATGGCGATGTCGATCGCAAACAGAATGAGGTTGATCCGTACTTGCGGGCCGGCGTCGCGGGCGACGCGGAACGCATCCGCGCCGCGGACGATGAAGGCGATCACGGCGAACGCGAGCGCAGGCCAAATCAACCCGCTGAATGCGGTCCAGAAGGCTTGGCCCGTCTGCACCAATAAGGCTTGCACAAGCTGCAAACGGTTCTCCCGCTGGTCCGTTCCAGGTTCTCGAGGCTAGCCTCAGAGCAGAAGCGACGCCAGCGCGGCGCGGAACCTGCGGTCGCGCTTCAGCAAAATCTCGCGGCTCATGGCTTCGCGGCGGGTGGGGTAGCGCTCGGCATAAAGCAACACCCAGTGGCGGCCGCGGGTCGAGCGCGCGCCCATGCCGGCATTGTGGAGCGCAAGGCGCGCGTCGATGTCGATGCTCCAGCCAACATAGGTGCGCCGATCCGCGCCCTGTAAGCTGCCGAGGACGTAAACGTAGCCTGCGGTTTTCATTCTGACGGCTTCGCCCTCAAGGGACGAAGCAGACGCCACATACAGTATGGAAGTGCGATCACGCCGACGATGCCAAAGAAGGTCATCTGAATAGAAAATGCGTGCCTGTCTTCGACGTGCACGGCGCCAGACGTCAGCAAGAGCGGAGACGCCAGCAGTACCGCCGAAAAAACCGCGCACATGATCCAGAGTGCGCGGTAGATCGTGGGATGGACGCGGATCACGCAAAGCCGCCGAAGTTGACGAACTTGGGTTCGAGATATTCGTCCAGACCCTCGATACCGCCCTCGCGACCGAGGCCGGATTGTTTCCAGCCGCCGAACGGGATCACTTCGTTCGAGAAGATGCCGTCATTGATCGAGACCATGCCGGACTCGATGCGCTCAGCGACTCGCCAGGCGCGGTGGACATCCTTGGTGAAGAAGTAGCTGGCGAGGCCAAACGGCGTGTCGTTGGCGATTGAGACGGCTTCGTCCTCGGTCTTGAAACGGATCAATGGCGCAACGGGGCCAAAGATTTCCTCGGTGTTGACGCGCATCTCGCGCGTGACGTCGGCAAGAACCGTGGGTGTGTAGAATTGTGCGCCGGCTGCGTGCTTCTTGCCGCCGGTGAGAGCGTTCGCGCCGGACGCAAGCGCTTCGGCGACCATGCGCTCAACTTTTTCGATCGCCTTCTGATCGATCAGCGGCCCGATCTCGACGCCCTCGGCATTGCCGGGGCCGACTTTGAGTTTGGCGACGGCATCGGCGAGTTTCTTCGCGAACGTATCGTAGATCGCGTCCTCGACGAGAATGCGGTTGGCGCACACGCAGGTTTGGCCGGCGTTGCGGAACTTCGACATGATCGTGCCTTTGACGGCGAGATCGAGGTCCGCGTCGGCGAAGACGATGAGCGGGGCGTTGCCGCCGAGTTCGAGCGCGACTTTCTTGACGGTGGAGCCGACGCAGGCGGCGCCAAGCTTTTTGCCAACCTCAGTTGAGCCAGTGAACGAGAAGTGACGCACGAGATCGCTCTCGCACATGACCTTGCCGACTTCCGTCGCGTTCTCGGTGGTGACGATGTTGAACACGCCGGGCGGAATGCCGGCCTTTTCGGCGTGCTCCGCGAGTATGAGCGCGGTGAGCGGCGTTTGATGCGGGGGTTTCAGAACGATCGTGCAGCCGGCGGCGATCGCGGGCGCGGCTTTGCGCGTGATCATGGCCATCGGGAAATTCCACGGCGTGACGGCGGCGCAGACCCCGATGGGCTGCTTCAAAGTGACGTAGCGGCGCGTGCCGGTGGTGGTTGGGATGACGCGGCCGTAAGCGCGTTTCGCTTCTTCTCCGAACCATTCCATGAAGCTGGCGCCATACGCCGCCTCGCCCTTGGCTTCGGCAAGCGGTTTGCCGCCTTCCAGTGAAATCATCCGCGCAAGCCGATCGATGTCGGCCATCATGACATCGAACCAGGCGCGCATAATCTGTGCACGCTCCTTGGCCGGCTTCGCGGCCCAGGCGGGGAAGGCGCGGTGGGCGGCGGCGATGGCCTCCTCGGTTTCGGCGGCGCCCAGATCGGGCACGCGTGCGATCACTTCCTGCGTTGCGGGATTGAATACGTCGAACCGCCTGGCGCCCGCCCGCCACTTTCCGTCAATGTACGCATCGGAGCGGAAGCTGGTGCTCATTCCTGGTGTTCCTTCAACAAGTTGGGGAGGACATCGCGCAGCCGAGGCACGGCCGCAAGCCCCGACGATCGCTCATCAGTAGCGGACGGCGCTGGCGAGGCGTATATGTAAGACAAAGAGGCGCTGTATGAGCTGGAAAGATGTCCTGGTCATTGTATCCGAAGCGGACGCGGATGAGCCTGCGCTGGCGCTTGGCGAGACCCTGGCGGGACTGTGTGGCGATTGTCATTTGGCGGCCGCGTTTTTGACACCGCTGCCGGATGAGCCTTTGGCGTATGAGCCGACGGTCGTGGCGGGTGTTTGGGCCGAGCTTCTGGGGCGTGCCCGGCAGGACGCGGAAGTTGAACGCAAGCGCGTCGAGGCGCGGTTGCAGCGTTCGGCGAAGAACACGGAGTTGCGGACGGCGGAGGCGCTGTCGCGCGATCTCGGGCGCGTCGCAGCGGTGCACGCGCGCTATGCGGATGTCGCGGTGATGACACGGCCGAGCGAAGGCGCGGGCGTTGAGCTTCGTGAAGAGATTATCGAAGGCGTGTTGTTTCACTCGGGCCGTCCGGCTCTGATTGCGCCGCCGGGTTGGACGGGGACGACGATCGGCAAGCGTGTGGTTGTCGCCTGGGATGCGAGCCGCGAGGCGACGCGGGCGCTTTCGGAAGCCGACGATCTTCTGGAAAACGCCGAAGCGGTGACTGTGCTGACGGTGGATGCGAAGCCGAAAATGTTCGGCCATGGCGATCAGCCCGGGGCCAATATCGCGGGCCACCTCAGCCGCCGCGGTTTGCCGGCGGAAGTCCGCAATATCGATAGCGGCGGCCGCTCGGCGTCCGAGGCGATTCTGGAAGAGGCGCGGAAGTTCAACGCCGATCTCATCGTCATGGGCGGCTACGCCCATTCGCGGCTGCGCGAACTGGTGTTTGGCGGGGCGACGCGGGAATTGTTGCGGTCGACAACAGTGCCTTTGCTGATGGCGCATTAGCGCAAGGGGGCGGGATGGACTTCAGCTGGTCGCTTGTGGACGCGGCGCTTGCGGTGCTGCTCGTGATCGTCGTCGTTTGGGCGGCGTTGAAGCTGGTGACGCGACTGATTGTCGGCGTGATTTTGGTGGTCGTCATCGCTGTTATGTTTTTCGGCGTTCACCTCACTGATTTCGGGATACCGCTGGGCGGATAAAATCCTCGTCCAGAACCCTTGTGTGCTTCCGCAGCCACACTAAGTCAGGTGTACAACAGCAACATGCCACGTTGATCAGCCGCAATGGGGATTGATGTGGGACGCCGTAAGGGTCGCTCATGGATATGGAAAAGCTCACCGAGCGTGCGCGCGGATTCGTGCAAGCCGCGCAGACGATCGCTATTCGCGAAGAAAACCAACAATTGGAGACGCAGCACCTGTTGAAGGCGCTGCTGGATGATCGTGAAGGTCTCGCATCCGGGCTGTTGACCAGCGCCGGCGCGAACGCGCGTCAGGCCGCCGATGAGGCAGATAAGGCGGTGCAGGCGCTGCCGAAAGTGAAGGGCGGCGGCGATCGCATGTATGCGGCCGTGTCGTTCAATCGCGCGCTCGATGCCGCCGAGCAGGCGGCGACGAAGGCCGGCGATTCATATGTCACGGCCGAGCGCTTGCTGTTCGGGCTGGCGATTGCCGACGGCAAGGCTTCTGAAATCCTGAAGAAGGCCGGGCTGACGCCGCAAAAACTTGAAGCGGCGATTGTGGAATTGCGTAAAGGGCGCACGGCGCAATCGTCATCCGCGGAAGATCAGTACGACGCGCTGAAAAAGTACGCGCGCGATCTCACGGAAGATGCGCGCAAGGGCAAGCTTGATCCGGTTATCGGGCGCGACGAGGAAATCCGGCGCACGATCCAGGTGCTATCGCGCCGGACAAAGAATAATCCGGTGCTGATCGGCGAGCCTGGCGTCGGCAAGACCGCGATCGCCGAAGGTCTGGCGCTGCGCATCATTAATGGCGATGTGCCCGAGAGCTTGAAGCACAAGAAGTTGCTGGCGCTCGATATGGGCTCGCTGATCGCGGGTGCGAAGTTTCGCGGTGAATTTGAAGAGCGCCTGAAAGCTGTGTTGAACGAAGTCACAGCAGCCGAAGGCGGCATCATCCTTTTTATCGATGAGATGCATACGCTGGTCGGCGCCGGCAAGGCGGATGGCGCGATGGATGCGTCGAACCTGTTGAAGCCGGCATTGGCGCGTGGTGAGCTGCATTGCGTCGGCGCCACGACGCTTGATGAATACCGCAAGCACGTCGAGAAGGACGCGGCTCTGGCGCGGCGCTTTCAGCCCGTGTTCGTTGACGAGCCGACGGTGGAAGACTCGATCTCGATTCTGCGTGGCTTGAAGGACCGTTACGAGCAGCATCACGGCGTCCGCATCTCGGACGCGGCGATTGTCGCGGCGGCGCAGCTTTCGCATCGCTACATCACGGATCGCTTTTTGCCGGACAAAGCTATCGACCTCATGGACGAAGCGGCGTCGCGGCTGCGGATGCAGGTGGATTCGAAGCCGGAAGAGCTGGACGAATTGGATCGTCGCTCGCTGCAGCTAAAGATCGAACTCGAAGCTTTGAAAAAAGAAAAGGACGCGGGATCGCGGGACCGCGTGACCAAGCTTGAGGCTGAAATTGCGCAGCTTGAGACGCGTTCGGTCGAACTGACCTCGCGCTGGTCCGCCGAAAAGCAGAAATTGCAGGTGACGTCAAAGTCGAAGGAAGAGCTGGAAAAGCTGCAGACCGAGTACGAACAAGCGGTGCGTCAGGGCAATTTGGCGCGTGCGTCGGAGCTAAAGTACGGGCGCATTCCGCAACTGGAAAAGCAGATCGCTGACGCCGAGCGTGTGGGCGGTGATAGCGCCGGGCTGGTGAAGGAGGTCGTCGACGCTGAAGCGATCGCCGGCGTCGTCTCGCGCTGGACCGGCGTGCCGGTCGAGAAAATGCTCGAAGGCGAGAAGGCCAAGCTGCTGGCGATGGAAGATGCGCTGCGCGGCCGCGTGATTGGTCAGGAGCCAGCATTGCGAGCGGTGGCGGACGCCGTGCGGCGCGCGCGCGCGGGACTGCAGGATCCGAACCGGCCGATTGGCTCGTTCATGTTCCTGGGTCCGACGGGTGTCGGCAAAACCGAGCTCACCAAGGCGTTGGCGGCGTTTTTGTTCGATGATGAACACGCGCTGACGCGGATCGACATGTCCGAATACATGGAGAAGCATTCGGTGGCGCGCTTGATCGGCGCTCCTCCGGGATATGTCGGCTACGAAGAGGGTGGCGCGCTGACCGAAGCGATCCGTCGCCGGCCGTATCAGGTTGTGCTGTTCGATGAGATCGAGAAAGCACATCCGGATGTGTTCAACGTCCTGCTGCAAGTGCTGGACGATGGCCGGTTGACGGACGGCCAGGGCCGCACCGTCGATTTCAAGAATACGATCCTGATCATGACCTCGAACGCGGGATCGCAGTTCCTGGCTGAGCAGCCGGACGGCGCGGATGTTGAGGACGTGCGCGATTCTGTCATGGGAGAATTGCGTGGACGCTTCCGGCCTGAGTTTTTGAACCGGGTCGACGAGATCATTCTGTTCAAGCGCCTCGAGCGTGCGCAGATGGGTGCGATCGTGGATATTCAGCTGAAACGTCTGGAGAAGCTGCTGGCGGCTCGAAACATCAGTATGGAATTGGATAGCCGCGCCAAGAGCGAGCTTGCCAAGCGAGGCTATGATCCGGCTTGGGGCGCGCGGCCGTTGAAGCGGGTGATCCAGAAGGACATTCAAGATCCATTCGCGCGGCTCATTCTGGAAGGGCGCGTGAAAGACGGCGAGCGCGTTGCGGTCACGTTTGATGGCAACGACTTCTTGTTCAATGGCGCCAGCGAGCGCGCGGCGGCTTAACGCGCGCGATTGCCGGCAAATAAAAGGGCGGAGCTTGCGGCTCCGCCCTTCGTCGTTTGCGGAAACGAAATCCGCTTACGGATGCGTCGCTTCGTTGTCGTCGGTCGCGTTGGCGACTGAGTTGGCGGCGTCATTGGCTGCGCCTTCGACCGCTTCGCCCGTTTCATGCGCGGCCTCGCCAACAGCTTCGCCAGCGCTCTCAAGCGCTTCGCCGGTTTCGGTCGCGGCTTGGTTCGCATCAGCTTCAGCGGCGTTCTGATCGGCAGGCGTGCAAGCGGCAACGGCGAGGGCCGCGGCAGCGGCGATAGCAACCAGGATTCTCATACTTCTCTCCAGCGTCTTTTTCTTTGGCCCGTCGAACGGGTTGCGCACGCTAGCAGAGACGGAACCGGGGAGTACTGGCAAAAACGCCCTAACACACGCAATCAAATGCATGGAACCAATCGCGCAGCTATGCATTTTGCGGGGTCTATGCAGGCGCTCAATCCAGAAATGTGGCTCAGGCTGGCGCGGCGGGAGATCGTGCCAATCGCGATTCTGTTGGGGATCGCGGTGCCGGTGTGGGCTTTTGTCGAGATCGCCGAAGAAGTTGGCGAAGGCGAAACGCGCTGGTTCGATGAGAGCATCCTTCTCGCGCTGCGTACGAGCGACTCCGCCGACCCCATCGGTCCGCATTGGGTCGAAGCATCAATTATGGACATTACAGCTCTGGGCGGTTTCGCGGTGTTGGCGCTGGTGACGCTGATGGCTGCCGGCTATTTGCTCGCGCGCAAACGTTGGATTGATGCGCTGATGCTGCTGGTGGCGACAATTGGCGGCACGTTGATCAGCGAAGGGCTTAAGGTTGGTTTCAACAGACCAAGGCCGGATCTTGTCGCGCATATCGTCGAGACGACAAGCATGAGTTTTCCGAGCGGTCATGCCATGCTCTCGGCGGTGACATACCTCACGCTCGGCGCGCTGATCGCGCGAACTCAACAGAAACGCAGTTTGCGCGGCTACGTCATAGGCGGCGCGATTCTCGTGACGATGCTGATTGGTTTGACGCGCATTTATCTCGGCGTGCACTGGCCGACTGACGTGCTCGGCGGGTGGTGTCTTGGCGCCTCGTGGGCGCTTCTATGCTGGGTGGCCGCGACGTGGCTGGGTAATCGCGTCGCCGGGATGACGAAACGATCCGGGAGCTCTATTCTTCAGGAATGAGTTCCCACACCGACGATGACGAGCATAACGCCGTTATGATTACGCTTGAGCCGAAGGCCAAGAACCTCGGCGACAATTTCATGGTGCGCCGCGCGCTGCCGGCGATCGAAAAGCGCATGGTGGGGCCTTTCATCTTTTGGGATGAATTCGGACCGTCTCGCTTTGAAGCCGGCAAAGGGCTCGACGTGCGGCCGCATCCGCACATAAATCTCGCCACCGTCACGTACTTGTTCGAGGGCGAGATTTTTCATCGCGACACGTTGGGCTCGGCGCAGGCGATTGAGCCGGGCGATGTGAACTGGATGAATGCGGGCCGCGGCATCGCACACTCGGAACGTACGTGCGCGGAATTGCGCGCAACGGGCTCGCCAATTGCAGGCATTCAGTCCTGGGTGGCGCTGCCTGAGGCGCACGAGGAGAGCGACGCGTTTTTCAGGCATCACGGCGTTGGCGAACTGCCGGTGATCGAAGAGGGCGGCAAGATTGTGCGGGTCATCGCCGGCGCGCTCTACGGCAAGTCTTCGCCGGTGCAGACGTATTCGGAAATGTTTTACGCGGATGCGCAGCTTGCTGAAGGCGTGTCCTTGCCGCTTGGCGCCGAGCACGAGGAGCGCGGGCTCTATCTTACGGCTGGCGAGATCGAGATTGCGGGCGATCGTTTTGAGAAGGGCCGAATGCTGATCTTCCGGCCTGGCGATGCGGTGACGATCAAGGCGCTCACCCCAGCGCGGTTCTTGTTACTCGGCGGCGCAAATCTCGGACCGCGTCATATCTGGTGGAATTTCGTCTCGTCGCGCAAGGAGCGGATCGAGCTGGCCAAGGAAGATTGGAAGACGGGCCGCTTCGGCGCTGTTCCGGGCGACGATAAGGAGTTCATCCCGCTCCCCGATCTGTGAAGCATCGCCAGCTCAGATAATTTCGATGCGGCCGTCATCGTAGGTGATGATGGTCTGCTGGAGGATGCCGCCGCTGTCATAGCGGTAGAGGACATTGGCCCAATCGTGGACGTTGGCCTCGTCGTAATCGGTCGAATCGCGTCTGCCGTCGTCATAGATGAGCAGGGTGTCGGCGATGCGGCCAAGATTGTCGCGCCGGGTGACGAAGCTTGACCAGAAGACGGCGTTCTCGGGATCGAAATTGGTGGTGTCGCGGGTGCCGTCGTCGTGGATGAGCAGGCTCTCGGTTTGCCGGCCGAGCGCGTCGCGGCGGGTGACGAAGCTGGTCCAGAATTGCGAATTGTCGGCGTCGTAATTGGTGGTGTCGCGCACGCCGTCATCGTGAATGAGCAAGCTCTCGGTGGTGCGGCCAAGGGCGTCGCGGCGGGTGACGAAGCTGGTCCAGAATTGTGAATTGTCAGCGTCGTAATTGGTGGTGTCGCGCACGCCGTCATCGTGGATGAGCAGGCTCTCGGTGGTGCGGGCAAGCGCGTCGCGTCGAGTGACGAAGCTGGTCCAGAACTGGGTGTTGTCGGCGTCGAAATTGGTGGTGTCGCGGGTGCCGTCGTCGTGAATGAGCAGCGTCTCGGTGGTGCGCGCCAACGCGTCCTGACGGGTGACGAAGCTGGTCCAGAAGACAGAGCTATCCGCGTCGTAATTGGTGATGTCGCGGACGCCGTCATCATAGGTGAGAATGGTTTCGGTGGTGCGGCTCAGCGCATCCTGGCGGGTGACGAAGCTTGACCAGCCCACGGTGTTGGCCTGGTCGTAATCGGTGATCTCGCGTGTGCCGTTGTCATTGACGGTGGTGGATACGTCCAGGCGCCAGAGCGTGTCGTACGCGTCGGTGCGCGTGGCCCATGGATTTGAGCCTGTATCGGTGAAGCGGCCCTCGGCCGCTTCAAAACCCTGCGCCACGAGATTG
>JAEUMT010000046.1 GCA_016791365.1 Hyphomonadaceae bacterium | reverse complement strand
GTCTCCGCGCTTGTTGTCGCGGCGTGCGCCAGCGCGGGTGAGAGTCAGCCCGTTACGGCTTTTGTCGGCGTTACCGTGATCGCCGCCTATGGCGATCCGCATGCCGGGAACCAGACGGTTCTGGTGCGCGGCGATCGCATCGTTGCGATCGGGCGCGCGGAGCGTGTTCGCGTGCCGGCGGGGGCGCGCCGCATCGCGGGCGCCGGGCGCATTCTGGCGCCGGGCCTGACGGATATGCACGTCCATATCTTCGAGCCTGACGACGGCGTGCTGCTGCTCGCCAACGGCGTCACAAGCGTGCGCAACATGGCCGGAAGGCGCGAGACGGCGGCGCTGGCGGCGCGCATCGCGGCGGGCGAGGCGCCGGGGCCGACGATCTATTCGAGCACGCCGATCATCGATGGCCCGCAGGCGGCTTGGGACAACCCGCGTGCTGTGCGCACGGCCGATGAGATGCGCGCGCGCATCGCGCAATTGGGCGCTGACGGCTATGCCGGCGTGAAGCTCTACGAAAATCTTTCGCGCGAGGCTTTTGTCGCGGGCGTGGAAGCGGCGCGGGCGCACGGCATGCAAGTCTATGCGCACGTGCCGTTTTCGATGACGCTCAACGAGGTGCTGGCGCTGCGCATCGATAGCATCGAGCATCTGACGGGGTTTGAGTTTGCGCTCGCGCCGGGCGTCGAAGCTGATTGGGATGAGGCGCGCTGGGCGCGGGCGGATGCGCGCAACATCGCGCCGGCGGTTCGGGCTGTTGTCGCGAGCGGGGTCTGGAATGATACAACGCTTGTGACAGCGATGGGCGCGCGGCGCGCGTTCGCGGATATGGCGGCCGCGGAGGCTGATCCGCTTTATCGCTACGCCACGCCGCGCTTGCGCCGCCATTGGCGAAATATCCAGGCCGCTGAAGCCGAGGCGCGTGATCCCGCCGAAGCGTGGGCGATGACGCGCCGTGCGCATGCGGCGCGGATTGCTGTCGTGCGCGCGCTGCATGAAGCGGGCGCGCCGCTTCTGTTCGGGACGGACGCGCCGCAGCCATTCGTTTATCCGGGCTATTCGCTGCACGATGAGTTCGCGTTGCATCGGGAGGCGGGACTTTCGCCCGTGGATATTTTGCGGGCCGACACTGCGGGGTCGGCGCGGTTCTTGCGTCAGGAAGGCGTGTTCGGGCGCATCGCTGTCGGCGCGCGGGCTGACATGCTGTTGCTCGCGAGCGATCCCGAGGCTGACATGGCGACGTTGCGCGCGCCGGAGGGCGTGATGGCGGCGGGGCGCTGGTATGATGCGGCGACGTTGCAGCAAATGCTCGATGCGATCGCCGCGCGCATTGCCTCAGACGTGCAGCCCTGAGACGACGAGCTTGGCGACGCGTTCGCGGGCTTCGGCGTTTGGCGTGATGGCTTTGCGCGTGTTGATGTCGAACGTCAGCGCCACGGCTTCCATGCTTGCCCAGCCGGCGCCGGTTTCTGGATCGAGTAGCCAGTGAACGATGCGGAGCGTCTTTTCGCCGATCTCGGCGATGCCCGAGCGCACTTCGATGAGTTCGCCCGCGCGCGGAAATCTGCGGAAGATGAAGCGCGCTTCGACGACGGCGCCCGCGGGTTGCACGCCGTTGCTCGTGGCCGCTTGGCGCCACGGCGCCAGCAAGTTGGGCGCGCTGTCGGAAATGCGGCCAATGAAATGTTCGCCGCGCAAACGGCCGAGCGCATCGCATTGGTCGGGCGAAACCAGGGCGCCGCCGATGCGGGTCGCGCCGAGCTTCTCCGCGTTGGCGATTGAGATTTCAGCGGCCGATTGGCTCACATCGATCGAGCGCGGCTTTGCGTGTTCGGGCGCTTTGCACTTTAGCCGCTTTGCCGCTTCGCGCGTGCGCGCGGACCAGGGAAAGCTGCGTAGCGCGCGGGTTTCGACGTGGCGGACTTTGAAGGTGAATACCGTTCCCGGCGCGCCGTCGTGGTGGCGCATGTCCAGGCAGAGCGTCGCGTCGCTCTCGCCCATTTCAATGACGCCGCCATGCATCACCAAGGGCGCGCCCGGCCGCGCTTCCTTGATAAAGCGTACATGCGCTTCCTGCGCGATCAGCGTTGAGCCGGCGTTTTCCGTGAAAGCGTGCGGCAGCTCCAGCGCGCGCGCCATGTGTGCAAGGCCGGTGAAGGCGCGCTCAAGATGAAAGCGGATGTTGAGATGGCCGCCGTCGTCGCATTCCCAGGTGTTGACGCTGCCCTGATAGAGCGGCGCGGGAAGGGGCGATGGGTAGCTCACGCTGCGTGTTGGCACTGGGCGCAGAGTCCGCTGGCTTCGATCATGGTGCGGCGAATGGTGAAGCCGTCTTTCCTGGCGGCGTCGGCGAGATCGATGAGCGCGTGGCCGGCGTCGAATTCTTCAGCGCCGCCGCATTTTTCGCAGATGAGAAAGATGGTCGAGCGTTCGCAGGCGCCGACATCGCAGGCCATGAACGCGTTCAGGCTTTCGATGCGATGCGCGAGGCCCATGCGCACGAGAAAATCGAGCGCGCGATAGATGGTCGGCGGTTTCGCGGATTTTTCGGAATCGATCAGCGGCAGGAGATCGTAGGCTTTGGCGGGGCCGTGTTGCTCGAGCAGAAGTTCGAGCACGCGCCGGCGCAGCGGCGTCAGGCTTTCGCCGGCGTCGGCGCAGCGTTTCTCGGCTTCCGAGATTTGCGCGGTGTGATCGTGGGCGTGAGCCATCATTCCGATATCGCAGGGTGCGGGGTTCGCGAAAAGATGGGGCGCCGCACGGGGGATTTTGAGATCGGGCGCGCAATAGAACTTTACAAGAACAAATGAGTCGCGTATCACTTTGGAACATACAGCGAACAATGTGATCCATTGAACGGGGGCGTCCGATGAACGAAGCAATTTTCCGTGGAATTTCAGGCCGCTTGCATCGGTTCAGCGTGCATCGTCCGACGGCGCAATTCGGCTCGGCGCCGGCCGTGTATTGCTTTGCGCGTCCGGGCCCGGGCGGCCGCGGGTGGACGCCGTTGTTTCTGTCGCGGACGGGGAATTTGGCGAAGCGTCTGGCCAGTCACGAGCAATGGCCCGAAGCGCAGCTCCTGGGCGCGACCCACATCCTGATCCACCAGCACGATGAGCGCGATGCGCGCGAATACGTGGAAGCGGATCTGGCTGAAGCGCTGCGTCCGTCGATGAACGGGCCGTTCCTGGATGCCGAGCTGACGGAAACCGAAGAACCCGCCGGCGGCGTGCGACTGGTTTGGGCGGCTTAGGCTATGCGCGAGGAAGTGGGCGGATACGTCTATATCCTCGCGAGCGCCCGTAACGGTACGCTTTATACAGGTTCGGCGCGGAATCTTGTGTCGCGGATCGGTCAGCATCGCGAAGGCGTGTGGTGCACATTCACGCAGAAATACGACGTCAAAAATCTGGTTTGGTTCGAGTGTCATGACTCGATCGCAGGTGCGTATCGCCGTGAGCAATTGATCAAACGGTGGCGTCGTGCGTGGAAGATTGCGCTGATTGAAGAAAACAACCCGAACTGGGAAGATCTCTATCCCGCGCTCTTAAGTCAGACGCTTCCCGGCCGCATGCCCCGCGAAGGCGGGGCGGAGAGCCGGGATCCAGTTTAGCGCTAGGCATTTCGGCTGGGTCCCGGATCGCGCCCCGGATCAAGTCCGGGGTCGCGTCCGGGAAACGTTGCAGATTTGACTTTAGGGCGGCGTCTCTATTCCGCGCTTTTGGGTCAGACGCTTCCCGGCCGTATGCCCCGCGAAGGCGGGGCGGAGAGCCGGGATCCAGTTTAGCGCTGGGCATTTCGGCTTGGATCCCGGATCGCGCCCCGGATCAAGTCCGGGGTCGTGTCCGGGAAACGGTGCAGACTTGGTGGTTACCCCAACCCCGCCCCGCAAGGGGGCGGGGAGTCGCTAGGCGCCAATGAGTTCGATCTAGTTCCTGCCGTCTTGCGCGTTCTGTGCTGTCGGCAATGCGGACGCGGTTTGGGCGGTGCGGGCGAGTTGGAGGAATTCGGCGCGCCAGCCGAATTCGTCGGCGCCGCGCGCGCCTTGGGCCAAGCGGATCACATCGTCATAGCCGTAGCCTTGGCGGACGAATTGATCGTGGCGCAGCAGCTGGCCGTAGCCTGCGACGGCGGTCGCCCAACGAGTCGATTCAGGCGCCTGGGCGATGTCGCTGACGACATCGCGCTGGGTGATCGGGCGTTCGATCAGGCGCGATGTGTCCTGGCCGGGCAGTTTGTAGCGAATGCGCAGGAAGGCGATTTCGCTGGCCGTGCTCGGCGTCGCGCGTTGATCCTGATAGCGCAGCGGATCGTTGAAGGTGGCGCCGCCGACCGGGACGATTTCGTAGATGGCGGTGACGGCGTGGCCGGCCCCGATCTCGCCGGCGTCGACGCGGTCGTTGTTGAAATCCTCGCGGTTCAACATGCGGGTTTCGTAGCCGATCAAGCGATACTCGGCGACGCGGGCGGGATTGAACTCGACTTGGATCTTCACGTCGTTGGCGATCGTGAACATGTTCGAGGCCATCTCGTCGCGCAGCACGCGGCGCGCTTCGTTGAGCGTGTCGATGTAGGCGGCGTTGCCGTTGCCGTTTTGCGCCAGAGTTTGCATCAGCGCGTCGTTGTAATTGCCGCCGCCGAAGCCGAGCACCGAGAGATAGACGCCGCTCTCGCGCTTGCGCTCGACGAAGTCTTCCAACTCTTGGGGGTTGGTGATGCCGACGTTGAAATCGCCGTCGGTGGCGATGATGACGCGGTTGACGGAGTTGCGGTTGAAGTTCTGCTCAGCCAGCGCATAGGCGAGGCGCAGGCCTTCGCCGCCCGCGGTTGAGCCGCCGGCGTGCAGGTTTTCGAGCGCGGCGATGATGCGTCCGCGATCGTTGCCTGGCGTCGGTTCGAGCACCGCGCCGGCAGCGCCGGCATAGACAACGATGGAGACGCGATCGCGGGCGTTCAGTTGCTCGACCAGCATGCGGAAGCTCTGAATGGCGAGCGGCAGACGGTTTTCCGGCGCCATCGAGCCCGACACGTCGACGAGCAAAGTGAGGTTCAGCGGCGGGCGTTCGCGCGGAACGATGTTGTAGCCCTGCAGGCCGATGTGAACGATCTGGCGGCCTTCGGCCCAAGGCGAGGGGGCGACCGTGACGTTGGTGGAGAAGGGCTGCTGACGCGATTCCGGCAACGGATAATCGTAGCGGAAATAGTTGATCAGCTCTTCGGTGCGGACAGCGTCCTGCGGCGGCAAGCGGCCGGAATTCAGGAAGCGGCGCGTGTTGGCGTAGGATGCGCTGTCGACGTCGATGGAGAAGGTCGACACCGGATCGGTGGCGACCATGTGGATTGGATTGACGTCGACGTCTTCGTAGTTTTCGCGGTCGATATCGCCGGGCATTGGTTGCGGCGACATCTGGGCGTAGTTGCCGCCGACGACGCCTTGCGCGCGCGAGCGGCCCATCTCCTGCATCGGCGCCGAGAGCGTTGGCGGCGGCGGTGGCGGTGGCGGCGCCATTGGCGATGTCGTCGCGTCTTGAATACGCGAGCCAGTGACGACGACCTGTTCGTCGTCCGATTGTGCGGTTGGCGCTGATTGTGAAGCGCACGCAGTAAGGAGTATCGCGCAAGCTAATAAGCCCGCGCGCCGAGTGTTGCGCAGCATGACGTTTTCCCTCCCGAAAACCGCCGGACACGGTCTTGTTGACGCGGTCATCGGAGCGCTCCGATCGCGACCAAGGTGAGGCAAGCGCGCGGCGTTTTCCGTACACACGCGCGTGCTTCACGCGCTTGTGTGCAAAACGCCTCAGGTGGTGTGGCCGGAGACGTCGCGCTTCGACAGGCTCAGCGTGACGCTTTCTTGGCGCCCGCGCTAAACGTGCGTCACCCCGGAGTAAATCTGGGGCGCCGAAGGCCGGCGTCTCTGGCTAGCGGCGGTTGCGTTCGCGTTCGGCGAGGCGGCGCTGTTCGGGGATCCAATCGCGCACCAGGGTCTCGAGCACGCTGAGTGGGACTTCGCCGTGCAGCAGCACGGTGTCGTGGAAGCCACGGAGATCGAAGTCCGGGCCGAGCGCGTTGCGCGCTTGCTCGCGCAGGCGCGCGATTTCGCGGCGGCCGAGTTCGTAGCCGCAGGCTTGGCCGGGCCAGACGATGTAACGATCGACTTCGGTTGTGACGACGCCGAGAAGATCGCCGGTGGTTTGCGACACGTAATTGATCGCCTGCTGGCGCGACCAGCCTTTGGCGTGGAGGCCGGTGTCGACGACGAGACGGACGGCGCGCCAGAGCTGCCAGCGCAGATAGCCGATGCGGCCGGCTGCGTCGCCTTCGTGGAAACCTTGCTCGTCGGCGAGTTCTTCGGCGTAGAGCGCCCAGCCTTCGCTGTAGGCGTTGAACGAAGTCATACGGCGCAAGAGCGGCGCGTCGGTGATTTCCTGCGCGAGCGCGATCTGGAAATGGTGACCAGGGACGGCTTCGTGGAAGTCCTGCGTCGGCAGATCGATGCGTGTCATCTCGGCGAGGCTGCGCATGTTGATGTAGTAGATGCCGGGCTGCGAGCCATCGAGGGAAGGCGGGTTGTAATAGGCGCCTGGCGCGCCGGCTTCGGCGAATGCCGGCACGTGTTGCACTTCGAGCCTCGCTTGCGGCAGGCGGCCGAACCATTGCGGCGCGCGGGCCATGACGCGGTTCACACGCGCTTGCACGTCGGCGATGAGTTGGGCGCGGCCGGCGTCGCTGTCTTCGTATTGGTAGCGCGGGTCGATGGTGAGCTGGGCCAGGCGTTGGCCGACGGGGCCTTCGGTCAGCCCGAGCCGGCGCAGGGCGATATCGAGTTCGCGGTTGAGTTCGGCGACGCGGTTGAGGCCGATGGTGTGGATCTGATCGGGCGTCAGGTCGGTCGTGGTTTCGATTTTCAGAGCCGCGGCGTAAAAATCGGCGCCGCGCGGCAGGCTGGAAACACCCGCCGCATCGCTGGCGTGCGGGCGCTCGGCGCGCACCCAGGCCAGCGCCCTTTGGTGAGCCGGCAGGACGTGGTCGCGCACGATGGCTTCGGCGCGGGCGAGGAGCACAAGATTGTCACGCTCGATCACGGCGCGGCGTTCGGCGTTTTGCTCGCGCGCGGCGATGGCGGCGAGTTTGGTGCGGAAGCCGGTGATATAGACCTGGTTCAGCGGCGGTTCGCGAAGGACCGTGTCCAGCATGCCGGCGACGGTATCGAGGATGAAGCCGGGCGGACGGACGCCGAGCGCGGCGTCATCGCGCGCGCGCGATGTTTCCTGATCGATGGCGTCGGCCACCGCGCGCAGGCGCGTGAGATAGGCTTCGGCCGACGCTGTGTCGGTGACTTCGTGGCGTTCGTCCAGGAACGAGGGCAGCGTGATGAAGGCGCTGTCCATCTGATTGATCACGTACGGGCGCGCGCCGCTCATCGGGCCGAAATCGCCGTAGGCGAATTGCGCGCCGCCGGCGGCATTGGCGAATTGATCGCGCAGCACGTCGTAGGTGAGGCGGTCTTCGGCGTTGAGGCGCCCCACATCGATGGTGCGCAATTCGGTGTAGCGGCGCAGGGCGGCGCTGCGGCGCGCTTCGAGCGCAACGCTTGAGCGATCGTCGAGACGGTTGTTGTAGATACCGCCGGCGGCGTCCTCCTGCGCGCCGGTTTGCGATGCGGTCTCGGGGCTATCGGCGAGAATTTCGCGCGCCCAGTCCGAGAGCTTGCCCTCGAACGCGGTCATGGGCTGGGCCTGACGCGGGCCGCATGCGCTTGCCGCGAGCGACAGTCCCAATGTCAAGGCAAGAGCCCAGCGGATCGGCTTCATTTAACCCCCAGCACGCATTTTGCGCCGCGGTGAGGCGCGGTCCGGGAATAGCATGCGTCGCGTCCGATAAAAGGCCGTCCATGGCAGTAGATTTGCGCTAACGTGTTGCGGAAACCGCGCATTCGTGGTTTGGACAGCCCCCTAGTGGTAGGGAACTCGCGGAGACGACCATGACGACCGCCCAAGGCGGCCAGCAGACGCTGGGCAAAATCCTTTTCTACAACCAGCTTGAGCCGCTTTCGCTTGAAAAGCATGGCAAGCTGGGCGTGAGCCAAGTGAGCAATCCGTTCGCGTTCCTCGCGGACACGCACCTCGTTCCGCTGACCGTGGATGAGTTCGGTCTCGCCGCGGTTTGCTACCCGATCATTTTCGACACCCAGTCGAAGACGCCGCTTGCGGTGATGGGTCTGCGTCCGGGCATGAACGTGTTCCTGGGCGCTGACGGTTCGCTGGACCCGGAAGTTTATCTGCCGGCGTTCGCGCGCCGCTATCCGTTCCTGCCGATCCTCGCCAATGGTCAACAACAACCGACCGGGGGCGGCGGCGCCGAAGATCGCGTGCTGGTTTGCATCGATCGCGCCGCGAAGATGCTGTCGTCCACGCCTGAACTGCCGTTCTTCGAAGGCGACAAGCCTTCGCGTTACACGCAGGAAGCGATCCAGTTCTGCCGCGAGTTCGACATGCTCGGACGCCGCACGCAGGAATTCGTGAAGCTGATGGATCAGCACGGCCTGTTTGAAGTCACGCCGCTGGCGCTGCCGCGCGCCAAGGCTGACGGCACGCCGGACGAGCCGACCATGCTGGGCGAATATCTGCGCATTTCAGAATCGAAGCTCAACGCGCTGCCGAAGGAAACCTTCCTCGAATTGCGCGACAAGGGCGTCACCGCCGTCATGCACGCGCATCTGCTCTCGCTCGGCCTTTGGCCGAAGATCCTGAGCCGCGCCGCGCGCATTCAGGCGTCGACGCCGCTGCGCTAATCCCGCATCGGATTAGAGTTCCAGGAACGCCCCTCCCGAAAGGAGGGGCGTTTTTGTTTGCGGGGCCGGTAACCGGTCGCTCGCGCGGCGCGAATGGGCTTCTTGCCGGCGGGCCGCATTGGCCTTCGCGGCTTGAGCCTGTATGCGCGTACTTATGGTCCGTTTCGCCGCCCTGGCGGCCTTCTTCCTCGCTCTTTTCGTCGTGGCGCCAGCGCATGCGCAGCCGCAACCGTTGCCCGGGCCGCGCCAGGTCGCAGCGTCGCTGCATTCGTCGCGCGCGGCGGTGGCGCCGGGCGAACGCTTCACGATCGTGCTGCAGCAGGACATCAACGAAGGCTGGCACACTTATTGGCGCAATCCCGGCGGAAGCGGTGAGGCCACGACGCTCACCTGGACGCTGCCGGCCGGCTGGCGCGCGGGTGAGATTCAGTGGCCCGCGCCGGAAGCGTTGCCGTTCGGGCCGATCGTGAATTTCGGCTATAGCGGCAATGTTCTCTTTCCTGTTGAGATCAGTGTCCCGGCGAATGCGCGCGTCGGCTCAAGCGTCACGCTGACGGCCGCGGGCTATTGGCTCGTTTGCGCCGACATTTGCGTTCCCGAAGATGCGACGCTGACGCTTACAATTCCTGTCGCGGCGCAAGGTCGTGACGATCCGCAATGGGAACCGCGCGTCGCGCAAGCTGTCGCCAACCTGCCGCGCACCCGGGACGGCGTGACGGCGACGATTGGGCAAGGCTCGCCGGCGCGTCTCAGCGTGGCGCTGGCGAATGCGAACACGCTGCGCAATGTGCGCTTCTTTCCGTTTGAACGCGGCGTTGTGAAACCCGATGCGCCGCAGCATGCGCGCCTGGGCGCGAGCGGCGTCAGTTTTTCTCTGACCGAGGATTTGCGTCCGCTTGGTCAGCAGGCGCTTGGCGGGCTGGTTGTTTATGAAACGCGGGAAAGCGCCGGCTGGGTGCGGCGCGGGGTCGAGATCGCGGCGGCGCCGGGAGAGCCCATCGCGGGAACGGACGATGCCGCCGCGCCGATGTCGGCGGATTATGCGCTCGCCGAACTTGAGGGCGGAGGCGCGGTTGGCACTTCATCTCCGGCGGCTGAACTTAGCGGCGTTGAATTGCTGATCGCGCTTGGCCTGGCGTTTCTTGGCGGATTGATCCTCAACATCATGCCGTGCGTGTTGCCGGTGCTGTCCGTGAAAGCGCTGGCGTTCGCGGGCGGCGTTCAGGCGGGCGAAGCGCGGCGCCACGGCGCGCTCTACTTTGCCGGCGTGATGATCGCATTCCTGGCGCTCGCCGGTTTGCTGATCGTGCTGCGTGGCGCGGGCGAGGCGGTGGGCTGGGGTTTCCAGCTGCAGGCGCCATGGATGACGAGCGCGCTGGCGTTGCTGTTCTTTGTTATCGGACTGAATTTGCTGGGCGTGTTTGAGTTTGGTTCAGGCGCGCAGAACGCCGGCGCCGGGCTTGCCGCGCGTGATGGCGATGCGGGCGCGTTCTTCACCGGCGCGCTGGCGGTGGTCGCCGCGACGCCGTGCACGGCGCCGTTCATGGCAGGCGCGATCGGCGCGGCGCTCACGCAATCGACGCTGATCACGTTCGTGATCTTCGCGGCGCTCGGCTTGGGCTTTGCGCTGCCGTTGACGTTGTTGCACTTCGCGCCCGGCTTGCAGCGGCTCGTACCGAAGCCGGGCGCATGGATGGAGCGCGCCAAGAACGTGCTCGCGTTCCCGATGTTCGGCGCGGCGGTTTGGCTGGCATGGGTGTTTACACAGCAGGCCGGAGCCGATGGGACGCTTGCGTTGCTGACGCTGCTTGTTTGCGTGACGTTCCTTATTCTGGCGATGCGTTGGGGTCGTGTCTGGGTTGTCGTCGGCGTGTTGCAGCTGGCGATCGCCGGGGCCTTCATTTGGAAACCGCTGCTGGGCTTTCAAACGCAAGAGGTGCTGGTGTCCGAGCCCTGGAGCGTTGCGCGTGTTGGCGAACTGCAAGGCGAGGGACGCGCGGTGTTCGTGAATTTCACGGCGGCGTGGTGCGTGACCTGCAAGGTCAACGAGGTCACCGCGTTTACACCTGCGGTCGCGCAGGCTTTTGCCGAGAGCAACACCGCCTATCTTGTCGGCGACTGGACCAATCGCGACGGCGCCATTGCGGCCGAACTCGCCGCGCATGGACGCGCGGGCGTGCCGCTCTATCTCTACTATCCGGCCGAGGGGGGCGAACCGCGCGTCTTGCCCCAGGTGCTGAGCGAGTCTTTATTGCGCGAAACGGTTTTGGGAGATCGGTGATGAGCATATCGAAGCGCGAGTTTGTGTTGGGCGGCGCGGCCTTGTTCGTGCTCGCGGCTTGTGGCGGCGCGCCGGCCGATCTTGAGCACGTTGCTTCCGGCGCCGCGGCGCCGGCGTTTTCGGTGATTGACGCGACCGGGGCGACGCGCACGCTCGCTGACTTTGCCGGCCAGAATGTCATCCTCGAATGGACGAACAATGGCTGCCCCTATGTCCGCAAGCATTATGACGCGGGCAACATGCAAGCGGTGCAGCGCGAGGCGCGTGAGCGCGGCTGGACGTGGCTGCAGGTGATCTCGTCAGCGCCGGGCGAGCAGGGCTATCTCGATGGTCCCGGCGCGATTGCTCAAGCGCAAACCGATCAGGCCACGGTGACAGGCACGTTGATCGACGCTGATGGCGTGATGGGCCGCGCCTATGGCGCGATGAACACGCCGCAAATGGTGATGATCAACGGCGAGGGTCAGATCATCTATCAGGGCGCGATTGACGATAAGCCGTCGGCGCGGCCTGAAACGCTGGAAGGCGCGACGAACTATGTGCGCGCGGCGTGGGCGGATATGGACGCGGGGCGGCCGATTCAGGTTACGCAAACGCAGCCGTATGGCTGCGGCGTTAAGTACGAGACTTAGGGTTTGGGGGCCGGAGACGTCGCGCTTCGACAAGCTCAGCGCGACGCTGTTTTTTGGCGCGCACGTCGTCAGGCAATGACGGTGAGGTTGCCGGATTTGGCGTCACGCTGAGCTTGTCGAAGCGCGGCGCCACGCACAAGCGGCGGTGCGCGCTCGCTCCGCCTTCGACAGGCTCAGGCTGACGCCGGTGGGGTGGCTGCGCTGGTGGGTGGCTGACGCTGGTGGGCAGTCAAGCGGCTAGCGCAGGGCGATGTTGCGTTCGTTGGCGCGGTCGGCGGCGGCGGCGGCGGCCATGGGCGCGAGCAGGACGGCGTCGTCCATCAGCACGCGCAGATTCATGAAAGCGACGTCCTGCTCGGCTTGCGTGTCGGCGGCGGCGAATTCTTCGGCGCGCTCCTCAGCGTCGGCGGCGATGCCCTGGAAGATGCATGGCATGTCCTGGCCGACGCCGGCGCCGCGGAGCGATACGGCGAGGTGGCGCGCGTCGGTCGAGAAGGCCTGGATGCGCGTGACTAGATCCGCCGAAACGGTGCTCTCCGACGACAACGCGCGCGCTTCATTCTCGAAGTCGCTGGTCATTTTCGGGATGTCGCTGAGACTGGCTACGTTAAACGCAACCAAAGCGAGACACGTCAGCATTTCGGCATTTCCTTCGCGGCAAGGCGAAGCCGGGAGAGCAAGAGCGGCGCCGGATTAATCCGGGTTCTCGCGGCGCTCCGCCGCGGCAGCCGCGGCCATCGGGGCGATCAGGATGGCGTCGTCTAGAAGCACGCGCAGGTTGGTAAACGCGGCTTCGCGCTCGGCCGGGGTGGCGGCGGCTTGAAGTTCTGTCGCGCGGACGCGGGCGTCTTCGGAGATGCCGTGGAAAATGCACGGAAGGTCGGCCTCGACGCCGAGTTGGCGCAGTGATGCGGAGAGGCTTTCCGCGTCGGTCGAGAATTCCTCGATGCCGGCGAATAATTCAGGGCTGATCTCGGTCCGGGCCGTGAGCGAGCGGGCTTCGGCTTCGACTTCGGCGGCCAGGGAAGGAAGTTCGGCGGCGCCAACGGCGAGCACCAAAGCGAGACAGGTGAGCATGGATTGGACCTCTTCGCCTCAGAGGCGAGCAAATCCGGCGCCATTCTGGGGATTGGGGACTGGGGACTAGGGGCTGGGACGCCTTGCCCGAAAGCCACCCAGTCCCTAGTCCCTAACCTCTAATCCCGCTTTGAGCATCCGCGACATGACCGACCAAGCCGCCCCCCGCCCCAAGCCCCGCCGCGCGCGGGGGCTGCCGGATCGGCGCGGGCCGGAGCTGGCGGTCGAGCGTCAGCTGATTTCGCGCGTGTCCAAGGTTTATGAGGATTGGGGTTTCGAGCCGCTGGAAACGCCGGCGTTCGAATATGCCGACGCGCTGGGTAAATTTCTGCCGGACCAGGATCGGCCGAACGAGGGCGTGTTTGCGTTCGAGGACGACGAAGAATGGGTGGCGCTGCGCTACGATTTGACGGCGCCGTTGGCGCGCTTCGTGGCAGAGAATTTCGACGCATTGCCGAAGCCGTATCGCCGCTGGGCGGCGGGGCCGGTGTGGCGCAATGAAAAGCCCGGACCGGGGCGCTTCCGCGAGTTCTGGCAGTGCGACGCCGATACGGTTGGCTCAGCTTCGCCCGCGGCGGATGCGGAGATGATCGCGATGGCGTGCGCGGCGTATCAGGCTGTCGGGCTCGCCGAAGGCCAGTTTCAGATCAAGTTCTCGACACGCAAACTGCTCGACGCGGTGCTGGAAAAGATTGGCGTGCCGGCCGATGCGTTCTCGACGCGGCTCGTGGTGTTGCGCGCGATCGATAAGTTCGACCGCTTGGGGGCCAAGGGTGTTGAAGCGCTGCTGGGCGCGGGACGCAAGGATGAGTCCGGCGATTTCACCAAAGGCGCCGGGCTGAGCGCCGAGCAGGGGCGAAGCGTTCTTGATCTTGTCAGCGCGGGTCAAGGGTCGCGTACGGAGATTTTGGAGCGCCTTGCCGCGATTGGCGGCGAAGACGCCGTAAGCGAGTTGCGCGCGATTGATGCGGCGCTCTCCTCGCTCGGCGTTGGCGAAGCGCTGGCGCAGATTGATCCGACGATTGTGCGCGGGCTTGAGTATTATACCGGCGCCGTCTTTGAGGGGCAGCTGATCGGCGCTGATGGCGTGTTTGGATCGATCGGCGGCGGCGGCCGTTACGATGATCTGGTCGCGCGCTTTCGTGGTGAACGGATTCCTGCGACCGGCTTTTCGATCGGCGTATCGCGTTTGGCGGCGGCGCTGCGGGCGCAGCAGGCTGAGCAGGCCGATGGGCCAGTTGTGGTGCTGGTCATGGACCAGGCGCGCGTCGCCGATGCTTTGGCGATGGCGGATGAGTTGCGCCGCGCGGGCGTGCGCGCGGAGGCTTATCTCGGCGCCGCCGGCATGAAGGCGCAGCTGAAATATGCGGATAAACGCGCTGCGCCGATCGCGGTCATCCAAGGCGGCGATGAGTTGGCTAAAGGTGTGGTCACACTCAAGGACTTGAAGCTTGGCGCGAAAATCGCGTCGGGATTGGGCGAGGATCGTGAGGCTTACGCGAAGGCGCGCGAGCAGGTTCAACAAGAAGCGCCGCGCGCGGCGCTCGTTGCCGCAGTGCAGCAAATGCTGGCGCGCTGAAAGCATTTTCAAACGATGGCGCGCAAGCGCTTGACCCGCTGACCGGTGCGGCTCAATTTCGCCGCGATCGTCGGTCGCGGGCGGTCGCGTTTCGGGGAGGAGACGCCCTCTAAAAAAGCGACATGAGGCGGCCGCATCGGGGAACGGTGCGGCCGTCTTTCTTTTAGCGCTTTGCGTTCTTCGGCGCGTCGATGTTTTCGAAGACGCCGCGTTGTTCGGCGAGTTCTTCTTCCTGCGCGAGCACGCCGGGTGCGGGCGGGGCGCCTCGCGTGGCGAAGCCGAGCGCGATCAAGCCAAACACCGCGGACGCAAACGATCCGCCAAGCACGCCGAAGCGCACGGGTGTTGCGAGATCGCTCATGGCGAAGGCGAGGTTGCCGATGAAAAGACTCATCGTGAAGCCGATGCCGGCGAGGATGGAGACGCCGAGCATTTGCATGGGCGATCCCGGCGCGCGTTGCTTTAGCGCGGCGCATGCGGCGTAAGCGCCGAGCATGATGCCGATCGGTTTGCCGAAGACGAGACCGAAACTGACGCCGAGAGCTATCGGATGCAGCAATGTTTCAACGCCGGCGCCGTGCAGCGCGACGCCGGCGTTGACGAGCGCGAAGACCGGCATCACCGCAAACTGAACCCAGGGCTTTAGTGTGCGCTCGGCTGCGATGAGCGGCGAGCCGCCGTCGCCGCGGCGCATGGGAATGGTCATCGCCGTCAGCACGCCGGCGATGGTGGCGTGCACGCCCGAGAGCAGCATGAATCCCCAAAGCACGAGGCCGAAGAGCCAATAGATCGCCAGCCACTTCACGCCGGCGCGGTTCATCATCAGCAACACGCCGAACGTCACCGCCGCGCCGCCGAGCGCCCAGCCGACAAGGTGCGTTGAATAGAAAAGCGCGATGACAAGGATGGCGCCGAGATCGTCGATGATGGCGAGGGCGAGAAGAAAGAGGCGCAACCCCGCCGGGACGCGCGGGCCGAGAAGCGAGAGCACGCCGATCGCGAACGCGATGTCGGTGGCGGCCGGGATGGCCCAGCCGCGCAGGAACGCGGGCTCGTGCGCGTTGAGCGCGACGTAGATCAGCGCCGGGGCGATCATGCCGCCGAGCGCGCCGGCCATCGGCAACGCGGCTTCGCGCGGATTCTTGAATGGGCCCTCGACGGTTTCGCGTTTCAGCTCAAGGCCGACATAGAGAAAGAAGATCACCATCAGCGCGTCGTTGATGACGAGATGCAAATTGAGCGGACGGGCGCCTTCGCCGAATCCAATGGAAAGGCCGGCAATCTGATCTTGCAGGAGGTGATGGATGTGTTCGCCAAAGGCGCTGTTGAGCGCCAGGAACGAGGCGATCGTCGCAGCGATAAGAATGTAGCCGGGCGTCGTGTCCCGTTCCCACCAATGCGCCGTGCTTGTCATCGTTTTGTAATTTGGCGGGAGCGCCTGGCGCAAACAAGCGAAAACGGCGGGTGCGCGCGAGCGTGGCGCGAACGACACGTGGGATAACGTAAGCGGCGTGCAACATAGTCGTCATGCAACCGTAAACGAAGTGTCGAACACCGCCCTTATGAGGCGCCTCACGAACGACAGCGCGATGACGCGCTTCGCGAGGGGGTTTTATGTTCTCCAAGAAATTTTTGTCCGGCGTCGCTTTGACGGCGCTCTCGATGTCGATGGCGGGCGCCGCGCATGCGCAGTCAACGGCGTCGCAAACGGCGGATGAGGAAATTGTCGTAACCGGCGGGCGCCGCTCGTTCGATGGCGTGCAGGCTGAAACGGCGCCGCGCGCGCGCACGACGATCACGGAAGAGTATATCGAGACGCAGGCCCCGGGCCAAACCATCCTGAACACGCTCAATCTGGTTCCGGGCGTGCAGTTCACGAACAACGACGCGTTCGGTTCAGCCGGCGGCAACTTGCGTCTGCGTGGTTTTGACGGGTCGCGGGTTTTGCTCACGTTCGACGGCGTTCCGCTGAACGATACCGGGAACTACGCGATCTTCTCGAACCAGCAAGTCGATGCCGAACTGATCTCACGCGCTTCGGTCAATCTCGGCACGACTGACGTCGACAGCCCGACGGCGGCGGTCACCGGCGGCACCATCAACTACGTCACGCGCACGCCAAGTGACGAGGCTGGCCTTATGCTTGCGCCGTCGCTGGGCACGGAGAATTATCGGCGTGTGTTCGCGATGGGTGACACCGGCGCGTTCGGCCCGTGGGGTACGAGCGCGTTCGGCGCATTCTCCTGGCAGGAATACGATCAGTTCGTCGGTCCCGGTGAATTGCAGAAGTATCAGGTGAACGCACGGGTTTATCAGCCGCTCGAAGGCAGCGACTTCATGAGCTTGTCGTTCCACTTCAATCGCAACCGCAACAATTTCTATCGGTCGGGCAATGACGCTGCCTGGGCGTTCTACGGCGGCGACAGCCTTCAAAATCTGGCGACCTGCACGCGCGATGCGCCGAGTGCTGGCGTTGCCGACGACGATGGCACGTCCGCGGCGGGCGCCGGCGCATTTCAAATCGCCGCCGACAATCCCGCGAACCCGCTGAGCTGTGACAACTATGCTGGCCTGCGCATCAACCCGTCGCACACCGGCAACATTCGCGGCCAATCCCGCTTTTCGTTCGGCGACAATCTGACCTTCACGTTCGATCCGACCGTGCAATACGTGCTCGCCAATGGCGGCGGCACGTCGCTGATCAATGAAACCGACAACCGCTTGCGTTGGGGGTTGTCGGCGTTGCAAACAGCCGCTCGATCAACACGGCCTGCTCGGTGTTCACCGGAACGAACGCCGGCGTCGACTTGAGCGGCGATTGCGACACGCTCGACCGCGTGCGCGTCTATTCGCCGAGCAACACCAATACGCTGCGCTACACGCTGTCGACGTCGCTGATCTGGGACATCAACGACGCGAACCGCGTGATCTTCGGCTACACCTACGATACGGGGCGTCACCGCCAGACCGGCGAGTACGGTCTGCTTGATGCGAACGGCGATCCGCTCAGCGTTTGGGGCGGCAAGGATGGCGAAGGTGAGGGCGGCATCCTCACGCTTGCCGGCCAGGTGTTTCAGAAGCGCGATCGTCTCTCGATTGCGACACTGAGCCAGCCGAGCATCCGCTATATCGGCGATTTCTTCGACGACAGACTGACGCTCGATGTCGGTATTCGCGCGCCGGAGTTTACGCGCGATCTCAATCAGCGTTGCTGGGCGCCGCTCAGCAGCACCAGTGATCCGGTTTGCAATTTCGATCCGGGCCTCGCCACTGACGTTAACCCGTTCCGCGTGTCGGTCGATTACAGCGATGTGCTGCCGAACGTCGGGCTTGTGTATCGTCCCAGCGAGCAAACGCAGATCTACTTTGCCTACGCCGAAACGCTCTCGGCGCCGCGTACGGACGATCTCTACAGCGGCGTTCAACCGGCCAGCATTCAGAACTCGGTGGAGCCGGAAACGTCGCGCAACTACGATGTGGGCTATCGCTACACGGGCGAGAACGTGATGTTCTCGACCGGCGCCTTCTTCAACCAGTTCGACAATTTCATCGTTCGCTCGTTCGATCCGGTGACCAACGAAACCTTCTCACGAAACGTTGGCGCGGTGGATCGTTGGGGTGCGGAAGCGCAATTGGGGCTGCAGTTCAACGAGCGCCTGACGCTGCTCAGCACGGTCGCCTACAATGACAGCGAAGTGCAGGAGAACCTGCCAGGCACGACGTTAGGTTCGTTCTTCGCGACGGCCGGCAAGCAGGTTGTCGAAACGCCGGAATGGACGTTCACCAACCGCCTTGAGTACGACACCGGCGATGTGGTTCTGGGCCTGCAATCGCGCTATGTCGGCGATCGTTGGCGCAATGACATCAACACGGTTCGCGCGCCGCACTATACGGTCGTCGATTTCGACGCGAGCTGGCAGATTCTCGAAAACACCGGCTTGCAGTTCAACGTCGTGAACCTCTTCGATGAGAGCTACATCGGCACGATGAGCACCGCCAATACGGGCACGCCAAACTACAATATCGGCGCGCCGCGCACGATGTGGCTGTCGGTGCGCACGCAATTCTAAGTTCTTCCCCCGAAGAACAAACCTGTGGGGCGGCTCGAAAGGGCCGCCCCTTTTTATTTTTCCTACCGGGGGCGCAGGAGGCGCTCGTAGAAGCCGCCGAACGCGCGATCGGGCGCGATGAGATGGGTTTCGATGATCCAGAAGCGCTTGCGGCCGAGGTGATCGGGATCGGAGAGGCGTGTTGGGTTTGCCGGTGCGATGCGCGCGTGATCGCGGTCACCGGGCCAGGTGAGGTGCGGGAATTCGCCGACGGTGTGACCCGCGATCTTGCCGCCGAAAATGTAGCCGCGTTGTTCAGCTATGTTTGTCGCGTGGGCGTAGAGATCGGCGCCGGTGATATCCGGATTGGCGTTGGCGTGGGCGCGGGTTGCTTCGAAGACTTCAGGCAGCGCCGCGATCAGCGCGTGGTGCGCGGGATCGGCGCCGACGGCGTAGGTTTGGCCGATGTCGGCTTCCCATTCTGCAAACACAGGGCCGAGATCGAGATAGATGGTGTCGTTGTCGCCGATGGTGCGTTCTTCGGGATTGTCGGCGAAGACGCACAGCGTGTTGGCGCCGGTGCGTACGAGGCGCTTGTGCCAGTGGCGGGTGACGCCGAAATCGCGCTCGGCGAGGGTGGCGATGTCTGTGTCAACTTCGCTCTCCCGGCGGCCTGGTTGGATAAAGCCGGCGGCTTCGATGGCGGCGAGCATTTCCAGCGCGCGCTCTTCGGCGGCGATGAGGTTGGCGAGGCGGCGGGCGTCGGAGGTCATTGCGCTAACGCTATCGGGGAGAACGATACTTCTTCAAACAAAAATCGCCGTTGCGAGCGCGCGGGTGAGCGTGCGACGAGCTTGGTGTGTCCCCAGTTTTCCGCTGCGCATTGCCTGAGGGAGCTTTGCTCCCCCGATACGGCGCCAAGGGCGCTTATATGGATTGAAACTCGCTCAGGTGCGCTTGTAAACGCACCAGAGCGGTGCGCCGTCGAGGGCGCCTTCGCCGCAGAGTTCGAAACCGTTGTTGTAGTAAAATTGCAGGCTCGCCGGATTGGCGGTGTCGAGATAGACGCCGCGCGATCTTGGATCGGCGCGTGAGCGTTCGCAGAATGACGTGAGCAGGGCTTTGCCGGCGCCTTTGCCTTGAAGTGTTGGATGCACGCCTATGACGCCGAGATAGTAGAAGATTTCGTCGGGCTGATGGGCGTTGCAGATGGCTTCGTACGCTTCGAGGCGTTCGTGGAATTCCGGCACGTGCGCTTGGAACGCCAGCCATTCTTGATTGAGCGCTGTGGGCCAAGCCGGCGGCGCGGTGTGGTTGCCCATCGTTGCGCCGCGTATTTCGCCGTTTTGCACCAACACTTCCGCCGGTGAATCGAGCGCGATGCGGGCGCGGAGCAGGATGGAGAAGAACGTCTCAATGCCGGCGGGGATGCCGTCTGGATGCTTCGCGAAGAGGTAGAGCATGAGCGGGTCGTGCGCGAAGGCGTGCACAAGCGTCGCGATCGCGGCCGAGGCGTCTGCGGTGGTTGCGGGTCTGATGGTGAGCATGGCGGGTAATCTAGCTGCGTCCCTTCTCCTGGTTAAGGAGAAGGTGGCCGAGCGCAGCGAGGACGGATGAGGTTTGCCGGTGGATAAGGAGATTGCGGAGTCCGCTATTCGCCGAGAGGGGGACGTTCGACCTAAATGATGACGCCCTGCCGGTAGGCGATTTTCGCTGAGCCCCAGACGCGAGTGCCGCGCGTTGTCACGGTCAAGGCAATCTGATCTCGTTCGATCCGGCAATTGAGGACGCCGATGCAGTCGTCTTTGATAAGGCCGTCGGGTTTGCTGGTCTCGACATGTAACAACAGCCGCTTGGGGTCTGGTCCGAAGTTTCGAACAATAGCGTCATCTCCAAAGAACCGAACGACGGTATCTTTGATGAAGGTCGCTTCCCAATCCGCAAGCGGGTGCGGTGAGAGCGGCGGTGAGGGTGGCGAGGCTTTCGGCACTCAAGCTCAATACCATCTAACGCGCGCGCTGCCGATGTCCGCTGCGGGCCAGAAGTGGGCGCGCCAATATCTGCGCGGACAGTAAACCTCATCCGGCGCTTCGCGCCACCTTCTCCTTAACCAGGAGAAGGGACGCTAGCCTTGGGCGCCGGTGGCAAACAAAAACGGCGGAGCTTGGGCTCCGCCGTTTCGGTTTTGGTGCTGAGCTTGGGTCGATCCCGGATCGCCGCTCTCGCGCCGTCCGGGATGACACGTTGTGGCGTGTCAGAAATCCATGCCGCCCATGCCGCCCATGCCGCCGCCTGGCATGCCGCCGCCGGCGGACTCTTTCTTCGGGGCTTCGGCGATCGAGGCTTCGGTCGTGATGATGAGGCCGGCGACCGAGGCTGCGTCTTGCAGCGCCGTGCGGACGACCTTCACCGGATCGATGATGCCGGCTTTGATCATATCGACGTATTCTTCGGTCTGCGCGTTGAAGCCTTGGTTCTCGTCCTTCGACTCACGCAGCTTGCCGACAACGACCGAGCCTTCGACGCCGGCGTTTTCAACGATCTGACGCAGCGGGGCTTCCAGCGCTTTCTGGATGATGCGGATGCCGACGTTCTGGTCGTCGTTGTCGCCCTTGACGTTAAGCTTGAACGCAGCCCGCAGGAGCGCCACGCCGCCGCCGGGGACGATGCCTTCTTCCACCGCGGCGCGGGTGGCGTTCAGCGCGTCATCAACGCGGTCCTTGCGTTCCTTCACTTCGACTTCCGTCGCGCCGCCGACCTTGATCACCGCAACGCCGCCGGCGAGCTTCGCCAGACGTTCTTGCAGCTTCTCACGGTCGTAATCGGACGTGGTGTCTTCGATCTGCTTGCGGATTTGGCCGACGCGGGCTTCGATGTCCTTCTTGGCGCCGGCGCCGTCGACGACCGTCGTGTCGTCCTTCTTCACGACGACCTTCTTGGCCTTGCCGAGCATGTCGAGCGAGACGTTTTCAAGCTTGATGCCGAGGTCTTCGCTGATGACCTGGCCGCCGGTGAGGATGGCGAGGTCTTCCAGCATGGCCTTGCGGCGATCGCCGAAGCCCGGCGCCTTCACGGCGGCGACCTTCAAGCCGCCACGCAGCTTGTTGACGACGAGCGTGGCGAGAGCTTCGCCTTCGACATCCTCAGCGATGATGAGCAGCGGGCGCTGGCTTTGCACGACAGCTTCCAGGATCGGCAGCATCGGCTGCAGCGACGAGATCTTCTTTTCGAAGAGCAGGATCATCGGGTCGTCGAGAACCGCGTCCATCTTGTCGGCGTTGGTGATGAAGTAGGGGCTGAGGTAGCCGCGGTCGAACTGCATGCCTTCGACGACTTCGAGTTCGGTCTCGAGGGACTTGGCTTCTTCAACCGTGATGACGCCTTCGTTGCCGACCTTGCTCATCGCGTCGGCGAGGAACTTGCCGATGTCGGTGTCGCCGTTGGCCGAGATGGTGCCGACTTGGGCGATTTCCGCCGAGCCGCCGACCTTCTTCGAACGCGCTTTGAGGTCTTCGACGATGGCCACAACAGCTTTGTCGATGCCGCGGCGCAGGTCCATCGGGTTACGGCCCGAAGCGACGGCCTTCATGCCTTCGCGGACGATGGCTTGAGCGAGAACCGTAGCGGTGGTGGTGCCGTCGCCGGCTTCGTCGTTGGTCTTGGAAGCGACTTCACGAATGAGCTGGGCGCCCATGTTCATGAACTTGTCTTCGAGTTCGATTTCCTTGGCGACCGTGACGCCGTCCTTGGTGGTGCGCGGGGCGCCGAAGGACTTTTCGATCACGACGTTGCGGCCCTTGGGACCGAGCGTGACCTTTACGGCGTTGGCGAGAATGTCGACGCCGGCGAGCATACGCTCACGGGCATCGGCGCCGAAATTTACAATTTTAGCAGCCATTGGTGCTGAACCTCTGTGTTTGAATTCTTTGAGAAGGCAGTGGGCAATAGGCAGTGGGCAGTAGGAGCGCTTGAGCGTGAGGCGGGCGCTGTCGCGCTATTGCCCACTGCCCATTGCCTACTGCCCGCGGCCGTTAGGCCGCCTTTTCCTTCTTCGCCTTCTTCACTTCGATGACGCCCATGATGTCGGACTCCTTCATGATGAGGAGTACCTCGCCATCGACCTTCACCTCGGTGCCCGACCATTTGCCGAACAGGATGCGGTCGCCGACTTTCACGTCGAGTTCGATGCGCTCGCCGTCTTCATCGCGGGCGCCCGGGCCGACGGCGACGACTTCGCCTTCTTGCGGCTTTTCCTGAGCCGTCTCCGGAATGATGATTCCGCCACGGGTCTTTTCTTCTTCCTTTACGCGCTTCACGAGCACGCGGTCGTGCAGGGGACGAAAGCTCGCCACTGGTGATACTCCCTTGGTTGGTAAGGCCTTTTGCCTGCCGGGCGCGGTGTTAGCACTCGCCGCGCCTGGTTGCTAAGGCCGGGAAATAGGGGGCGGGAGGGGCCGGGTCAACCGCGCGACCGGGGGCGGGGTGTGAAATATCGCATTACCGCGCCGATCCGCCGCGAAATCGGGGCGCCAAAGGCGGCGCCGGCGCGTTTGGCAGGGATGACGCGCCCTGGCCCTCAAGACCCTGATCCCGACAAGCCCGAACCGCCGTCGCAACCGCCGACGGAAATTCCGGACCCGCCGGTCAGCGATCCGCCGCCGCCGCCGGGGACAGCGCCGCCGGTTGTCGCGCGCGTGCGGCGCGTGGTGCTGCACTAGTGGTCCGCTGACAAAGTTTGGCGCCAGTCGTGGGCGCCTGGGGCAAAGCGGCGACAAATCTCGGCGCTCAGGTCCCGCGCCTCAGACGCGGGAGTAGATTTCATGCACATATCGTACGCGGTGGCGGCGTTTGCCGCCGCCATGTTCACGTTCGCATCTTCGGTGAGCGCGCAGACGCCGCCCGGCTTGCCGGCGCGCCCGGGCGCCGTGTTCGTCAGCCCGATGGGGCAGCCGTTTCGCGCCGGCCCCGAAAGCCGCAGAGCGCCGGTATTGCTTTGGCTCGCGCACGCCGACGCCGATGGCGACGAGCGCATCAGCCGCGATGAGTTCGTCGCCGAGGCGATGACGTTCTTTCGCGACACGCTCGACGCCAATCATGATGGCGGCGCCACGTCGTTGGAATCGACGGCGCTATGGCGCGCGCAGGCGCCGGAAATGTTGAGCGCGCGCACGGCGCCGATTGTCGTGGCGTCGTCCGACCGGCGCCCTCCAGGTGTTGCGGACAGTGTCGGCGCGAGAGGATCGCGGATCGGCGATCAGGGGCGCCGGCGCGGCGGGCGTCCGCCTCAAGAGCCGCCGCATGGCGCCGGCCAGCGCCTTCCGATCATGCTTGGCGCGGAGGTCGAGCCGGTCATGTCGTGCGATCGCGATTTTAGCCGCCGCATCGATGCGGCGGAATTCGAGGCGTGTGCGCGGCGGCGTTTCATGGCGCTGGATGTGAACGCCGACGGCTATTTCGCGCTGTTTGAATCGGATCGCGCGCGGGAGATGTTGCAGGCTAACGAGCAACAGGCGGAACGCTGAACAGAAAAGAGCCGCCCCGCGTGAACGGGGCGGCTCGATCTGTCCCTCGGGCGATGTGTCAGTAGTAGTACATCGCGTCGAGAACCAATCCTGTGTCGACGACAATCAGGAGAACGTCGCGGCCGACCAGGATGTAGCGGCAGCCATAAGGCGCGGGCGGCAGCCGGTAGTAGAGATCGTACGGAATCTCTTCCCAATAGATGTCGTAGGGAAGGACGTAGCCGACGCGCCAGTCGCGATAGGGACGCCGCCATCCGCCGTCATAGCCGTACCAATAATAGTTGTGGCCGTAGAAGCCCGAGAAGATCAGTGAGTAGCCACGGTCGAAGTAGAAGCCGTAGCGAACGCTGCGCCAATCGTTGTAGCGCGGGCGATCCCAATCGCGGTGGTTCGAGCGCCAGCGATTGTAGCGATCGCGATCACGCCGGCCATCGTCGCGGCCGCGGCCCCAATCGTTGTGCGAGAAATCGCGTCCGCGGCCATTGTTCCAGTTGCCGCCGCGATCCCGGCCACGGTCGTTGCCGTTCCAATCGCCACGCCCGTCATTGCCGCGATCACGACCGCCATTCCATTGGCCGCCATTGTTGTCGCCGCCGCGACCGCCACGGACATCCCAAAGGACGCCATGTTCGCCGCGTCCGCGACCGCCATTGTCGGCGCCGCGACCATCATTGCCGCGATCACGACCGCCGTTCCACTGGCCGCCATTGTTGTCGCCGCCGCGTCCGCCGCGGTCGCCGTTCCATTGGCCGCCATTGTCGCCACGTCCGCGACCGCCATTGTCGGCGCCGCGACCATCGTTGCCGCGATCGCGACCGCCATTCCACTGGCCGCCATTGTTATCGCCGCCGCGTCCACGACCGCCGACACTGTCATCGCCGCCGCGTCCACGACCGCCAACACTGTCATCGCCGCCACGTCCGCGACCGCCGGCACTGTCATCGCCGCCACGTCCGCGACCGCCGGCGCTGTCATCGCCACCGCGTCCGCGACCGCCGTTCCATTGACCGCCGTCGCCGCCGCCTTGGCCGCGACCACCGCCGCCGCCATTCCAATCGCCGCGACCGCGACCACCGCCGTTTTGAACCGCCGGCGGAGGCGTCTGCTGAGGCGGCGCTGCTTGTTGTTGTTGTTGCGGACGCGGTTGCGGCGGGCGGTAGTCGCCCTGTCCGCGATCGCGTTCATCTCCGCCGCGGCGATCACCACGATCCCCGCGTTCTCGGCCACGATCGCCACGGCCATCGCCGTTGTCGTCGCCGCGGTCCCGGGCGTGTTCGCCCCGTTGAGCGTAAGCTGGTGTCGCCACCCAAGCTGCCGCGCTCAAGGCGACGGCTGCCGCGATGAGGGCTTTTTTCATGTTGAGGCTCCCGATGTGCGTACGTGCACAATCCTCGCAATCGTGACGATGGCGGCAGACGCCTGAACCGAACCTGAATCGTGTCTGAAGCGCCCGGCGGGCGAAGCGTCAGTTGGCTTTGAGGCCGTTGAGCAGGAAGCGGACGGCGCGGGCGACGTGCGCTTTCAGATCGGCGTCCGAGAGAACGTAGGTGTCTTCGGTGATGGCCTGGAAGTGATGGCGGCTGCGAAGCAGCTCGATGAAATAGCCGACGCCTTCTTTTGCGTCCGCCTCGTTGAGGCCCGCGCGGGTGAGTTGGCTGACAAGCTCGTCGTGAATCATGTTCGAGCCGCCGGTGGTGAAGTACCGGCGTAGCGGTTCTGGAACTTTGCGGCCTTCCGAAACCATGACGCGGAAGAAGGCGAGGCTGTCGCGCTGGAGCAGCCGGCGCAGAAAGTGTTCGCCGACGATCTGCAATGCTTCTTCCAGGGGCAGGCCGTCGACGCTGTCGGGCGGACGCATTTCGCGGGCGAAGCGGTCGTGCTGGTCCTGCATGAAGGCCAGGAAAAGACCTTCCTTGTTGCCGAATTGGGCATAGAGGGTCGCGAGCGAGCCGCCAGCCATGCGGACGACATCGTTGACGCTGGCCGCCTCATAGCCGTGCTCAAGGAAGACCTCCCGCGCGGCCTGTAGGAAAGCCTGACGCCGGGCGACGCCACGATCGGGCGTGCGCCCATCCTGGTGCTCGGGAGTCATAATCGCGGTATTCCTCATAGCCCCGGAAGTCCTCACGCATTTGTGAGGATAATCACAGGTCCACCTCGCGCAATACGTTACGGCCTATGCCTAAAGGCCTATACGTCAACACGCGAATACCGCGTTTGGGAGGCTTGAAGCGGGCGTAGCCGTGGCTACGTTCGGTGTCGGGCCACTTTTGGTCCGGGCTAAATCAAGATCCTCCCATGCCAGACGATGCCGGTTTTCGGCTCGAAGCCGCGCGCGCGACCGCTAAAGTGCGCTCCATGGCTCAGTCACTCGGACGCCGCGGGCTTATGATTGTCGGCGGCGCGCTGTTCTTCGTGCTTGTCGCGATCTGGGGCGGCAATTGGTTTTTCGTCGGCCGTCACATGGTGACGACGGACAATGCATATGTGCGCGCGGACATCTCGCTGATCTCGCCGCAGATTGAAGGTTATGTCCGCGCGATCCCCGTGGCGGAGAACCAAAGCGTTCACGCCGGCGATATTCTGGTTGAGATCGATCCGACGGATTATCAGGCGCGGCTCGCTGCGGCGCGCGCGGCGCTGGCCGAAGCGCAAGGCGCACGCCAGTCGCAACAAGCAGGGCGCGCGCTCGCGTCCGCCGATGTCGCGCGCTATCGGCCGTTGGCGGAGCGCGGACTGCTTTCGCCGGCGCGGATGCAGCAATTGGAAATCCAAGCGCGCCAGGCCGGCGGCGGCGCGGCCGCGGCGGATGCGGCGGTGCAGGCGGCGCAGGCGCAACTCGAACAAGCCGAGCTTGATCTTTCGCGCACGACCGTGCGCGCGCCAATCGATGGCGTTGTTGGCGACCGGCAAGTGCAGCTGGGACAGCTCGTGCGTTCGGGCGCGCCGCTGATGTCGGTGGTGCCGCTGCAATCTGTTTATATCGTTGCGAATTTCAAAGAGACGCAGATTGAGAACTTCCGCCCCGGACAATCGGTGACGATCCGTCCGGACGTTGCCCACAGCCTGCGTTTGCACGGGACGGTGGAGTCGCTGGCGCCGGCGAGCGGTTCTGAGTTCTCGATCATCCCGACCGATACGGCGACCGGCAACTTCACGAAGATCGTGCAGCGCGTGCCGGTGCGTATCCGCCTCGATCCGGGGCAGGAGGGGCTGCAGCTGCTGCGTCCGGGCTTGTCGGCTGGCGTCACGGTGGACACGCGCGAATGAGCGACGCCGCACTCGCGGCCGCTAAACCGGACGATTCACCGCCGCTCCATATCTGGATCGGCTTTATCGCGATGGTCGTCGGCCAGTTCATGGCCATTCTCGACATTCAGATTGTCGCGAGCGCGCTTGGCTCGATTCAAGCGGGTGTGAGCGCGAGCCGCGATGAGATTTCCTGGGTGCAGACCTCGTACCTGATCGCGGAAGTGATCGGGATTCCGCTGTCGGGCTTCTTGGGCCGGGCGCTGGGCACGCGGTTGCTGTTCTGTATTTCCGCCGTCGCGTTCTCGCTGATGAGTTTGCTGTGCGCGTTTGCGTGGGACATCAATTCGCTGATCATTTTCCGCGCGCTGCAGGGTTTCTCGGGCGCGGCGATGATCCCGACGGTGATGGCGACGCTCTATCTGGCGTTTCCGCAACGGCTGCAGCCGATGACGGGCGCGATGATGGGGATGGTGATCACGCTGGCGCCGTCGCTGGGGCCGACGATTGGCGGGCTTGTGGCGGAGACGCTGGGTTGGCGCGCGCTGTTCTGGGTGAATGTCGTGCCGGGGCTGCTGATCACGGTGGTGATCTGGAACACGATGGCGTCGCTCGGGAAACCGAACTTCGACCTCTTGAAGAAGATCGACCTCGTTGGGCTTTTGGGGCTCGCGATGTTCCTGGGCGCGGCGGAATACACGCTTGAAGAGGGCCCATCGAACGAATGGTTCGCGTCGAGTGAAGTGACGATGTGGGCGATGGTGTCGCTCGCGGGCGCGGTGCTGTTTTTCTATCGGGCGTTCAAGGCGGAGACGCCGATCGTGGATTTGCGGCCGTTTTCGTCGCCGACATTTGCGATCGGCGCGGGGCTTGGATTTATTCTTGGGCTTGGCCTCTTCACCTCAGTGTTCTTGACGCCGCTCTTTCTTGGGTCGGTGCGCGGCTACAGCGCCCTGCAGATCGGGCACACGATGTTTGTCCAGGGCGCGGTGATGTTCCTGACGGCGCCGATCATCGGACGGCTCGGGCGCACGTTGAAGGACACGCGGCCGATTGGAATTCTGGGCTTCCTGCTGGTTGGCGCGAGCTGCTGGGTGCAGGCGCATCTGACGGCGGAAGCGGGGTTCTGGGAATTGGCCTGGCCGCAAGTGCTGCGCGCGCTGGGGCTGATGATGACGTTCAACTCGGTGATGCAGCCGGCCTTGCAATCGCTGCCGCCGCAATTGGTGCATTCGGGCGCGGGGCTCTTCAACACGTTCCGCAATCTTGGCGGCGCGTTCGGTATTGCGGCGCTGGCGACGGTGCAGGCGCATTCGTTCGCCCTGCACCGCCAGGAGCTTTACGCCGCCGCCGATCCAAACAATCCGCCTGTGGCGGGCATGATCGCCGGCGCGCAGGCGTATCTGGAGCAGGCGGGCGCCGCCGATCCGGAGCGGCAGGCGTTGATGCGTTATGCGGCGCTGTTGGACCGTGAAGCGCTGGTGATGACGTTTAACGACCAGTTCTTGATGCTGGCTGTTGTGATCAGCCTGTCGGCGTTCGCGATGTTGCTGCTGCGGCCGCGCCCGAAGATGGGCGTGGACGCGCCGACGAAGCTCGATGACGCGGCGATGGCGCATTAAGACTACCGACTCCCCGCCCCGCAAGGGGGCGGGGAGTCGCTCACGTTGTCAGCGCACCCTTGATGGCTTCGAGCATGTCGGGCGCGAGGGGGGCGGTTTTTGAGCCGAAGGCTTCCACCAGCGCGCCGTCCTTGCCGATCAGGTATTTGTGGAAGTTCCAGCGCGGGAGCGCGCTTTCGCCAAGTTCTTCCGCGACCCATTGGTAAAAAGGGTGGCGGCGTTCGCGTGAGGTGATCTCGACCTTTTTCGTCATCGGGAAGGTGACGTGATAGGTCGTGTCGCAGAATTCGCGGATTTCTTTTTCTTCCGCCGGTTCCTGGTGGCCGAAATCGTTGCAGGGCACGCCGATGATGACGAGGCCTTTGCCGACCTTCGCTTCGTAGAGCGCTTCGAGATCGCGGTATTGCGAGGTAAAGCCGCAGGCGCTCGCGACGTTCACCACCAGGATGGCTTTGCCGGCATAGTCGGCAAGCTTCACTTCGCCCGGCTCATCGAGTTTGGCGAAGCTGAAATCGTACGCGGTGGTCATGATTGGACGTGCAAGTCTCAAAGGAAGGCGCGGCATGTAAACCTCTGGAACGTCCCGAGCAATGCGCCAAGTCAATGCAGGTGGCGTTCCGCAGGGCGTGGTGATACAGCCCAACACGTGACCGTGAACCGCCGTTCCCCCATACGAGCCTCTCGAATTTGAGGCCCGGCCCACGTTGAGCCCGAAAAATCGGTGCTCCGCGGGACCGGGACGGCTACATCACATTCGCTTCACTGGAGAATAGACCTCATGGCCGATGCGCCTGCTGGTCGCGATTACCGCGAGACCGTTTTTCTGCCTGACCTTCCGGGTGATCCCTTTCCGCTGCGCGCGGGGCTGCCGAAGAAAGAGCCCGAGCGCGTGAAGCACTGGGCCGAGATTGGTTTGTACCATCTCTTGCGCAAGGAAGCGGCAGCGCGACCGAAGGTCGTGTTTCACGATGGCCCTCCGTATGCGAACGGTCCGATCCATATCGGGCACGCGGAAAACAAAATCCTGAAAGACTTCGTCGTCCGCACCAAACAGATGGCGGGCTACGATTGCGACTATGTGCCGGGCTGGGACTGCCACGGTCTGCCGATCGAGTGGAAAGTCGAAGAGGATTTTCGCAAAGCTGGGCGCAAGAAGTCTGAAGTGCCGGCGGTAGAGTTTCGCCGCGCGTGCCGCGAGTACGCCGACAAATGGATCCCGCTGCAGCGCGATGAATTTCGGCGCTTGGGCATCGAGGGCGATTGGGATCGCTATTACACGACGATGAGCTTCGAAGCCGAAGCCGCGATCGCGCGCGAGTTCTTGCGCGTGGTGCGGACGGGGCTTGTGTATCGCGGTTCGAAGCCGGTGATGTGGAGTCCGGTGGAGCGCACGTCGCTGGCGGAAGCGGAGGTGGAGTATCAGGAGAAGACGAGCCCGACGATCTGGGTGAAGTTTCCGATCAATGGCGTCTCTGCAGGTGCCGATCAGGAACTCGCGATCTGGCAACAGGCGTCCGTTGTCATCTGGACCACGACGCCGTGGACGATCCCTGGCAACCGCGCGATCGCCTATAGCCCAAGCATTTCCTACGGTTTGTATCGCGTCGATGAACTGGAAAAAGATCTACCGTTCGCTCCGTGGGCCGAGATTGGCGAACTTTTCGTTCTCGCTGATGCTCGCGCTGACGATGTCTTCAAGGCCGCGAAGGTGGCGAAATGGTCAAAAGTTCGTAACGCCGATCCCAGTCAGTTTGAGTTCTGCGAACACCCCCTTCTGAATTGGGCCGCCGCACGTAAGCTGCCTGCACTGCCGCTGTCAGATGATCCAAAGTCCAAAGGGCCTCTGCGTATTCCAATTCCCGGAGAGGAGTACGCCTACAACTTCCAAGTTCCGGTGTTGTCGGGCGACCACGTGACCGATGATGCGGGTACGGGGTTTGTCCATACTGCCCCTGGACATGGCGCGGACGACTTTGATGTGTGGGTTCGCAACTTTGGTCAGCGTGGAATTCCGTTCACGGTAGATGAGGACGGTCGGTTCACAAGCGACGCACCCGGTTTCGAAGGGCTTGAAATTCTACAGCTTGAGGGAAAGAACCTCGGCAAAGACGGCCCTGCCAACAAAGCGGTCATGGACGCGCTGATCGAAGTCGGTGCGCTTCTGGCGCGTGGGCAGTTGAAACACTCTTATCCGCACTCGTGGCGTTCAAAGGCGCCGCTCATCTTCCGTAACACGCCGCAATGGTTCATCGCGCTCGATAAGCCGTATCGCGATGGCAAAACGCTGCGCCAGATCGCGCTCGACGAAATCGATCGCGTCGATTGGGGCCAGAAGCGCACGGGCGAGACGAAGGATTACAACCGCATTCGGGGCATGATCGAGGATCGTCCCGATTGGCTGGTTTCGCGCCAGCGCGCCTGGGGCGTGCCGTTGCCGATTTTCGTGAAGAAGAGCGACGGCTCGATCCTGCAGGACGATGACGTCGATGCGCGCGTGTTCGCGGCGATGAAGGAGGGCGGCGCTGACGTCTGGTGGGCGACGGCGGCGCAGGATTTCCTCGGCGCGAAGCACAAGGCGGATGAGTACGAGAAGGTCGAGGACATTTTGGATGTCTGGTTCGACTCGGGCTCGACGCATGCGTTCGTGATCGGCAATCCGGAGGCGCCGACGCGGGCCTCGTTCGTGAACCCGATCTCGACCGTTTATCTCGAAGGTTCGGACCAGCATCGCGGCTGGTTTCATTCGTCGTTGCTGGAAAGCTGCGCGACGCGTGGGCGTGCGCCGTACGACGAAGTGGTCACCCACGGGTTCACGATGGACGAGAAGGGCATGAAGATGTCCAAGTCCATCGGCAACACGATCGAGCCGCAGAAGATCGCCGAGCAGAACGGCATTGAGATACTGCGCCTGCTGATCGCGTCGGCTGAGTACGGCGACGATCTCAGGCTCGGCAAGATCATGATCGATCAGTCGGGCGAAATGTATCGGAAGTTGCGCAACACGCTGCGGTACTTGCTCGGGGCGTTGCGGGATTTCAGCGATGCCGAACGTGTCTCTACCGCCCGTACCCCCACCCCCAGCCCCGCCCCGCAAGGGGGCGGGGAGTCGCTGGCTTTGCTCGAACGCTGGCTGCTGCATCGTTTGCATGAAGTCGACCGGGAAGTGCGCCGTGGTTACGACACCTATCAGTGGCGCGTAGCGCTCGGCGCCATCGTGGAGTTTTGCAACGTCGATCTCTCGGCCTTCTATGTCGATGTGCGCAAGGACGCGCTTTATTGCGACGCGCCGGATTCATTCCGCCGCCGTGCGTGCCGCACGGTGTTGGATGAAACCTTCTCGCGTCTCACCGCGTGGCTCGCGCCGATCATGCCGTTTACGGCGGAAGAGGCTTGGCTGACGCGGTTTCCGGACAGCGTATCGGTGCATCTGCGCACGTTCCCGGAAACGCCGGATGCGTGGGAGGATGATTTCGCCGGTGAGGAAGTGGCGAAACTGCGCGAGGCGCGGGCGGTGGTCACCGGCGCGCTGGAAGTGGCGCGGCGCGACAAGGTGATCGGCGCGGCGCTTGAGGCTGCGCCGCGCGTGTTCGTGAAGGACGATGCGTTGCGGGCTTCGTTGCAGGCGGTCGACTTTGCGGAGCTGTGCATCACTAGCGGCGTCACTATCGTTGAAGGCGATGGGCCGGCGGATGCGTTTCGCCTCGCGGAAGCGCCGGGGGTTGCGGTGGTGATCGAGAAAGCGCCGGGCGTGAAGTGCGCGCGGTCGTGGAAGTATTTCGATCCGGCCACGGCGGATAAGCGCTATCCGGACATCACGCCGCGCGATGCGCAAGCGGTCGCGGCTTGGGATGCAGCGCGTGGCTGAGTAAGTGGCGGCGGCGTTCTGAGCTGTCACCCACTCCGGCGCTTCGCGCCACCTCGCCCATCGAGGGCGAGGAGAGAGTGCGCGGTTTTCTTGGATCGCGGGCCTTCAGGCCCGCAATGCGCGTCTGAAGACGCGCGGTCCAAGGGGTTAGGGCGCTTCGGCCAAGCTCATGCAATCGGCGGGGCCGGCGAAGCCGTGGCGGGCGATGCAGAAGGCGTCTTCGTTTGGATCGTGGGTGACGGACGCGCATTGGCGCAGCTGTAGCTGCTGCATGGCGAGGCATTGGCGGACGGGATCGTCGGTGAGCGCCGTGCTCATGCGCGCGGTTTCGCTCTCGGTTGCGCCGACGACGAGCAAGGCGCCGAGCGTCAGCATGCGCTCGAGGCTCGCGGTGCGTGCGGCGATGGCGCGCCAGGGCAGATTTGGCGGCGTGGGCGAGGCGCGATTGGCGAGGCCGTCCCAAAAGCGCGCGCCGCCGAATGCCGTGGCTTCGGTCAGCGGCGCGGCCGTGAGTGGCGTTGGGCGAAGGCGCGCGGCGAGTTCAGGCGCGAGCGTGCGCGTGGTTGGCGCGCGCAGTGCGCCTTCGCGTGTGGTTGAGCGGCGCGTCCACGCGCTGGTGTCGCCGGCATTGCCTAAGCCTTCGAAGCGAATGGCGATGGCGCGCATGCGCGCATTGTCGGCGGCCATGGCGCGGAGGATGAGTTGGGTTGCTTCACCGGCGCCGGGCGGACGGCGGCGGGCGTAGGTCATGTCGCGGCGCAGCTGTCGGAGCACGGCGGGGCGGCCGGCGGCGCGGACGCGGGCGCGTACGCCGTTCACCCAGGCCGGCGATTGCGCGGCGGTGAGCGCGCCGTAAGCCAGCCAGCCTTGGGTCAGGCGTTCGGGATCGTGGCGCGCGACGCGATCGAGGGCGGCGTCCAGGGCCGCAGCGTCCGGAATGTCGGCGTCGAGCATGGCGGTGATGTCGGTTTGATAGAGTGCGTAGCTTTCGAGCGCGCGGTGCAGGCGCTCCTGCGCGTGCGCGGCGCCGGCCCAGAGACTCAGTGCGGCGGCGAGGGCGAGAAGGCGGCGCATGCGCTTTCATGCTCCTGAACCGGGGCAAAACCAAAGCGCCGCGGCGCCGGCGGGTTGATCCTGACCCGCGCCGGCGTCCATAAGCCGGGCATGTTTCGACTTGGCCTCATTCTCGCCGGCGTGGTTTTCGTCGCCGACCAGATATCAAAATGGGTGATCCTGGGGCCGCTCGCCTTCAGCCCGCGCGGCTGCCTTGAGGCCAGCATCAATTGCCGCTTCATCGAGCTTAGCCCGTTCTTCGACCTGCAGATGGTGTGGAATCGGGGGGTGAGCTTTGGGCTGTTGCGGGCCAGCGAGGATTTGGCGCGTTGGGGCCTGGTGGCGCTCTCGTTCCTGATTTCGGGGGTGTTCGTCTATTGGCTGCGCACGGCGGAGCGGAAACCGACGGCGATTGCGCTGGGGCTCGTGATCGGCGGGGCGCTGGGCAACGTCATCGACCGGATTCGTTTCGGCGCCGTGGCGGACTTTTTGGATTTCAACGGCCTCTGGTTCCCCTGGGTGTTCAACGTGGCGGACGCCGCGATCACCTGTGGGGCGATCCTGCTGGCCATCGACATGGTGTTTTTCGCCGAAACCGAACCGGGCAAGGGGACCGGCTGGCGCCAGTTCAAGGCCCGGTTCAACCGTGACAAGGGCGGCGCAGGCGGCGCGGGGTAGCGGGGTTTGGGGCAGATTCGCCCCAGAACGGTCAAACTGCGGGGCGAGGCATCTTTGCTGCTGTCCGGCTTGGCGGGGACGGTGAGCCTCGTCTAGAACCCAAGCCAAGAGATTTGAGGGAGGCGGACGTTGTCCAAACCAGTTGCACTGATCGTGGTGCTCGCTGCGGCCACAGCGGCCAGCGGTTGCGCAGGCTTTTCGCGCGCCGTGGGCGCCTCGCGGTCGTCGCCGGACGAGTTCCGCGTGATGACGCACGCGCCGCTGACGCTGCCGCCGGATTACAATCTGCGTCCGCCGCGTCCGGGTGAGGCGCGCCCTGGCGAAGCTGATCCGTCAACGGACGCGCGCGCCGCGCTGTTCGGCGACAATGTCGGCACGGGCGCGAGCGCGGGCGAGCGCTCGTTCGTAACCGCCGCAGGCGCCGCAACCGCCGACGACAGCATCCGTGAGCAGATCGATTACGAAAGCCAGGGCGTCGTGCGCCGTAACGAAGGCTTCGTGAACCGCCTGCTTTCGTTCAATGGCTCAACGGCGCCGGCGGGCTCACCGCTGAACGCGGAAGAAGAACAGCGCCGGCTTGAGGAACAAGAGTCGGTGCGCCGCGCAACCGGCGGCGGGCAAGTGACGATCCGGCGCGAGCGCGGCGGCTTCAAACTCCCGGGCACCTGAGCGCCTTGTTCGGCGGGCTGGGCCAACGTTTCTTCATCGCATGCGTAGCGTTGCTCGCGCTGACGGCTTCGGCCCAGGCGCGGGAGTTCGTCCGGCCTGAGACCTTCACGCTCCGCAACGGGCTGCAGGTCGTTGTGATCACCGACCGGCGCGCGCCGGTGGTGACGCACATGGTCTGGTATCGCGTTGGCGCCGCTGATGAGCCGCGCGGGCATTCGGGCATCGCGCACTTTTTCGAACACCTGATGTTCAAGGGCACGCGCGAGATCGCGCCGGGTGAGTTTTCGCGCACCGTCGCCAGAAATGGCGGCGAGGACAACGCGTTCACGAACTGGGACTACACCGCTTACTACGAGCGCATCGCGCGCGATCGCCTGGACCTGGTGATGCGCATGGAAGCAGATCGCATGCGCAATCTGCAGTTTTCCGACGCGACGTTTACCTCGGAGCGCAATGTCATCGTCGAAGAGCGCCGCCAGCGCATCGACAACAATCCAGGTTCAGTGCTGGGCGAGCGGATGCGCGCGATGCTGTGGCCGCATCATCCGTACGGCACGCCGGTGATCGGCTGGCTGCATGAGATTCAATCGCTCGACCGCGAAACCGCGCTTGAGTTCTATCGCACCTGGTACGCGCCCAATAACGCGATCCTGGTTGTGGCTGGCGATGTCGATGCGGCTGAGCTGCGGCCGCTGGCGGAGCGCTATTACGGACGGTTGCGCCCGACACGCGATTTGCCGGCGCGCGCTTGGGTGAGCGATCCGCCGAATGTCGGGCCGATGCGCGTGACCCATAGCGATGAGAAAGTGCGTCAGCCTTCGTTCTCGCGGCTCTATCGCGCGACGAGCTACGGCGTCGATACGGGCCGGCAAGCGCACGCGCTCGATGTGGCGATGGAAGTGCTCGGCGGTTCGGAGACGAGCCGGCTCTATCGCGCGCTGGTGGAAGAGCAGCGCATTGCGATCGGCGCCGGCGCGAGCGCAAGTTCGTCTGGGCTCGGCGGCGGCAGCGTTTCGATTTGGGCGACGCCGGTTGAGGGCGTGACGCTGGAGCAGGTCGAAGCGGCGGCCGATGCGGTGATCGCGCAATATCTGCGCGACGGGCCGACGGACGCGGAGCTGACGCGTGCGAAAAATTCGCTGGCGGCGAACGCCGTCTATTCGCGCGACAGCCAGGAGAGTCTCGCCAATATTTACGGCGCATCGCTGGCGCAGGGCGAAAGCATCGATGACGTGGTCAATTGGGCGACCGATATCGAAGCGGTGACGCGCGAAGAGGTGATGACGATGTCGCGCCAAACGCTGGACATCAACGCTTCGGTGACCGGCTGGCTGCTGCCGGAGGCGGCGCAGTGAGGCGGCTTGTTTTTGCCAGCCCTCTCCCTCGCGGAGAGGGCGGCGGCCAAAGGCCGGCGGGTGAGGGGCGTTCCGACGATCAGGCGCCTGCGTGTTTGAACGCCCCTCATCCCCCAACCCCTTCTCCGCGAGGGAGAAGGGGAGTCGCGGCTTTTTTGTTTGCTGCGTTTGCAGTTTTTGCGCCGCCCTCTTCGGCGTACGCGCAGACCCAAACCGAGAGCACGACGTCGCGGCGTGCTGTTGACGTAGAGCGCATTGTCTCGCCGAGCGGGATCGAGGCGTGGCTGGTTTCGGATTCGACGGTGCCGATGGTGGTGATGCGCGCCTATTGGCGCGGCGGCTCGGCGATCGAACCGGCGAACCTCATCGGCGTCACCGGCATCATGGCCGACATGCTGACCGAAGGCGCGGGCGCGATGAACGCCAACGCGTTCAAGGAGCGGCTGCAGGATTTGAACATGTCGTTGGGCTTCGGCGCAGGCTGGGACGGCATGGGCATGAGCCTGACGACGCTCAGCGAAAATCGCGATGCGGCGTTTGAGATGGCGCGCGTGGCGCTGAATGAGCCACGTTTCGACGCTGAGCCGTTGGCGCGGATTAAGCGTCAGATGATCGTGGGGCTGCGCACACGCGAAACCAATCCGAGCTATCTGGCGAACCTGGCGCTCGATCAGGCGCTCTATCCAAGCCATCCTTACGCGCGCCGGACCTCGCGCGAGAGCATTGATGCGATCAATCGCGCCGCTCTGGTTGAGCGCCGCGCGGCGCTGTTCAATCGCGCGACGCTGCAGATCACGATCGTCGGCGACATCAGCGCCGCCGATGCGGGCCGGGCTGTCGATACGATTTTTGGCGCGCTGCCGGCCGGCGTTCGCCCGCCAGAGCCGACAGATGTGACGCCCGCGGCGCCGACGCCGCTGATCGTGCGGCAATTGCCGCAGCCGCAAAGTCTGGTGCTGTTCGTCGGTCCCGGCATTCAGGATGAGGATCCTGACTGGATACCGCTTGCGGTCGCCAACTACATCCTGGGTGGCGGCGGGTTTTCGTCGCGGCTGATGGACCAGGTGCGCGAACAGCGGGGGCTTGTATATGGCATCGGCACCGGCCCCTCCGTGCGTGATCACTCGGCGCTGATCCGCGGCTCGGCGCAGACCGAGAATGGCGATGTGCGCGAGGCGATTGAAGTGACGCGCGCCGAGATGGCGCGGCTCCATCGCGATGGAGCGACGCAGGCCGAGGTGAATGACGCCATCACCTACCTGACCGGCTCGTTTGCGCTCGATCTCGACAGCAATGTGAAGATCGCCGGCGTCGTGCACGGCTATCAGGCGGCGGGGCGCGATATCGAATACGTGAACCGACGCAACGATCTTATTCGCGCGGTGACGCTGGACGATGTGAACCGCGTGATCCGCCGCCTGTTCAATCCGGACGGGTTCACGTTCGTGGTGGTGGGGCAGCCGGAAGGGTTGGAGTAATCACTCCTCGCCCTTGATGGGCGAGGTGGCGCGAAGCGCCGGAGCGGGTGACTGCTCCGTCTTCAGCAAAATCGAGCCGCCACCCACTCAGTCATGCCGCTGCGCGTCATGACAGCTCGCCCATCAAGGGCGAGCAGAAGCTTCCCACGCGTGATAGTGACGTACGGCGCTCCACGGTGCTAAGCCGCGCGTTGAGGAAACGCGCGATGACACAAGATTTGGAAGTCTTCCGGACCGAGACGAGAGCTTGGCTGGAGGCGAACTGCCCGCCTTCGATGCGGACGCCGATGACGGGCGAAGATGACGCCGTTTGGGGCGGCCGCAACTACGAGTTCAAGAATCAGGAGGCGAAACTCTGGCTTGAGCGCATGGGCGCGAAGGGCTGGACGGCGCCGACATGGCCGGCTGAGTACGGCGGCGGCGGTTTGAGCGCGGATGAAAACCGCGTGCTGCAAAGTGAATTGAAGAAAATCGGCGCGCGGCCGGCGCTGTTCTCGTTCGGCATCTGGATGCTTGGGCCGGTGCTGCTTGAGTACGCGAACGAAGAGCAGAAGAAAGAACATCTGCCGAAGATCGTGCGCGGGGAGATCCGTTGGTGTCAGGGCTATTCCGAGCCGGGCGCGGGATCGGACCTCGCAGGCCTACAGACCAAGTGCGAAGACAAGGGCGATCATTGGCTGATCAACGGCCAGAAGGTTTGGACCTCGTACGCGAACTACGCCGATTGGTGCTTCTGCCTGGTGCGCACCGATACGAGCGTGAAGCACGAGGGCATCTCGTTCGTGCTGATCGATATGACGACCAAGGGCGTCGAGACGCGGCCGATCAAGCTGATCTCGGGTTCGTCGCCGTTTTGCGAGACGTTCTTCACTGACGTGAAGGCGCCGAAGCATCAAATGGTCGGGCGTTTGAATGGCGGTTGGGAAATCGCCAAGCGCTTGTTGATGTATGAGCGCACGAACATTTCCGGGTTTGGCTCGAATACGCGCGTCGATGTTGTCGATCTGGCGAAGAAGCACGTTGGTGTTGAAGGCGGCGCGCTGGAAGATCGCGATCTGCGGGCGCGGATTGCGTCACATAAGATGACGGAGCGGGCTTACGCGCTGTCGGTGCAGCGGGCGCAGGAAGAGGCGAAGGCGGGCGGCAATGTCAGCCACATGGCGTCGATGTTCAAAGTTGCGGGTGCGACGTTGAACCAGGATCGCTGCGAACTGATGGTGGAAGCGGCGGGCAATCGCGCGCTTGGCTGGAGCGGCGAGGGCTTTTCGGCTGACGATATTGCCACCACGCGCGGCTGGCTGAGGTCGAAGGGCAATTCGATCGAAGGCGGCACCACCGAAATTAATCTCAACGTTGTCGCCAAGCGCGTGCTTGGTCTGCGAGACACCCAATGACGTTCACCCTGAATGACGATCAGCGCATGCTGAAGGATACGGCGCGCGATTTCTTTCGCGAGCAGGCGCCGGTGACGCGGTTGCGTAAGCAGCGCGACGAGAAGAAGAACGGCCGCGATCCGGATTTGTGGCGCGAGATTGCGGGGCTCGGGCTCGCGGGCGTGATCATTCCGGAAGAATATGGCGGCGCGGGGCTTGGCTACGTGGCGCTGGGCGCGGTGTTGGAAGAGAGCGGGCGAACGCTTGTGGCGTCGCCGCTGCATTCCAGCGCGCTGGCGGGCGCGAGCGCGTTGCTGCTGGCGGGAACGGATGCGCAGAAGCGCGAATGGCTGCCGAAGGTCGCGTCGGGTGAAGTGATCGCGACGATCGCGATCGACGAAGGCGCGCATCATGCGCCGGGCAAGTCGAAGGTGAAGTTCGAGGGCGGCAAGCTCACGGGCGCGAAGCAGTACGTGGCTGACGGTCATGTCGCCGATCTCATCATCGTTGCGGGCGGAGATGCGCTTTATCTGGTGAAGGCCGATGCAGCCGGCGTGAAGCGGCGGGAATTGGTCACGGCTGACAGCCGTGGCGCGGCGGACATCACGTTTGAGGGCGCGGCGGCTGAGAAGATGAACGGCGGCGCCGATGTGATCGACGCGATTCTGGATCGCGCACGCATCGGGCTGGCGGCGGAGATGGTTGGATCGGCGAGCGAGGCGTTCGAGATCACGAGCGAGTATTTGAAGACGCGGCGCCAGTTCGGGCAGGTGATCGGGGGCTTTCAGGCGCTGCAGCATCGCGCGGCGAAGCTGTTCACCGATATGGAGCTGACGCGCTCATGCGTGCTGGCGGCGCTCGATGCGCTGGACCGCAACGCCAATAATATCGCGGAGTATGCGAGTCTCGCTAAGGCGCGCGCGTCGGAGACGGTGCACCTGGCGTCGAACGAAATGGTGCAGCTGCATGGCGGCATCGGCATGACCGATGAGCACGATGCGGGGCTTTATTTGAAGCGCGCGCGCGTGACCGAGGCGCTTTATGGCGGCGCCAGTTTTCACCGCGACCGTTACGCGTCGCTTTTGGGCTTTTGACCACGCGCGGCGAGATGGAAGAGGTACGCTGACGCGAACCAGCCGAGGGAGAAGGCGGCGGTCAGCGCCACTTCGGTTGCGGCGCCCCATGAGAAGATGAGGGCGATCATCGCGGCGACGATCTGAGCAAAGGCGGTTGCGATCATGGCGTACGCCATGCGCGGCGACCGAAGGCCGGCGACGACGGCGCCGATGACGCCCACCGCGATAACGCCAAGGAAGATCAGGTTTGCGGCGTTGGCTTCATCGCCAAGCACGCCAACAGCGCCGTTGACCCATAGCAGCATCAAGGCCGTGCCAACCGCGAGCGCAATGGCGGCACGGTAGGCGAGGCTCGCCTTATTCATGGTGGCGAGTTCGTAGGCGAGCGCCGCGGCGCCGAGCATGGCGCCCGCGGCGATGAAGTCGACTCTCGTCCAGGCGACTTCGTCCGTGTATCGCATGGCAACGAGCGGGATCGCGAGGATGACGCCGATCACACCCATCCAGGTCGCCAGGCGCATCACGCCGGATCGCTTGGCGCTCTGCACCTAGGCAAGCGCCGGCGCGGGCTCGATCTCGGCGTCGAATTCGGCGCGCCATGTGGCGACGAGGGCGCGATTGTCCTCGTCCCACGGATGGAAGCCGGGCCGGTACCAGGCGAAATAGGTCTTTGAGTTGCGGCTGAATATGCCCGGCGTGCGCCAGACATATTTACGAACGGCTTTCACCGCGTCCTTGTAGCTGTAGCCATCGGCCTGCAGCAGGCGGGCAGCGTAGTGGGTGATGTTGCGGGTGAAGAAGAAGGTGATCATCGCCATCGCGAAGGTGCGGCGGAAATAACGCTGCAGCGGCGACCAGCGGCGCGTCGCCAGCATGAAGACGTCAAATGCAACGGCTTTGTGCTCGGTTTCCTCAACCGCGTGCCAGCGCCACAGGCGTTCGATGCCAGGATCGGCGTTGTCGAAGAGATCGCTGTGGCGCGCGTGGGCCTCGGCCATCATGGCGGTGAAGTGTTCGAGCGCGATGGTGGAAAGCAGCATCGCCATCGGGCCGCGAGAGCGGCCAAACGCGACGCGCTCCTTGATCGAGGCTTCGATCTCGGCGACCGGATATTTGTCGCGATCGATGAGTTGGTTGAGCACGTGGTGCTCGCGCGAGTGGATTGCTTCCTGGGCGATAAAACCTCTCACGTCCTCGGCCAGCTTGCCGCTGACCTCGCCGCGATAGTGGCGCACGGCGTCCATGAACATGCGCTCGCCATCGGGGAAGGTGATCGACAGCGCATTGAACACCGCGGTGCCGACGGGATCGCCGCCGAGCCAATGGCCGCTCTTGGCGGCGGCGACGTCGAAATGGATATCGCGGGGCGGGATGTTCACGTCGATGGGCGTCGTCTTGGCGGTCATGCGGGGGGAGCCTGTATAGGATTGCCTTGAGCGTGGATTTGGTCTCTACTGACAAAAATGTCAATAAGAAAAGCCGGTAAGGTTCGCCGTGTGCGCCGCGCGCCCGAGGATGCCCGCGTCAACATATTGGCGGCGGCCGAGAAATTGCTGGTGGAGCGGGGGCCGCTGGCGCTGAAATTGGCCGATGTCGCGGCCGCGGCCGGCGTCGCCAACGCCAGCGTCATCCACCATTTCGGATCGATCGACGGGCTGCACGCGGCGCTGATGGAGCGGATGGTCGGGCAGCTGATCGCGGAGGTGCTGGCGATCCCGGACAAGGGCGGCGTGCGTGAGGATCAGCAGGAGGCGGTTTTTCACGCGCTGTTCGAGGTGTTCGAGCGGCGCGGCGCGGCCCGGCTTGCGGCGTGGCTTGAACTGACAGGCGAATGGCGGCGCATCACGCACATTCGTGACGCGGTGCAGAGTGTGGTCGTGCGGCGTGCATCGTTCGGCGATGTAAACCCGAACCAAGCGCAGGATTTGATCTTGATCAGCGTGACGCTGGCGATGGGCGCGGGGCTGTTTGGTCACGCGCTTGCGGAGCTTGTCGGCAAACCGCCGGATCATACGCGCCAAGTCGCGATGGAAATGCTGCGCGTGTTTCATGCCGCGCAGGTGGCGAAGTAGCTGGTAGCGCCGACGGGACTCGAACCCGCCTTGGCCCACATCGACAGTGCAGCATCTTCACCCATGGACCACTGCTAGCGGTCTAGAGAGGGCAGATCCGGGGTTAGAACCGTCTTCCCAGTTTCCTCATCAACCCAAGTCAAACTATCAGCGCCGTGAAAGACGATCGTTGGCAAGAGCTCCGCCAAGGTCGGGTCCCAGAAATCTTGCCAACGAGTCTGTTCGCCTCTTTCACTATACGTCCAAACATTCAACGACCATCCGTCACCTGCCTTCGTCGCCCCCGGCTGAAACTGGAGAGCTAATTTCCGGCGCGGCGGTCCTTCGATCTCTGCCACCAATCGTGTCATTCAAGTTCTCCGAAGATTGGACGCCGCCGTGCAAACGGCGGCGTCCGTTTAGCCCTTCACGCACACGACCTGGCGCAGGGTGTGCACCACGTCGATGAGATCGCTCTGCGCGGCCATGACGGCGTCGATGTCCTTGTAGGCCATCGGCGTTTCGTCGATCACGCCAGCGTCCTTTCGGCACTCCACGCCTTCGGTCGCCTTGCGGTGATCTTCGAGCGTGAACATCTGCTTGGCCTTCGTGCGTGACATCGCGCGGCCGGCGCCGTGCGAGCAGGTGCAAAACGAATCCGCGTTGCCCTTGCCGCACACGATGAACGACTTTGCGCCCATCGAGCCGGGGATGATGCCAAGCTCGCCAACGCCGGCGCGCACGGCGCCCTTGCGGGTCACCCACACGTCGGCGCCGAAGTGCCGTTCGCGCGCCACGTAATTGTGGTGGCAGTTCACGGCGTGCTTCTCGAGCTTGAACTTCGGCAGGTTGTCACGAAGCGCACGCAGCGTGCGCTCCATCATCACCTCGCGGTTGGCGCGCGCATAGTCTTGCGCCCAGCCTACCGCCGCCACGTAGTCGTCGAACAATTCTTCGCCTTCCATGAAGAAGGCGAGGTCCTTGTCCGGCACGTGGTAGCCGAGTTCGCGCTTCAGCAATTCTTCACGAGCACGCTCGATGAAGTACTTGCCGATCGCGTTGCCCGAGCCGCGTGAGCCCGAGTGCAGCATCACCCAAACGCGGTCTTCTTCGTCGAGGCAGACCTCGATGAAGTGGTTGCCGCCGCCGAGGGTGGCGAGCTGACCTGTTTGCGACTTCGCTGACGCCTTCGGGTGCTTATCGATGATCGCGCGGTAGCGATCATCGAGGCCGCTGTCCCGATAGGCGGTGTCGACCGCTGACGGCGTGTCGCGGTGATTGCCGTTCGGGCCGTTGCCGTGCGGCACGTTCCGCTCGATCGCGCCGCGCAAACGCGACAGCGAATCCGGCAGATCGTTCGCTGTGAGCGAGGTGCGCACAGCCATCATGCCGCAACCGATGTCGACGCCGACAGCGGCCGGGATGATCGCGCCCTTGGTCGGGATCACGGAGCCCACGGTTGCGCCAATGCCGAAGTGAACGTCCGGCATCACCGCGATGTGGCTATGGATGAACGGCAGCGAAGCGACGTTGCGCAATTGGTTTTGCGCTTCGTGCTCCACCGGCACGCCCTTGATCCAGGCCTTGATCGGCGCTTGCGCGCCTTCGATTTCTTCGTAACCGGACATTTTTAGAATCCAGATATCAGAGGCCAGAAGTCAGAAAGCGCAGAGCCAAAACTGATTTCTGGCTTCTGATTTCTGCTTTCTGGCCGCGAAGCGGCCTGGAGCGCATACGAAAAACCCCTCCAGGCCGCGCCTTGGAGGGGTTCTTCATGCTCCATTCTGTCCGAAGACTAGTGGGCCGAACTCCTCTGCGCGCGCATATCCTCCTGCTCGGCGCGATATGCGACGGGCATTTGGTTGCTCGGGATTTGCTTCAGCGTTTTCACGACACGTCTCCGAATGGGCGGCGCGTGTATCATGTGATTTGTCGTGTTGTCACGTGGAAAATTCTTATGGAACGCAGGCGCAGGCCGGCGGGACGCCGGCGGTCCATATTGTTAGATGTCTTTTTGTACGACATCGGGGGCGCTGTGGTCGTGGGCTTTGCCTAGGCCTTGCTCCACGAGTGCGTCCCAGGTTGCTTCCGCCGTATCGGCGAAACGGAAGAGGGTGAGATCGGCGGGATCGATGGCGCCGTGTTCGACGAGTTTGTCGAAATTGATGATGGAGCGCCAATAGGCTTCGTCAAACAACACCACGGGTATCAACGGCGCCTTGCGCGTTTGGCGCAATGTCAGAATTTCAAACATCTCATCGAGCGTGCCGAAGCCGCCGGGAAAAACGACGAGCGCGTTGGCGCGCATCGCCAGATGCATTTTGCGCATCGCGAAATAGTGGAAGTTGAACGTGAGTTCGGGCGTTGTGTAGGCGTTTGGCTCCTGCTCGTGAGGCAGGCGGATGTTGAAACCGATGCTGGGCGCGCCGGCGTCACGCGCGCCGCGATTGGCAGCCTCCATCAAGCCCGGACCGCCGCCTGTCGCGATGACGTTGCAATGGTCGCCGCCATTGTCGCGCAGCGCGCCGCCGCGCTCTGATGCGAGGCGACCGAACTTGCGCGCCTCCTCATACCAAAGCGCGTGTTGTCCGGAGCCGCCGTTTTCCAACACGCGGGCGCCGCCGAAGGTGACGATGGTGGAGATGATCCGCCGCGCCTTTAGAATCTGCTCGGCCTTTTCGTACTCAAGCAGAAACCGGACCCCGCGCATGGATTCGCCGAGGAGAAAATCCTCGTCCAAAGCCGCAAGGCGAAACGAAGGGGAGGCAATCTGCGCCGCATTGGGCTTTTCTTGTTCGGCCATGATTCCGATATACATCGGCAATCGGCAGTCGGCAGTCGGCAATCGGTCGAGCGCTGCGTTCCGACTGCCGGTTGCCGATCTGCCGACTGCCGAATCAACCCGCACCCTTGCTAGGGTCCCACTGATCCATGCCCATCCGCCGTTTGCCTCCTGAAGCCGTCAATCGCATCGCCGCGGGCGAGGTGATCGAGCGTCCTGCCGCTGCTGTGAAGGAGCTGGTGGAGAATGCCCTCGACGCCGGTGCGAAGCGCATCGCGATCCGGATTGAGCGCGGCGGCTTGGGGCTCATCTCGATTGAGGACGATGGCGGCGGCATTCCGCGCGATGAGCTGGCTCTGGCGGTTGAGCGTCACGCGACCTCGAAGCTGACGGCGGGCGCGGGCGGCGATGTCGATCTTCTGAACATTCACACGATGGGTTTTCGCGGCGAGGCGTTGCCGTCGATTGGCGCTGTCGCGCGTCTGGCGATCACGTCGAAGGCGCGGGGCGTGAATGATACGTGGGCGATTGAGGTCGAGGGTGGCGCGCTTCATTCGGTGAAGCCGGCGGCGTGGGCGGCGCTGACGGAGAGCGGCACGCGCGTTGAAGTGCGCGATCTTTTCTTTGCGACGCCGGCGCGTCTGAAGTTCATGAAGTCCGAGCGCTCGGAGATGATGGCTGTCTCCGATGTCGTGAAGCGTTTGGCGATGGCGCGGCCGGATGTGGCGTTCTCGCTGGAGCATGATGCGCGCACGTCGTTGCGGCTGGCGGCGGAGAAGGATCCGGAGAATGAGGGGCGGCGCGCGCGACTGAGCGCGATCCTGGGCGCGGACTTTGCGCCGAACTGTATTTTGCTCGATCAGACGCGCGACACCGTGCGCCTTTCTGGTTTTGCGGGGCTGCCGACATTTCATCGCGGAACGCGCGAGCATCAGCATTTGTTCGTCAACGGTCGGCCAGTGAAGGACAAGCTCATCGTCGGCGCGGTGCGGGCGGCGTATCAGGATTTGCTGGCGCGCGATCGGCATCCGGTGGCGGCGTTGTTCATTGATCTGCCGCCGGATGAGGTGGACGTGAACGTGCATCCGGCCAAGACGGAAGTGCGGTTTCGCGATGCGGCGCTGGTGCGCGGGCTGATCGTTGGCGGGCTTTCGCATGCGTTGGCTTCGGCGGGGCATCGCGCCTCGACCACGACGGCGCAGTCAGCGCTGGGCGCTGTGCGTGCTTACGAAGCGCCGCAACCGTTCTTGCGTCCTGGCGCGCCCGCTTGGGCGATGGCGGAGGAGCACGTCGCGGCTGGCGATTTCATGATGCCGAGCGGACGGGTTGAGTATGGAGCGTCCTCGCCCGCGGCCGCGCCGTTTGACGCTGACGTCCTTTCGGAAGCTTTGGCGCCGGCGGGAGGGACGCCGGCGCTCCATAATGATGAAGACGCGCGCTTCTTTCCGCTTGGCGCGGCGCGGGCGCAGATTCACGAGACCTATATCGTTGCGCAGACCGAAGACGGGATTGTTATCGTCGATCAGCACGCGGCGCACGAGCGGCTTGTCTATGAGCGCATGAAGCAGATGCTGGCTAATGGCGGCGTGCGCCGGCAAGGCTTGCTCATTCCTGAAGTTGTTGAACTTGATCCAAGCGAAGCGGAGGCGATCGTCGCGCGCGCGGACGAGCTTGCGCAGCTTGGGCTTGTGATCGAGTCATTCGGACCTGGCGCCATTCTGGTGCGCGAGACGCCGGCTTTGCTTGGGCACATCGATGCGGCAGGCATGCTGAAAGACCTGGCCGATGACATCGCTGAACTCGGCGAAGCGCATGCGCTGAAAGAGCGGCTCGAAGAGGTGTGTTCGTCGATGGCGTGCCGTGGTTCCGTGCGCGCGGGGCGCAGGCTCACCGGCGATGAAATGAATTCGCTGCTACGCCAAATGGAAGCGACGCCGTTCTCGGGGCAATGCAATCACGGCCGTCCGACTTATGTCGAGCTAAAGCTTGCCGACATCGAGAAACTGTTCGGCAGGCGGTAGCAAAATACCTTGAAAATGCCTTGTTTTCTTTCGCTCCGCGCTTGCCTTCATCTGCGCGCGGGAGAAGAGTGCGCGTCGCGAGAGAACTCGAAACGGGGAATTAAATGTCATCACTCGGACGCATCATGGCCGCCGCGGCGGCCGTAACGCTCATGGCCGCGCCGGCCTACGCGCAAAATCTCAACACCGGCGCGGCGGGATCGTTCGGGCAGGTGCGATTGAGCGCGGGCTTCACGCCCGATCCGCATCAAGTGACGGTGAGCGCCGGCGGTACGATTGAATCGACACGCGCGAGCGATGATTGCAACGCCGGCTACGTCACCGCGCGCCCGCAGTTCTCGCTGCGCTACCGCCCGGATGGGCGCCCGCTTTATATCGGCGCGACATCGGATGTGGATTCCACCTTGGTGGTTCGCACGCCGAGCGGGCAATGGATTTGCGACGACGACAGCGGCGGTTCGTTGAACCCGCTGGTCACCGTGAACGAGCCGGCGCGCGGCCGCTATCAGATCTGGGTTGGTCGCTTCGGCGCGCAAGATGAGCTTTCACCGGCCGTGCTGCACATTTCCGAAATCGCCACGTCCAGCGACGACACCGCTTCGGGCGACATGCCGGACTACTCGCTTGAGCCCGCCTATGGCGTCGCCGATCTCGCCGCCGGCTTCACGCCTGACCCGCACACGAGCGACATTCTGGCGGGCGGGACCATTCATGCTTCGGCCGTTGGTGAAAATTGCACGGGCTGGGTCGCGCGCGCGCCGGATTATCGTGTGAACTGGACGGCGGGCTCGAACGGCTTGCCGCTGGTGTTTTCGGTCACCTCGGAGGCCGATACGACGCTTGTGATCAATGACGCGGAAGGCAATTGGGTGTGTGATGACGACAGCGGCAATGGCCCGCTGAATCCGTCGGTCTCGTTCGCGACCCCGGTGTCCGGCCAGTACGACGTTTGGGTCGGCACCTATGCCGAGGGCCCGACGCAGCCGTCCGTGCTCAACGTCTCGGAAATTTCCTCGCAATAAGACTTGCCAAGAGCAGAGTTGGGGGCCGCGCTTCGAAAGGAGCGCGGCCCTTTTCTTACCAGGCGCCGGTGTTTTGCATCGAGGCCCACGGCTCTTGCGGCGCGAGCGCCGGGCCTTCTTGCAGCAGTTCGATCGAAATGCCGTCCGGCGAACGCACGAACGCCATGTGACCGTCGCGCGGCGGGCGGTTGATGGTGACGCCGTTGTCCATGAGCTTCTGGCAGAGCGCGTAGATATCCTTCACGCGATAGGCGAGGTGGCCGAAATTGCGGCCGCCGGCATAGTCGTGTTCGTCCCAATTGTAGGTGAGTTCGACCATTGGCGCTTTGCGCTCACGCGCCAGTTCGACGTCTTCGGGCGCCGCGAGAAAGACGAGCGTGAAGCGCCCGCCTTCATTGTCGAAGCGATTCATCTCAACCAGGCCGAGCTTGTCGCAGAAGAAATCGGTGGCGGCTTCAAGGTCGCCGACGCGGATCATGGTGTGAAGATAGCGCATCAGGCGGTCACCTTGCGGCCGGCGATGGCCGCGACTTTGTAGTGATTGAAGAGCCAATAGAGCTTGCGCATCGAGCGCTTCCACTGGCGCCAGCCGAAGAACGGAAACCAGAAGCGCAGGAAGTGGCGGAAGAAGAGCGTGACCGGGCGCTTCTTGATGTGGACCCAATAGGTCTCGCCGATCAGTTCCTGCTTATCGACGATCTGTTGACCATCGAACATCGCCGCGAGTTCGTCGGGCGAGGGGCGAAACATCGTGTCGATGGGATCGTTGTGCTGGTGATAGCTCGACGGCACGGTGATGAAGAACATACCGCCTTCGGGGATCATCTTCAGGATGCGGCGGGTGAGTTCGTCGCGGTCGACGACGTGCTCGTACATGTGCGTGCAAATGACGGACTTGGGCTTGGTGGCGAGAATTTTAGCAAGGTCGTCGTCGTTGAAAATGTCGCCGGCGATATCGACGCCTTCGGCGGCTTTCAGATCAGAGTGGATGACCTTCACGCCGCGCGCCTCGAGCGGGCCGAAGACGAGTTCGTTGACGTAAGGTTGCTCTTTCTCGCGGTACGCTTTGGTGGAAGAGCCGAGGTTCAGCGCAGGCGAAATGTCCTGCGGATCGAGACGCGCAAGTGTCGCGCCGAGCCATGCCGCATCACATTTCATCATAGCGAAAAACGCCCCTATTTCAGTGCGGCGGCAACATAGGCGCCGGGGTATGGCCCGGCAAGCGCGCTACCAGGTGGCGCTTACCGGCGCGCCTTTGAACACCTCGGCGAGGCGCCGGAGCGTTGCCGGGGTTGTCCCTTCGGGCGGATTGGCGGGATCGAAGAAGCCGCGCGCGGCGATTTCCTGGCCCGCGCGCCATTGGCAGGGTTTCCAGGCGCCGACGCGGAAGAGGGCGATATGATCGCCGGCGAAGTTCGAGTGGTTGGAATAGAGCGCAAAGATGGTGGGCGTATCGATCGGCTGAACGCCGGCTTCTTCCTCCATCTCGCGTGAGATCGCATAGGGCGCGGTTTCGCCGCGCTCGACGCCGCCGCCGGGAAGGTGCCAGCCGCGCAGGTACGTGTGCTTCACCAGCATCACGTGGCCCGCTTCGTTGGTGGCGACGCCGCGCACGCCGAGTGTCGCCGAGCGGCTGAAACGCCAGTAGGTGCGGAACACCGGCGTGATCAATCGCTCGTATTTCAGCCGCCAGTTGTCCATTTCTGCGTAGCCGCCCTGCATTCTCGACATTTCATGTTGCGGGAGATCGGCCAACCGATTGATCTTGCGTCTCGCGCCTTCGTGAGCGCGACAAGTGGGCGCGCCGCCAACTGCGCGTCAAGCTTGTGTCGGAGAGCCCGCTTTGTCATCCGCGCCGACCATGAACAGTTTTGTTATGCCGCCGGCGAAAATCGCGGGGGGCCCGTACGTCATGGGCGTCTTGAACGTGACCCCTGACTCCTTCTCGGATGGCGGCGTTTATGAGCGCTCGGCGGCGCAACATGCATTGGCCATGCTGGATGCCGGCGCCGACATTATCGACATTGGCGGTGAATCGACACGTCCGGGCGCGGCGCCGGTGGAAGAGGGCGAGGAGATAGCCCGCATCGTGCCGGTCATCGCGGCGCTGCGCGCGGCGACCAGGGCGCCGATTTCGGTGGACACGATGAAGCCGGGCGTGGCGCGCGCGGCGCTCTCGGCCGGCGCGTCGATGTGGAACGACGTCGCCGCGCTGCAATCCGCTGGTGCGCTCGAGACCGCGGTCTCGCTGCAGCGTCCGGTTATCCTCATGCATATGAAGGGCGAGCCGCGGACGATGCAGAACGATCCGCGCTACGATGATGTGGTCGCGGAGGTGATTGCGCTCTTGAAGGCGCGTGTGGCCGCGGTTGAGGCCAAGGGCGTGTTGGATATCTGGGTCGATCCGGGCATCGGCTTTGGCAAGACGCTCGACCACAATCTGGCGCTGCTGAACAATGTCGGGCGCATTGCCGAAGAGACAGGAAAGCCGGTGGTGTTCGGCGCCTCGCGCAAGCGCTTCATCGCAGCGATCGACGAGCGCGCGAAGGATGCGGGCAAGGACCGGCTCGGCGGGTCGATCGCGGCGGCGCTGCTGGCGGCGCAGAATGGCGCGGCGATGGTGCGGGTTCACGATGTGGCTGAAACCGTACAGGCGCTGAAGGTCTGGCGGGCGACGCTCCGCTAACCTAAATTAGCGGGATGGACGCGCCTGAATCCAAGTCAGATCCGATCGAGCCGGTATCCATCGTTCACCGCATCGACGATGACCGCGATGTCGATCCGGCGGCGTTCTATAATTTCCTGGATTACGTGTTCGAGCGCGACGGCATGAGAGTGATCGCGCGCGCGTATCTTGATGAGATGGGCTGGGTCACGTTCATGACCGAAGGTCCGGCGGCGAACGATGCGGAGGGACAGCTGCGCATTGATGCGGCGATCTATCTGGCGCGGCGTTACGAGCAGGTGACGTTCCTGCACGAGCGCAATCCGCAATAGCGGCTAGGCGAGGCGCTTTAGGTATCGCGCTGGAACGCTGGCGGTGAGCCAAACGCCATTTTCAGTCACATGGAAAATGTGCCCGTCGGCCTGCATGGCGGCGGCGTCCACGATCAGAATGATGGCCCGTCCGCGCCGCGCGCCGACGCGATGAGCGGTTTCGGCATCGGCCGAGAAATGAACGTGATGGCGGCGCATCCTGCTGAGGCCTTGCGCCATGATTGCTTCCAGGAAGCGCTCGACAGTGCCGTGGTAGAGCGCCTTTGGCGGCGGCGTGGGCGGGAGCGCGAGTTCAACGGCGATTGAATGGCCCTGCCTGGCGCGGATTTGCGCGAGATCTGGCGTGAATTCGAAACGCTGCTTGTCGTTTTGTTCGACGACGGCGAGGAGCGTTTCAAAATCGTGGCAGACGCCCCGTACGCGTAGCGCCTCCAGCACCGCATCGACGCCGGCCCAGCCTTGAGCGTCGAGCGAGAGCGCGGCCTTGTCCGGGCGATGGCGCAACCAATACGAAAGTGTCTTGGAAATGCGGGCATGGTCGGCCATGTCATCGCTCATGGCACAGGAAACCTACAAACCCAAAGCGCGCGTTCTGATTGTCGCCGGTTCGGATTCCGGCGGCGGCGCTGGCATTCAAGCTGACATCAAGACGGTTTCGGCGCTTGGCGGCTACGCGATGACGGCGGTGACGGCGATCACGGTGCAAAACACGCTTGGCGTGACCGGCGTGCATGCGGTGCCGCCGGAGACGGTGCGCGCGCAAATCGAGGCGGTGATGAGTGATCTCGGCGCCGATACCTGGAAGATCGGCATGATGGGGTCGGCTGATCATGTGCGCGCGGTGCTGGAGGCCTGGTACGCCGTTGGCGATGGAGCGCCCGTCATTCTCGACCCGGTGATGATCGCGAAGGGCGGCGCGTCGCTGCTTGAGGCGGATGCGATCGAGATCATCGCAAATGAGCTCATGCCGGTGGCGGCGATGGTGACGCCGAATGCGCCGGAAGCGGCGGCGCTTACCGGAGTCGACGTGCACGATCTCGATGGCCAGATGGAAGCGGCTGATATTCTGGTCAACCGGCTGGGCGCCTGGTCGGCGCTGGTGAAGGGCGGACACATTCATGGCGCGACGGTGCGCGACGTGCTGCTGACGCAGAGCGGCTATCGTGTCTTTGAAAGTCCGCGCATCGAAACCAAGGCCACGCACGGCACGGGCTGCACGCTGGCGTCGGCGATCGCCGCTTATAATTCGCGGGGCGAGGAGCTTGAGGCGTCGGTCGAGAAGGCGCGCGCTTACCTTATGGAGGCAATCCGCAATGCGCCGGGGTTTGGGCAGGGGCACCAGCCGCTCGGCCACAACTGGCCGTGCAAATCCTAATCGACTCCCCGCCCCCTTGCGGGGCGGGGTTGGGGGTGGGGGTAGCGGCGGTGCTGTTTCGAAACCGCAGAGCTGACACCCCATCCGTCGCGCGCCGCGCGCCACCTTCCCCGTAGAGGGGAAGGTTTACGAGCGACGCCGCCCGGCGCGCGTAGGCCGCTGGCATGGTTAGCGGCGAGCGTTCATATCTGACACGATGAAAATCTGGATCGTGCACGCCTTCACGGACCGCGTCTTCACCGGCAACCCGGCCGCGGTGGTGCCGCTTGAACGCTGGCTGCCTGACGGCGTGTTGCAGGCCATCGCGACAGAGAACCGGCTTTCGGAAACGGCGTTCGTGGTGCCGACGGGGCTGAAGGGCAATTTCCAGCTGCGCTGGTTTACGCCGGCGACGGAAGTGCCGCTTTGCGGACACGCGACGTTGGCCGCCGGCGCGATGCTGCTGAGCGAGATCGGCGAAGGACTTGAGGTCGTTGTGTTCGACACACACGCTGGCGCTTTGGTCGTGCGCGGCACGCCGGAGGGCTACACGCTCGATCTGCCGCGCCGTCAGCGGACGCCGTGGACGCCGGACGACAGTATCAGCGCGGCCTTGGGCGGCGTGGAGATCGTCGATGCGTTTATCGGCGAATACGCCAATGTCGTCGTTGAGGACGAAGCGACGCTGCGCGGCTTGAAGCCGGACTTTCCGGCGCTGAATTTGGCGGTGCGCGGACCGCGCCAAGGTATGATCGGCGTTACGGCCCCGGCAGACGAGGGGCAGCCTTACGATTTTGTGTCGCGCTTCTTTTGTCCCGGTGTTGGCATTGACGAGGATCCGGTGACGGGTTCGTCGTTTGCCGATCTCGCGCCGTATTGGTGCGATCGCTTCGATCTTGAAAGCGTGGTCGGATTTCAGGCGTCGAAGCGCGGCGGCTATATGCGCGCGATCCAGACACTCTCAAGCGTGCGTCTGCTGGGGCAGGTTTCGGTGTATTTGCGCGGCGAACTCGATCCGGCGCTGGCGCGGGTTCACAATCGTGTCGACGAACACCCCGAAGCGCCCAAGCGCAAGAAACGCCGCGCGCGCGCGGTCAAGCAGCTGCCGGCGATTTTCGAGGAGCAGATCGCTCCCACGGAGGCGTTGCCGCCGCCAACGTCCCACCCGGCGCCCCCGGACGATATTCCGCAGGCGCCGCGCATCATCCTGACCGGCGAGGGCTAGCGCGGCTTAGTGCATCATCAGCAGCGGTAGCGGCGAGGTCGCGAGCAGGTCGCGCGTGACGCCGCCGAAGACAAATTCCTGCGCGCGCGCGTGGCCGTAGGCGCCCAGCACTAGCACGTCCGCATCCACGGCGACCGCTTCCTCCAGCAAGGCTTTGGAATCGCTGTGGCCGCCGCTTGCCACGTTGCGGACGTCAACGTGGACGCCGTGGCGCGCCAAGTGGAGCGCCAGATCGTGGCCGGGGGCCGGCGCGTGGCCGGCGCCGCTTGGCTTGGCGTCGACCGTCACGACGCTCACGTGCTCGGCGCTTCGGAGCAGCGGCATGGCGGCCGAGATCGCACGCACGGCCGTGGCCTTCGCATCCCAGCCGATGGCGACGCGTGACCATTTGCGGGCTTTGGGCTTGCCGGCGGGGACGAGCAGCAACGGCCGGCCCGATCTCAACAGAATGTCCTCGGCAAGCGCGCGCCGGGCGCGGTCATGGCCGCTGGATTGCGCCAGGACGACGAGGTCCGAAACGCGGGCGTGCGCCAGGATATGGTCGTAGCGGACCGCGTCCTCGATCGTGGCTTCACGGGTTTCAAACGGATAAGGCGCGCGCGCGATCCAGGCGCGCAAACCCTGCGCCAGCAACGCCGCGTGCGACTGCGACCCCGCGGTGATGTCAGCCAGGACTTCGGAGAGCGCGCGGGGCTTGGGCTCGAACTCCGAGGCCAGATGCACGGCAATGATCAAGGCCGTGGCGTGGGCTTCGAATTTGGCCGCGATTTCCGCGGCGGCTGCGAGCGCCGGCTCATCCTCGTCGAGAGCGATTACGGGCGCGAGCACGTCCTTATAGGTCATCGGCTGCCTCCATTTTGGTCATAGTCTCATATAGGATCGCGCCATCGCCTTGCGTAAGCTCAATCGCGCGCCAGTAAATCAGCGCCGCAGTGGACTTGTCACCCGAACAGGCGCACCAGCGTCATTGGGCCATCCGCTCCCAACGGCGGACGCTCATCTGTAAGGATGGGAGACAAGTTGATGACAAGTACCGCGAAGCCGGCAGTGCGCCCGGCCGATCCCCGCTTTTCGTCGGGGCCTACCAAAAAACGCCCTGGCTGGAGCACCGACGCGTTGAAAGACGCGGCGCTCGGCCGTTCGCATCGCGCCAAGCCGGGCAAAGCCAAACTCAAAGAGGCGATCGACCGCACGCGCGCTATTCTGGGCGTGCCGGATACGCACAAGATCGCGATCGTTCCGGCTTCGGACACAGGCGCCGTCGAGATGGCGATGTGGACGATGCTGGGGGCGCGGCCTGTCGATATTTTCGCCTGGGAGAGCTTTGGCGAAGAATGGGTGACGGACGCAAAGCAGCTGAAGCTTGACGCGACGGTGCATAGCGCCGGTTACGGCGCGCTGCCGAAGCTGGAACTGGCGCGCAAGGACGCCGACATCATCTTCACGCAGAACGGCACGACCTCGGGCGTGCGCGTGCCGAACTTCGATTGGATCGCGGACGATCGCGAAGGCATCACCATCAATGATGCGACGAGCGCGGTGTTCGCGCAGGCGATCGCTTGGGCCAAATGCGATGTGACGACGTTCTCGTGGCAGAAGGTGCTGGGCGGCGAAGCCGCGCACGGCATGCTGATCCTCTCGCCCCACGCGATTGCGCGGCTGGAGAGCTACACGCCGGATCGGGCGATTCCGAAGATTTTCCGGCTCACCAAGAAGGGCAAGGTCGATCTCGAGATATTTGAAGGCTCGACCATCAACACGCCCTCGCTGTTGGCGACGGAAGATTATATCGATGCGCTGAAATGGGCGGAATCGGTTGGCGGTTTGGCGGGACTGCGGGCGCGGGCTGACGCGAACACGAAAGTGTTGGCCGATTGGGCGGCGCGGACGCCGTGGGTGGATTTTCTGGCGCTCGATCCGGCGACGCGCTCGAATACGAGCGTGTGTTTGAAGGTCACCGATCCGCGCGTAGCGGCGCTCAGCGCTGATGCGCAGGCGGAGTTCGCGAAAAAGCTGGCGTCGTTGCTGGAGAAAGAGGGCGTGGCGTTTGACGCGGCGTCTTATCGCTCGGCGCCGCCGGGGCTGCGTATTTGGTGTGGCGGCACGGTGGATGCTTCCGATGTCGCGGCGCTCTGCCCGTGGATCGAGTGGGCTTTTGAAACTCTCACCGCCGAACTCGCCACCAAAGCTGCCTAGTTTTTCGTCATCCTGGACGTGCGGAGCACGGCCGGGATCCAGGGACCCACGTCGCGCTCTACGATCTCCTGGATCCCGGTCTCGCTTCGCGAGCCCAGGATGACGGCATCAGATTTTCTGCAGGAGCAGAGCCAATGCCAAAAGTCCTTATCTCCGACGAACTCAGCGAAGCCGCCGTCAACATTTTCAGGACGCGCGGTATCGAGGTTGATTTTCAGCCACAGCTCGGCTCCGACGCGGCTAAGTTGAAGGAGATCATCGGCGAGTATGATGGTCTCGCCATTCGTTCGGCGACCAAGGTGAAGCCGGACATCATTGCTGCGGCGAAGAACCTCAAGGTCATCGGGCGCGCGGGGATTGGCGTCGACAATGTCGATATTCCGGCGGCGACCGCCAAGGGCGTTGTGGTGATGAATACGCCGTTCGGCAATTCGATCACGACGGCCGAGCACGCGATTGCGCTGATGTTCGCGGCGGCGCGGCAGATCGCGGTGGCGGATGCTTCGACGCAAGCCGGCAAGTGGGAAAAGAACCGGTTCATGGGGCGCGAGCTCTACGCCAAGACTCTGGGGCTCATTGGCTGCGGCAATATTGGGTCGATCGTTGCAGATCGGGCGCTTGGGTTGAAGATGAAGGTGGTCGCGTACGATCCGTTCCTCTCGCCCGAGCGGGCGGTGCAGATCGGTGTTGAGAAGGTGGAGCTGGACGAGCTCCTGGCGCGCGCGGACGTGATTTCGCTGCACGTGCCGATGACCGACAAGACGAAGAATATTCTCTCGCGCGACGCGCTGGCGAAGACCAAGCCTGGCGTCATCATCGTCAATGCGGCGCGTGGCGGCTTGGTTGATGAGGCGGCGCTGCGCGAGGGCTTGGAGAGCGAGCACGTCGCGGCGGCGGGGTTCGATGTGTTTACGATCGAGCCGGCGAAAGAGAACGTATTGTTCGGTGCGCCGAACTTCATTGCAACGCCGCATTTGGGCGCTTCGACCAATGAGGCGCAGGAGAATGTCGCGCTGCAGGTTGCCGAGCAGATGAGCGACTATCTGCTGAGCGGCGCGGTCACCAATGCGCTCAACATGCCGTCGATCACGGCGGAAGAAGCGCCGCGTCTAAAGCCGTTTGCCGCGCTGGCGGAAAAGCTCGGCGCCTTCGCGGGGCAGATTGTTGATGAGGGTTTGGAAGAAGTTGCTATCGAGTATGAGGGCGATGTCACCAAGCTCAATATGAAGCCGCTGACAGCGGCGGCGCTCGCGGGCGTGCTGCGGCCGTTGCTGCAGGACGTGAATGTCGTCTCGGCGCCGGCTTTGTTGAAGGAGCGCGGCGCGGTGTTGACGGAAAGCACGCGCGAAACCTCGCCGACTTATGAGAGCCTGATCCGCATCAAGGTGAAAACAGGCGGCGGCTGGCGGACGCTTGCCGGCGCGGTGATCGCGGGCCAGCCGCGCGTCGTGGAAGTGAAGGGCATGGCGTTGGAGGCGCCGTTCCAGGCCAATACGCTTTACATCAACAATTCCGATAAACCCGGCTTCATCGGCGCGCTTGGCACGCTTTTGGGCGATGCCCAGATCAACATCGCGACGTTCCATCTTGGCCGCGAAGGCGCCGGCGCGGAGGCGATCGCGCTTGTGGGTGTGGACCAGCCGCTTGGCGATGCGGACATGGCCAAGCTCAAGGCGTTGCCGCAGGTGCGTTACGCGAAACTGCTGCGGTTCTAGTTGGCTCCAACCTTTGGAAAGGTTGGGAACTCCGGTGTGCGTTGCGCGTTATCGCCCTCAGCCGGGCTGCAAGAAACGCCCGTCGCGAGGGGATGCGCATGAGATTGAGACTGCTTGGCTCGACGCTGTTTTTGGCGATCGCGGCTCTCGCCATGCCTGCACACGCCGAGATTGAAGAAATCCGTGTTGGCGCCGTGGGCAACATTCGGGACGATCACGGAGAGATCGTCGAAGGCAAGCACGAGGGCGCGAACATCGAGCTGGAGTTGGTGTCGAGTTCGCCCGATTTCCTGAACATCATCGGCTCGCCGCGCCCGTATTTCTTTGGCTCGATCGCGACCGATGAGGACGGCGTGAATTTCGGCGGCGTCGGCGTTCTGTGGCGCTGGGAGTTCGCCGAGGGCTGGGCGTTCGAGCCGGGCTTTGGCTACATCATTCATGACGGCGAAATCGACAATCCGTACCCGGAGGGATCGCCGGAAGGCATCGCCTTCGAAGCCGACAATCAGCTCTTGGGATCGCAGGACTTGTTCCGCTCCTCGTTTGCGCTTGAGCGCGAGTTCGGGGATCGGGCCGCCATGCAGGTCTATTGGGAGCATATGAGCCACGGCCAGATCCTCGATAGCGGCCGGAATCAAGGGCTTGATTATGTGGGCTTGCGCTTTCTCTACCGCTTTGACGGCGATACGGCGCGGGACTGAGTGCTTCCCTAGCGAGGCCGCCCCGGGCTAGGTTGCGGACCGAAATCTGGGGGACGGCCTATGCGGACTACGGCAGCTGGGATTGCGGCGTTCGGGGCGATGCTGGCGTGCGCGCCGCAGGCCCACGCCGGGATCGATGAAATCCATGTTGGCGTAATGGCGCACAATATCTGCGTCACCGATTGCAAGAACGCGGACAAGGAAGACGGGCCGAACGTCGAGTTTCAGGTCTCGTTCGATTCACCGGGATTTTTGCGCTGGGCCGGCTCGCCGCAGCCTTACGTCATGGCGTCCGTCAACACGGCTGGCAATACGAGCTTCGCGGGCTTCGGGCTTGAGTGGCGATGGGATTTTGCCGAGGGCTGGGCTCTGGAGCCTGGCGTCGGCTACGTCATCCACGATGGTGAAACCGAGAACCCGTTTCCGGGCGGCTCGCCGGAGAACGTGGCGTTTTCCGAAAATCATTTGCTGCTTGGCTCGGAAGATCTCTTCCGCACCTCGATCGGCCTGACGCGTGACTTTGAAGGCCCGTGGGAAGGGCAGATATTCTTCGAGCATTTAAGCCATGGTCAGATCATCGGCGGCGGACACAATCAGGGTGTCGATCAACTCGGCATCCGTTTCGGCTATCAGTTCGGCCAGGATTGAAAAGGGAATAGGGAGTGGCGAATAGGGAATGGAGACGTTCGTCTCGGTTCCCGTTCCCAACTCCCCATTCACTATTCCCTAGAAAGGGACACGATGGGCGCTCATCTACGCGAGAGATTCAATCGGCCCGGCCCTAAGCGCGTGTTGGCGCTGGACGGCGGTGGGTCACGCGGGCTGCTGACGCTTGGCGTTCTGGCGCAGCTTGAACGTCATCTGGCCGAACGGAGCGGCGAGGGCGACAGGTTCCGCCTGGCGCATTATTTCGATCTGATCGGCGGCACTTCGACGGGCGCGATTATCGCAACGACGCTCGCGCTCGAATGGCGCGTGCGCGACGTGGTGGATCTTTATTTCAAGCTGCTGCCGGCGATTTTCGCGCGGCCGCAAGTGCCGGGGCCGCTGCGGCTGTTGATGCCGGGCTTCAAGAACAAGGCGCTGACGACGGCGCTGCTTGAACATCTGGGCGATCGCACGCTGAGTTCGCAGGATTTGAAGACGGGTCTGGCGATCCACGCCAAGCGGATCGATAGCGGCTCGGCCTGGATTCTCGTGAACAATCCGGACTGGTGCTATTTCGACGCCAAGTCGGGCGGAGACGGCATCGCCAATTCCGATTTCTATCTGCGCGACCTGGTGCAATCGTCGGCCGCCGCGCCGACATATTTCGCGGACGTGCGCGTGCCGCTGGCGCGCGACAAGCACGGCAAGACGTCGAGCTACGCGCACTTCTTCGATGGCGGCGTCAGCCCCAACAACAATCCGGCGCTGCAATTGCTGCTGACGGTCACCGAGCCTGGGTTCGGGTTTAACTGGCAGACGGGCGCGGACAAATTGCTGATCTGGTCGGTCGGCACCGGCTATGTGCGCAAGCGTTTTGAGAAGCGCAACAAGAAGCGCCGCTCAAGCGCCAAGCCGATCGCTGATTTCCGCAGGCTTGCGTATTCGGCGAAAGTGCAGGCGGCGCTCGAGGGCTATAATCACGACATCTGTCAGCAGCAGGTGACGACGCTGCAAATGCTGTCGAATCCGCGCTTTCCTTGGTACGTGAATTCGGAAGTGAAGATGCAGACGCACACGCCATTGCTCGGCCGTGAGCCGGCGTTGACGTTCCAGCGCTTGGATGCGCGACTTGAGATTGAAGAAGAGGAGTTCCGCCGGCCGGAGCATCTTGAAAGCCTGCTTGGGCATGAGTTGAAGGCAAAGCAGGTGGAGCAATTGCGCAAGCTCGACATCAAGGACCCGGAACTGCTGGATATTCTCTATCGGGCCGGCGAGGCGCTCGGCGCCGCGCAATTGATCCATCGCGACTCGAGCGACAACAATGTGCGCACCAGCGCGGCGATCGGCCCGGATTGGCCGCCGGCGGAGTTCGATCCGTGGCGTCCGGCGGCGCCGATTGTTGCGGCGCCGACAGAAGCGCCTCCAGCGGCGCCATCGGCTGATTCGCCGCCCCAAGCTTGACTTGACGCGCGCGGACGAAGCGGACACGCAACGCACGTAAGGAGCGCGTGAAATGGCAGGCGTAGTCGTCGTCGGCGCCCAATGGGGCGACGAGGGCAAAGGCAAGATCGTCGATTGGCTGTGCAATCGCGCGGACGTCGTGGTGCGCTTCCAGGGCGGCCACAATGCCGGACACACGCTTGTTGTCGGAAACGTCACGTACAAGCTGGCGCTGCTGCCGTCGGGCGTGGTGCAGGGCAAGCTCTCGATCATCGGCAACGGCGTTGTCGTCGATCCGTGGGCGCTGGTGAGCGAGATCGAGAAGATCACCGCGCAAGGCGTGAAGATCAGCGCCGACAAATTGGTGCTGTCGGATCAGGCGGCGCTGATCTTGCCGTTCCATCGCGATCTCGATGCGGCGCGCGAAGAGAAGGCCGGCGATGCGTCGATCGGCACGACCAAGCGCGGCATCGGCCCGGCTTACGAGGACAAGGTCGGCCGCCGCGCCATCCGGGTTGCGGATTTGGCCGATCCGGACTCGATTGCCTGGAAGATCGAGCGGCTGACGGCGCATCACAACGCGCTGCGCCGTGGGCTCGATCTGCCTGAGATCGATGTTGTGGCGCTGAAGAAAGAGCTGGCCGAAATCGCGCCGAAGGTTTTGCCGTACGCACAGCCTGCGTGGCGTGTGCTCAACGCGGCGTTTGAGGATTCCAAGCGCGTGCTGTTCGAAGGGGCGCAAGGCATGCTGCTCGATGTCGATCACGGCACGTATCCGTTCGTGACCTCGTCGAACGTGGCGGCGGGGCAGGCGTCGGCGGGCTCAGGCGTCGGGCCGCGGAAGATCAGCTATGTGCTGGGGCTGGTGAAAGCATACACGACGCGCGTTGGCGCGGGGCCTTTCCCGACCGAGCTGCATGACGACAACGGCAAGCGGCTGGGCGAAGTTGGTCATGAGTTCGGCACCAATACGGGGCGTGCGCGCCGCTGCGGCTGGTTTGACTCGGTGCTGGTGCGCCAGTCGATCGCGCTCTCCGGCATTGACGGCATCGCGCTGACGAAGCTGGACGTGCTCGACGGCTTCAAAGAGATCAGGATCTGCACGGGCTACAGGATCGGCGACAAGGTGTTCGACTATCTGCCCGCGAGCCTCAGGGATCAGGAAGCGGTCACGCCGATTTATGAATCGCTGGAAGGCTGGAATTCGACGACGCGCGGCGTGCGCAGTTCGAAGGATTTGCCGGCGAACGCCATCAAGTACATTCGCCGCATCGAGGAACTGATCGGTTGTCCAGCGGCGATCGTGTCCACCAGCCCTGAGCGCGACGACATTATCTTGATGCGCGACCCGTTCAAGGCCTGATGCGCGGTGTGTTTGGTTGACACCCCGGTGAGGCGTCTATTGCGTAGCGCCCGGAGAGTTCGATGACTGCCGACAACGAAAACGAGCCGCGCGAAAAGCCACGCTTCAACGCCGAGGAAGCGCGCGCACGGGCGCAAGAGGCGCTGCGCAAGTCCGAGATTATCTTCACGCGTGCGTATGGCCTGCTGCGCGAGCCGCAGAAGGAGTGGGAGCAAATTCGCGCCGAGCAGACGACGGTGCCGCATTTGCTGATCGGTTACGTCGCGCCGCTGGCCGCGATACCGCCGGTGTGCGGCCTGATTGGCGGTTTGATTTTCGATCCGCTGATGGTGGGATCGTTCGGCAACGCGGTCATCAGCGTTGTGGTGACGTGGATCGTGTCGGTCGCGTTGGTGTTTTTGCTTGGGCTGCTGATCAACATGCTGGCCGATCAATTTGATGCGGACCGCAATGATCTCGCGGCGCAGAAGATCGCGGCCTATTCAATCACGCCGGCGTTTTTGTCAGGGCTGTTTTCGCTGTGGCCGCCGCTCTGGTGGGTGTCGCTCTTTGCGCTCGCGGCGATGGTTTATATCATGTACCGCGGCCTGCCGATCCTGATGAAGGCGCCCGAGGATCGCGCCTTGAGTTATGCGGCGTCGGTGACGATTGCGGCGGCGGTCGCGGGCATCGTGCTCTTCGCGTTGGCGAGCTGCGCGACCTGAGCGTCGATTTCGCTTTGCCTGCGGATGCGGCCTGCCTAGCATGAATGCCCAGGGGAGGCGCTCATGACAATGGATGCGCTGGGCGATGGCGAGAAGCCGGGCCTGATCGCGCGTGCGCGCGATATCTTGATCCGTCCGCAAAGCGAATGGCGCCGGATTGCCGGTGAAGAAGCCGGATCGCTGATCGGGGGCTATGTGGCGCCGCTGGCGATTGCCGGCGCTGTCGTGAGCTTTGGCGCCGGTGTTCTCTATGGCGGCGGGTTTGCGCTCAACGCGGCGCTGGCGTCGAAGGCGCTATCGGCGCTGCTTTATGTCGTGTTCGCGCTTGTGAGCGTGTGGTTGGCGGCGATTGCGATCAATGCCCTGGCGCCGCGATTTGGCGCCGAGGCTAGCGGCGATCGCGCACGGCAATTGGCCGCCTATGCTTCGACGCCGATCCTGGTCAGCATGTTGGCCGCGATCGCGCCGCCGATTGCGGGCGCGGTGATCGCGGCTGGCGTGATCTACGCGCTGGTGCTGCTTGCCATGGGTATGGCGCCGCTCATGCCATTGCGTGATCCGGACAATAACACGCCGCGCTTTGTGATCAGCTTCGCGGCGCTGTCGGGGTTGGCGTTGGCTTTGGCGGCTGTGTTCGTTGGGCCATTGCTTCATGCCGGCCGCGAAGCGCTGACCGGGGCGGTTGAGACTGTCGCGCCTGCGCCGGCGCCGCCGCCGATCGAACAGAGATCGGTCGCTGAGGTCACGATTGATCGGATTGCGCAGGCCGAAGCGGCGTTGACGCTTACCGATCCGGCGCGGCTCGCTGAGCAGTTTCCTGATTCTTTGCCCGGCGGATTCCGGCGCCAATCTGTCGCCGGCGCCCGGCGCGGCGGCATCTCACGCGCGGATTCGGTTTATCGCGATGGAACGGCGACGCTTTCGATCGCGCTGATTCAGTTCGGCGCCAACGTCGATCCGGCGGCGTTCGCGGCGCTGCTTGCGGTAAAGCCCGATGGCCCGCAGGCGGATGGGTACGCACGCACGCAAACGATCGATAGCCGCTTCTATGCCGAGGAGGTGGGCGCCTCGACGTCGCGCTATGTCGTCATCGGGCGCGGCGTGGTTGTGGTCGCGCAGGGCAATGTCACCATGGATCAGGCGCGCGCGGCGGTCGAAACCATCGGCTTGCAGCGGCTTGAGGCGATGTTCAGCCGCTAGACTTCGAACAGCGCAAACGGGCGCCCGCCGAGCGCGGCCATGACCGGGCGCGCGACATTGTACACCGGGACGCCGCCTGGCGTGGCGCCGCGATGCGATCCGCGATGCGCGTGGCCGTGCACCACAGCTTTGACGTTGTCGAAGCGGTCGATGGTTTCGCCGAGACGGGAGTTGCCGAGGAACGGGAGAATCTCCGTTGGCTCGCCCGTCAGGGTTTCGGTGATTGGCGCGTAGTGGAGAATTGCGACGGCGCGGTCCGTGCGCAGCATGCGCAGGCCGGTTTCCAGCTTCATCGTTTCTTCGAGGCAGGCCTGCACGAAGGTTTTCACGCTGCTTTCGCCGAACGCGCTGAGCATGCCGCGGCCGAAGCCGCCCATTGAGCCCATGCATCCGGCAAAGCCGACGCCGTCGTGTTCGAGAGCTTCGCCGGCGTCCAGAATGCGCGCACCGGCATTGGTGAGAATGGCTTTGACCGTTTCGGGGTGGCCGGATTCATGGTCGTGATTGCCGAGCACGCCGATGACGGGCGCGGTCGCGGCGGCGATATCGGCGGCCAGGATTTCGGCTTCGTTGCTTTTGCCGTAATTGGTGAGGTCGCCGCAGAGCAGGATCATGTCGGCGGCCGCGCTCATGCCGGTGAAGAGATCGCGGTAGGGCTGCGTCATGGATTCATTGACGTGGAGATCGCCGATGGCTGCAATACGCATGCGTCTTACTCGATCGGATCGTGGCGTTCTTCGATGCCTTTGCCGATGATGTCGGCGTAGCCCCATTCGGTGATGTCGGTGACGTAGTCGCGTGCGCTGAAGAGGCGTCCGCGGCACACTCTCACATTGGATTGCGGCATGTTGAGGTGATTTTGCATGCGCTGGGTGAGTTCATCCATGACCCAGCGCGGAATGACATCGCGGTCGCTGGGATAGATGTAGCGGAAGTTGATGAGGTGCGAGAGCAGCACTTCCCAGTGCAATTCCATGTAGCGCATCAGGCGCGGCCAATCGATGGCTTCGTGCTGTTTCAGAATAACGTGCGCGATATCGGCGCCGTCATAGCGATAGCGGTCTTGCACGAAAATCTTGGACCAGATGAGTTCGGTCGGTTTGATGATGCGGACCTTGGTGCCGTAAATCTCGATCTGCGGCGCGTCATCGAACCATTCGTCGGTGATGGCGATCTCCGAGGTGCGGCAGCTATAGATGATGTCGAAGAAATATTTGTCGCTGAACACCTTGGCGATCCAGCGTTCGTCCTCGACTTCGATCTCGTAGCCGTTCTCCTTGAAGAAGGAGAGGATGCGCGGGTAGTCGCTGGCTTTGCAGAATATGTCCAAGTCCTTCGTCGGGCGCACGATGCCGGTGTAGGCGGTGACCGCGTAGGTGCCGGAAATCAGAAACGGCGTGTCGCTCTGTGCGAGCAGTTTCAGGCCCTCGATGTAGAAGGCTTCTGCTTCGGGCGGGGGTTGAAAAGCGGTATCCGCGAAACTTGTCATGGCCGATGTGAACAGGCGCCTGTGCGCCTTTGTTCCTCAGCCTTCGGGCGCGGGTTGTTCGCGGCCGGCCAGCAGTGACGCGCAGTTCGCGTCCTCGGCGAGGCCTGCGTCGACGAACGGCAACACGGCGGCGATCGGGTTCAAGAGTGATCCGAGCGCGGCGGCGATGCCGCCTTGACCGATTGCATCCTCGGCTTCGACGCCGATGCGCGGGGAACGCCAGCGCCCTCCCACCGAGATCGGCGCGTTGACGCTGATGAGGCGGAATTCTTTCGGCTCGCCCTGGATCGAAAGATCGAAGGTCTCATCGCGCAGACTGATCGTGCCGCTGCCGCGGATCAGCACGTCCTTGGTGTCAAATAGGATCGAGCGCGAGTGGGCGATGCCGTTGCGCACGTCGAAGGTCGCGACGCCGCAGCGGATTGGCGTTGTGCTGTCATCGCGCGTGAGGAGAAGGCCGAGGCCGCGCGTGACGTTGATGCCGGTGAGTTCAGCCAGGGCCTCGCGGATTTCGCCATCCGGCGTGACGATGCTGAGGACGCCATTGGCGTTTGCGGCGACGTCGCGGACGGATGCGCCCGAGCCCGAGAGTCGGACGCGGCCCATCAGACGGCCGGTGAGCGGCGGCTCTCCGGAGAGGGCCAGAACGGATTCCATGCGCGCATTGGAGAGGCGGACATCAAGCTCGGCGCGCGGGGTTTCATCGCGCGCGTTGATGGCGGCCCAACCGGAGACGCGGCCCTGGCGCAGGTCCAACGTCATTGGATCGAGGCGCAACAGGCCGTTGTCGAGGTTGATGTCGACGGAAAGGCCGCGCAGCGGGAAGCGCTCGCTGCGCACGTGGGCGGCGCGATAGGAGACGCGGGCGTCCATGTTGCGAACACGGCTGATGTCGAGCTGCGCATCCGGCAGCACGCGGCCTTGCGCGGCGAGGCGCGCGGCCATCTCGCGTTGCTCGGGCGAAGCGGATTCCTGCGTCGATGGCGGCGCGCCGAGGACGGTGAGCAAATCGTCGAAATCGAGACTGTTCGACGCGAACGCGCCTTCGAGCATCAGCCGGTCGGTGGGCTGACGCGTGGCGGTGAAGTTGCCGCTGAGATCGCTATCGCCGACGCGGCCGGCGATTTGCGGCATTGCGTAGGTTCTGCCGTAGCGTTCGACGCGGCCGGTCAAATTGTATGGCGGTGTGTTCGGCAGGGCGAGGCCGATGAGCGGATAAAGGTCGGCAAGGTCCTGGCCGGTGGCGCGCACGTCGGCGTGCCATTGGCCGAAATTGAACGGGCGCGTGATGGCGCCGTTGGCGATGATGTGGGTGCTGCCGGCGGTGACGTCGGCCTGGAATGCGTACGGTCGATCGCGGCGCACGTTGAGCAGCGGCGCGCCGGTGAGTTCGACGTTGAACGGGCGATTGTTGATGCTGCCTTCGCCGGTGAGCGCGAACTCACCGGGATCGCGCGCATCGCGGCTTTCGCGCGTGGTAAAGTTTGCTTCCAGCACCATGCGGCGCTTGTCGTCTTCGTAGCGCAGTTGGCCGCCATTCAGGGAGAAGAAGCGGATGGCGGGGAGGTTGAACGGCTTGCCGCGCACGCCGGGATTTGGCGCCCAGTTTGAGATGCCTTCTTCATTGCGGTAGAGTGAGATGTCCGTGCCGTTGAGATCGAGGCGGACGAAATCCAGGCGGCCGACGAAGAGGGGCAGCCAGCGGACGGTGGCTTCGGCGCTGTTGACGACGGCGAACTCGCCGCGATCGCGGTAGCGCGTGGGGTTGCCGATATGGAGCCCCTGTACGCGCACGAGTGGATTGAGCCGCCATGGATCAACGTCGAGATCGCCGCGGATGGAGATTTCGCGGCCGCTCGCGGCGGAGGCCATGCGGGAGATCGGGCCGCGCAGTGCATTCCAGTCGGCGAATGTCAGAAACAGAACGAGCGTCGTCAGCAGGACGCCGACGGCGCCGCCTGCCCAGAGGCCGATTGGCTTCCATGGCAGAGCGCGTGTTCTGGACCATGCCGTGTGCGCGCCTGTTTGAATGCGCAAGCTCTGACGGTGCGCCCAGGCCTTAAGGGCTTGCGAGCGAGTGGGCGTGGAGGGCGGCTGCGTGTCCATGGAACACTGACGCAACGCCTCGCGTCAGGGCCCGTTCCGTTCGTGCGGCGACGGGTTCAGCGTTAACATCGCGAAAGCAAATTGGATTTCGCGTGCAGCGCGCACGGCGGACAAAAGTTCGGCCGCGACGCCGATCAGAGCGTCGCGGCCGATGGCCCAGGGCAGGGCGTTTGGATCAGTTGGCGCTGGCGTCGACGAGCAGGCCGCGCGCGGCCGCTTGCTTCTTCATCGCCTTCTGCAGTTTCTCGAAAGCGCGCACTTCGATCTGGCGCACGCGTTCGCGGCTGACGCCGTATTGCACGGAGAGTTCTTCCAGCGTCGCCGGTTCATCCTTCAAGCGGCGCTCCTGGATGATGTGGCGTTCACGTTCGTTGAGTTCGCTCATCGCTTCTTGCAGAAGCGTCATGCGTTGGCTGAACTCTTCGCTCTCGGCCAGGCGGGTTTCTTGCGTGCCTTCGACGGCATCGTCGGCGAGCCAGTCCATCCATTCGCTGTCGCCTTCGCCGCCTGCGCCGCCGATCGGCGCGTTGAGCGAAGCGTCGCCGCCGCCGCTCATGCGGCGGTTCATCGAGATCACTTCTTCTTCGGTGACCGCGAGTTTGTGGGCGATGGTCGCCACGTGTTCAGGACGAAGGTCGCCTTCTTCGAGGGCGGCCATTTCGCCTTTCATGCGGCGCAGGTTGAAGAAGAGCTTCTTCTGCGCGGCCGTGGTGCCCATCTTCACGAGCGACCAGGAGCGCAGGATGTATTCTTGGATCGACGCGCGGATCCACCACATCGCGTAGGTCGCGAGGCGGAAGCCCTTATCCGGGTCGAATTTCTTGACGGCCTGCATGAGGCCGACATTGCCTTCCGAGATCACTTCCCCGATCGGCAGGCCGTAGCCGCGATAGCCCATGGCGATCTTCGCCACGAGGCGCAGGTGGGACGTGACGAGCTTGTGCGCGGATTGTGAGTCACCGTGCTCCTGCCAGCGCTTTGCCAGCATGAACTCGTCTTCCTTGGTCAACATCGGGAACTTGCGGATCTCGGAGAGATACCGTTGCAGCCCCTGCTCGGGGCTGAGTGCAAGTGTGAGCGCAGTCGATGCCATCTAAGTTGAGGACCCCTCCTAAGGCGGGCGATTGGGTTGCCTCTCTAGTACGCGCGAGAGGGCAGCCCGGTTGCCGCCGTGACCCCCTATATAGGGAGCGTTCAAGCCCGTGCTGTGGCCAGCTTTAGGCTTTTGTTTATAACTAGAACGTAAAGAGAACGCAACGATTCGGATAGCGAAACGAAATCAATCGCTAGAATCAGCGTCCGGAACGTTTGCAGATGGGCCCTAGACCTGGGGGTTCAAGGTCACTTCGCCGTCTGTGGCTGTTTCTCAAACGTTTCCGCCAAGGCCCAAATGCAGAGCCCCACGACCAGGGCGGCGAGGCCCCAGCGGACGGTCAAATCAACCAAACTTAAATAGACCGGGGCCGCAGCATCCATGATCTGGATGGTGATGGCGTGGGTCTGGCCGGCGCCCGGATCGGGGCCGCGCGGCAGCGATTGGAACATGCGCACTTCATTGAGCGCAAACAGCGCCAATCCACCGACAGCCGTCAGCACGCGCTCAGCGTTTGGAAGATCCGACATTAGGTAGTCCGCCCGTTCTTGCAGCGAGATCACGCTACGCCGCTTCACGCCGACGGACGAGCCGCACGATACATGTTCCCTACAGTTGGAACTTACTGCGTGTGGCTCAGGCGCTCGACGTCTTCGGGGCGGAACGGCGGTGGATGGCATGGCCCGACGCCGCCCGCGACGCAGACTTCCTCGGCGCTGCGCGAGGGTGGCGGTGGTGTGATGCCGAATGGGACGCACCCCGCGATGCCGGCGCCTGTGAGATGGATGCCGCGGACGCATGGGGGATCGATGCCCATTGGATATTCCACCGGCGGTGCACGCTCTGGCGAGACGTCGTAAGCGCGGCGCGTGCGTGCGCGATCGCCTGGCTCTTGTTCCAGCGCCTCGCGCGGACAGCTCTCGGGCCGATCGCGGTTCAGCCGGTCGAAGCACGCCATTGCACGCGCCAGCACCTGTGTGTCGACGGGGAGAGGTGTGGGTGTCGGCGCGGCGTCAGGCGAAAGCACTGCGAGGCCGTTGCGCGGCGGTGGTGTTGCGCGCGTGGGCGGTGGCGGCGCAGTGCGGGGCGCCTCTTCTATGAAGATGCGCACGCTGTCGTCCGTATCGTCGCTGTAGCGAGCGACCTGCGAAACCACGACCATGAGAGAGCAAAGAAGCGCGATGACGCCCGTCGCCGTGGCAAACGACAGCGCCCGCATGCGCGGATCGACGGTGATTGCTGTGTCGCTCACCCGACTCCCTCAGCGCTGCGCATCGGCTGCCAATGCGGCGGAAATTGGCCGCGTGGTTAGAGTTGGCGAAGCGTTGCGACGAGCGCTGTCATGTCGGGCGGCAATTCGCTTTCGAAGCGAAGTTCATCGCCCGTGATTGGGTGTGTGAATCCCAGCACCGCCGCGTGCAGCGCCTGGCGCGGGAAGGCGGCGACGGCTTCGGCGGCTTCGTCCGCGTGTGGGCCTTCGGCTTTGAAGGCGCGCTGTTTGCCGTAGAGCGGATCGCCGATGAGCGGGCAGCCTAGGTGCGCGAGATGAGCGCGGATCTGGTGCGTGCGGCCGGTGTGCAGGCGGCACTCCAGCAATGTCGCGGCGGCGCGGCCGGCAGATGCGCCGCTGGCCTGGCCGAAGCTTTCGACCGTCCAGTAATCGGTGATCGCGGTTTTTCCGGCTTCGGTTTCCGGGTTGCGGGCGACGACGTATTTGCGGCGGTCCTCGCTGGAGCGAACCAGTTTGTTTTCGATGCGCGCCGCGCGCTCTTTCGGCGCGCCGCGCGCGACGGCGTAATAGACGCGCTCAAGATCGTGCCTGGCGAACAGCTTTGAGAGACCTGCGTGGGTGGCGTCATTCTTGGCGACGACCACGAGCCCGGTCGTGTCTTTGTCGATGCGATGGACGATGCCGGGGCGCGCCACGCCGCCAATGCCTGAAAGGCTATCGCCGCAGTGCGCGAGCAGCGCGTTCACAAGTGTGCCGCGCATCGAGCCGGGGGCGGGATGCATCGCCATGCCGCTGGCTTTGTCGACGATGACGAGGTGCTCGTCCTCGAAGACGATGTTGAGCGGCAATCGTTCCGGTTGCGGCGCGGCGGGCTCAGGTGGCGGGAGCGTCAGTTCGTAGGTGGCGCCGGCGCGCGGCTTGTCCTTGGCGTGCGTGACCAAAGCGCCGTCGACGGTGAGTTTTCCGGCGCCGATCAGGCCCTGAACGCGTGAGCGCGAGAGGTCCGGCCAGAGCTTGCCCAGCCACGCATCGACACGATCGCCCGCGCCTTCGGGCGCGACGGCGGTGCGGGTCTCGCCGCTAGCCTCCAATTCGATCTCGTCTTCCACAGGTCCCAGTATCGCTTTCCGCTTTGCTCGTCATTCCGGGGCTCGCGCAGCGAGAACCCGGAAACCTGGCGTCAACAAGCGCGTGCGTTTGCCCCTGGGTTCCGGATCGCGCAAGCGCGTCCGGAATGACGGTTGTGGGAGTCGGCCGGAAAGTTCAAAAAGGGGCAAGGGAGGACGCCATGGCGAAACCGGGTTGGACACGACGCGGCGCGATCGCCGCAGCGACAGGCGCGGTGGCGGCGTGTTCGCAAAGCGTAGAGACGCCGCCGTATGAAGGCGCCGTCGCCTTCAATCATGGCGTCGCCTCGGGCGATCCGCAGAACAATAAGGTCATTATCTGGACGCGCGTGTCGCCGGAAAATCCGGGGCCGGTGCCGGTGCGCTGGATCGTGGCGCGCAACCGCGAACTTACCGATGTGGTCAAGACCGGCGTCGCTGAAACGACCGAGGCGCGCGATTATACGGTGAAGGTCGATGTCACGGGGCTGCGCCCCGGCGCTCCGTACTTTTATGGTTTTCGCGCCGGCGTGGCGGAGAGCGGCGTCGGCAAGACGCGCACGTTGCCGCAAGGCGAATTGGATGAGTTGAAGCTGGCTGTGGTGTCGTGCGCGTCGTTCCCGCACGGCTTCTTCAACGCCTATGAAGCGATGGCCGAGCGCGACGATATCGACGCCGTCATTCATCTTGGCGATTACATCTACGAATATGGGCTGGCCGGTTATGGCGGCGATGTCGCGACGCAATTGGGCCGCATCCCGTCGCCGGAGGTTGAGTGCATTCGGCTCAGTGATTATCGCGCGCGCCACGCGCAATACAAAACCGAGCGCGAGCTGCAGGCCGCGCACGCGATCGCGCCGTGGATCGTGGTGTGGGATGACCACGAAACGGCGAACAATTCATTCTCGACCGGCGCCGAAAATCACAATGAGGGCGAAGGGCAGTGGGCCAACCGCAAGCAGGCGGCGTTGCAGGCCTATTATGAATGGATGCCGATCCGCGACCCCGAGCCCGGCGCGGCGTTCGAAGCGATCAATCGCTCGTTCCAATGGGGCAATCTGGCGTCGATCGTGATGGTGGAGACGCGGTTGCTCGCGCGCACCGAGCAGTTCGACTACAATTCGCAGCTGCCGATCGAGATGCAGCGCTGGAATTTCACCAATCCCGCTGCGCCTGTCGCGATCCGCGACGGCGAGCCGGACGTGCCGGCGATGCAAATGCTGCCGCGCATTTATGAGGCGGTTGGCGCCGAGACGCGGCCGGTGTTGGATTGGCGGCGCACGCAAGGCTTAGTGTCCGACCCGAAGAATTTGCCGGCTGGTTTTTTCATTGCGCCGGATGTGCCCGCGCTCAACCGCCTGCTGAGCGCGCCCGATCGCCAGCTCATGGGCTTGGCGCAGGAGCAATGGCTCGCGGATCAATTGCGCAATTCGGTGCGCAATGGCGTGACCTGGCAGGTGCTGGGCAATCAGATTTTAATGGCGCCGGTCAATGCGCCTGATCTTTCCGCGACGCCGGCCGCGCTTGCGGATGCGCTGGAGCGGTTGCTGCCAGGCGTGAAGCAGCAATTGAAGCTGACGCGGTTTCCATTTCCGTTGAACACGGATTCCTGGGACGGTTATCCGGCCGCGCGCGGGCGCGTGTTGGCCGCGATGCGCGCGGCCGGCGGGAACGCGATCGTGCTGACGGGGGATACGCACACGGCGTGGGCCAATGAACTCGATGATGGGCAGGGGCGCATCGCGGTCGAGTTCGGGACGACCTCGATCACGTCGCCGAGCGATTCGGAGTACTTCCAACCGTTTGGCGTCGACTTCGACGGCGGCGTCCGCGCGCGCAATCCGCATGTGAAGTTCACGGATTCAAAGGACCATGGCTTTCTGCTGCTGACGCTGGCGCCGGCGCGCGCGACGGTGGAATTCTTTGGCGTCTCGACCATTCTGTCGAAGGATTACGAGACAACGCGCGTGAGCGCGTTCACCGTGGCGCCGGAAGCGGGGCCGGCCGTCGGCGCGATCACCGCTGCATGAATCCGGCGTGTTGGCCGGGGCAAGGGCTGGAAGCGGACGCTAGCTGAGTTTCTTGTGCGCGCGGTCAATCTCGCGCGCGAGCGCCTCAGGCGCCAGGTCCTCGAACGGATGCTCACGCAACGCGCGCAACAGGGCGGCGTGCACGAGATAGTTGGACGCGTTCACATCGGCGCCGGAATGCAACGCGCGTTCGCGCGCTGTGTCAGCGATGGAGATGAATTGCTCTGCGTTCATGGCGCCGAGTCTTGAGGGCGGATGCGACGACAATGTGGCGCGCTACGTCTTAGGTGCGCCCAGCCGATTTACATTTGCGCCAGGATTCATCAGCGCCTCAAGTTCGCGCGAGGGGGAACCGAGCAGCCATTCCTGCGCCAATTCGCCGAATATGGGCGCGTATTTGAAGCCGTGCCCCGAACACGCGGAGAACAGCAGCACGCGCTCGTGCGTGGAACTGGGCCTGATCAGGAAATTCTCGTCAGGCGTCACGGTGTAGAGGCAACGCTGCATCTTCACCGGCGCCGGATTATGCTTCGGCAACATCGGCGCGACGTGTTCGCTGAGGAGCGCTGCATCATCTTCGTCCGGTTCGCGCACGTTGTCCGGATCGGTGGCGCCGCCGACCGAGTGCAGTCCCATTTTGTAAAGGCCGCGCGGCGCCGGCATGCCGAACAGGCCGACATCGTTGTCGATGCACACGACCGGCAGCAAACGCGGCGCTTCGGTTTCGAACCAGCCGATGACGCGGCGCTTCACGGCGAGCCTGCCGGCAAATTCCGGCAGCATCTTCGCGGCCCAGCCGCCGGCGGACACGATAATGGCGTCGAAGCTTCGCGTCTCGCCGTTCACTTTGAGCGTCAGGCCTTCGATCGGCGCTTCGATGCGCGCCTTGTGCGCCAACTTCGCGCCCCAGCGCGGCGCCTGGCGCAGCAAGAAGGCGCGCGTTGCATCGGCGGCGATGACGCCGGCGTCTTCCTGGCGAAACACGTCCCATTCATACGGCATGGCGATGTAGCCGCGCGTGAGGGCGTGAATGGCGTCGCCGCGCAGCAACGCCGCGGGCTTGCGGGTGAGCGTTTGGCAGGCTGCCACGAATGGCGAGCCGCGCGGGCCGGCCATGAGACCGGTTGTCCATTCGATCAGAGGTTGACCGGCCAGGCCTTCCCATGTGCGCCACGCAATGCCGGCGCGCCGGGCCAGCGCAACGTAGTTTTCACCCTCGCCGGGCGTCAGGCGCATGATCCGGGTGTCGCCATGCGAGGAGCCGAATTCGTGCATCGGATCGAATTGCTCGAAACCGGTGACGTCATGACCCGCCACCGCAAGCCGAGCGCAAATGCTCAACCCCGCTATGCCAAGTCCGACGACCGCGACTTTCATGAGTGTGCTTTACTGATCTCGCGCTAACGAGGAAACACCCATTCCCGCGGCGCGGCGAAAGCTGTGAGCCCGGACCCATAAATACGGGACTCACGCTAGCAAGGCGCTGCGGCGGCCGCGCTTTTGTCGCAAACCAATCGTGGTTATGGGTTCCGGACCTGGCTTCGGCCAATCCGGGAATGGGTGCAGGGCCGCCATGAGTCTTAAGGACAAGATCAAATCCCAGGTCGGCGCGTTCGACGCGTGGGCGAGGCCCTGGGCGGAAAAATCCAAATGGAATGCCTGGGCCTATGAATTCCTGCTGTTTGGGCTGAAGCAGGCGTGGGCGTGCCTTTTCGGCGGGGCGATGATCGTGCTGCTGGTCGGCACGCATTTGTTCTGGCCCGACAACGCACCGGTGGCGCGTTACGATTTTCTAGTGCTTGCGGCTGTCGCTATCCAGGGTTTGCTGCTCGCGACCAAGCTCGAGCGCTGGGAAGAGGCGATCGTGATCCTGATTTTCCATGTCGTCGGCACGATCATGGAAATCTTCAAGACCGCGCACGGTTCCTGGATTTATCCTGAGGACAATTTTCTGCGCATAGGCGGCGTGCCGTTGTTTTCGGGCTTCATGTACGCGTGTGTGGGCTCATACATCGCGCGCGCCACGCGGCTTTTTGAAATCCGCTACATCAACTACCCGCCGCTTTGGACGACGTGGCTGTTGGCGTTGCTGGCCTACATCAATTTCTTTTCGCACCACTACACGATCGACATCCGGTTGGGGCTGTTCGCCTTCTCGGCGCTTATCTTTGGGCGGGCCTGGTTCGTGTTCACTCCGGATCGCACGCCGCGCCGGATGCCGATGCTGATCGGGCTGCTGTTGGTGGCGCTCTTTATCTGGTTCGCGGAGAATGCGGGGACGTTCGCGGCGGCTTGGGTCTATCCCAGCCAGCAGGACGGCTGGCACATGGTGCCGATTGAGAAGATGGGCGCCTGGTATCTGTTGATGCTGCTGAGCTTCGTGCTCACCACATTGGTGCATAAGCCCGAGAAGATGAGCGAAGCGGAGTTTCAGGTCGCGCAGCCGGGCGCGTCGCGGCTTGAGGGCAAGGGGCAGGAGGCGGGCTAGCGCGCGCTGACTTCACAAACGCGAGAGACCGCGGGCTGAGCGCTCACATCGAAGTGAGACATCGTTTCCCGCTCTAGCAAGAATTCCCAACGCGCCGCACGCTTGCTTCCGCTAACCGGAGGGACATTTCATGCTTCGCCAAATCGCTTTGGCGGCCGCAATGGCCGCATGCACCGTCACGCCTGCATATGCGCAGGATGAGTTGTCGGAGATCGTCGTTACGGCGACCCGGTATGTGGAGGCCTATGAGCGCTTTTCGATCCCGCATATCTCCAATGTCCGCCGCGCCGATTTCGCGGTGGCGAACATCACCATCAGCTCCGACACGCGCGATTCCACCCAGCGCATTGCCGAGTTGCGCCAGGCGCTGCAGTCGCTGACCCGTTATGCCGACCGGAACGCCGCCTTGAGCGTGGCGCTGGTCGAGGAAGATGAAGATGAGAGCGGGCAGGCGCGCGTTGTCGCCTTCACCGTCGAAAAGGCGATGATTTCGCTGCGGGCGGGAAGCCGTGTCGACACCTCGCAGGTGACGCTGGCGGTGCGCGCGCGCATCAGCGCCGCCGACAATCTGGACTCGGTTGAAGGGCGGCTTGGCCAATTTGTGCAGTCGATTCCGCGACCCGGACGCGTTGAGGCCAGCATGGACGAAATTCAGCTGACACTGACCAATCCGCAGCAATACCGCCCGCAGCTTATCGCTGCGATCGCGGCTGACGCCACCAGCGTCTCCAATGCGCTTGGTCCGGGCTATGGCGCGCAGCTGAATGGTCTGGAGAGCCCGATCGCCTGGCGGCGCGCGGGCGATTTGGATCTGCGTCTCTTCATTCCGTACGGCATGTTGATCCTGCCGCGCGCATGACAACTCGCCCTTGAGGGGTGGGGTGACGCGCGGCGCCGGAGTGGGTGGCGGCTGAGGTCGGAGGATTCGCCAACTCTGTCATGCCGCTTTGCGTCATGACAGCTCGCCCATCGAGGGCGAGCAGAGTGGTTGCCGGATCGGCTCGACAGCGGCTAGCGTTGGCGCCAGGGGGCGAGATGCGGATACTTGCGGCTTTGGCTTTGTTTGCGCTGACGGCGTGCGCGAGTGCGCCATCGCCTGACGCCGTGGTGATGCGCGCGCCGAGGCCGCTGACGCCCACGGAGCTGGCGCAGCTGGCCGAAGGCAAGGCGCTTTGCGTGCGTCCGAACAACGATGGCAGTTGCGTCTCGATCGCCACGGTGTCGCTCATGCCGGACGGCATACGTTTTGAGGACACCGGGCTTACGAGGATCGACTTATACGTCGAGAACTTCACGGCGTATTTTGGCGCCGACCCGCTGATCACCGACGCTGATCGTCAGATGTTCGCCGCGTTGGAGCAGCGACGCGCTGCGGGCAATTACGATCTCATCCGCGTAACGTTGCGATACGAAGGCGTTTACGATCCCACGCGGCGGGCGTTCTGCACGGTCCCACGGCCGGACTCCCGCATTTTCAGCAATGCCGAATTTGCCTTTACCCGCTCTCGCGATACCGATCGCAGCGGCGATTGGGCGGTGTCGCCAGAATTGCGCGCGCAGATCATCGATCTGGCCGAGCGCATGTTTGCCTCACCCTCGGCGATCGAAACGGTCGGCGTGCGAGAACTCACGGAGATACGCGATTCACTCCGCCATTCGGCGCCCGCGTGCATCGTGTTTTACGGCATCGACAGCGGCGAAGGCGTGAGGATCAGTTCGATGTCCACGGCAGCGCCCGACCAAATGGAATGGGCGTCGACCAACCGCGTGCGGGTCGATCCCCATCCGATGGAAGCTGTGCTTTCTCTGCGTGTTCTGTAGCGCTCAGCCGTAGCCGGCGAGCTTCAGGAAGCGATTGCGCAACTCGGCGTCGTCCTTGAAGGCGCCGGTGAATTGCGTCGTCACCGTCGTGACGTCCTTGTGGTGGACGCCGCGGGTGGACATGCACTGGTGCTCGGCGTCGATCAGAACGGCCACGCCGCGCGGCTTTAGCGTTTCATCGATCGCCTGCGCCACCTGGCTGGTCATCGTTTCCTGCGTCTGCAGGCGCTTGGCGAAAATTTCGACAACGCGCGCGATCTTGGAAATGCCGACGACGGCGTCGGTCGGCAGATAGGCGACGTAAGCTTTGCCGAGGAAGGGCGCGATGTGATGCTCGCAATGGCTTTCCACGTCGATCTTCTTGAGCATGACCATGTCGTCATAGCCGCTGACGTCCTCGAACACGCGGTTGAGCTCGGTGGCCGGGCATTCGTCGTAGCCTCTGAACCATTCTCGATACGCATCGACCACGCGCTTTGGGGTATCCTTCAAGCCTTCCCGCTCAGGATCATCGCCCGCCCACGCGATCAGCGTGCGCACCGCTTCCATGGCGGCTTCGCGCGACGGACGTTTCTGCTCTGCCTCTTCAGGCGAGCGCCACTTTAGAACTTCACTCAAGGGATTGTCCTTAGTCTGAGGGACGGAGGTCGAGCCCGGAGGGTCCTCAACAGAGGCACCGGGACTTAACGCCCGCCCGAATTACACCTCAGGCGACGGGGCACGTCATGCGGCCCCAGTTGGATATGGAGTGTAACACATCGCTCCGCTAGAACCCACCCCGCATGAACATCCAGCTGACCAATACATTGACGCGGCGAAAAGAGCCGTTCGAGCCGACCGATCCCAAGCGGGTGACGATGTATGTGTGCGGACCGACGGTCTATAATTTGGCGCACATCGGCAATGCCCGCCCGCCGGTGGTGTTTGACACGTTGTTCCGCTTGTTACGCCACGTTTATGGTGAGGCGGCCGTCATTTACGCGCGGAACTACACCGACATCGATGACAAGATCATCAACGCCTCGATCGAGCGCGGCGTGCCGATTTCCGACATCACGCGCGCGGTTGAAGAGCAATATGAAGCCGACATGGGCGCGCTCAACGTGCTGACGCCGACGCTGCGGCCGCGCGCGACCGAGAATGTCCCTGCGATGATTGCGGTCATTGAGAAGCTGATCGCCAATGGAGCGGCGTATGTCGTGCCGAGCGGCGTCTATTTCGCGGTTGCTGGCGATGCGGATTACGGCAAGCTCTCCGGGCGTTCGCAGGATGATTTGAAGGCCGGCGCGCGGGTGGATGGCGAGGACGACAAGCGTTCGCCGTCCGACTTTGCACTGTGGAAGACGACGGCCAAAGAGGGCGAGCCCGCGTGGGCGGCGCCGTTTGGCGCGGGGCGCCCGGGTTGGCACATCGAGTGCTCGGCGATGATCGAAGAAGGCCTGGGTTCGCCGATCGATATTCATGGCGGCGGCATCGATCTCATCTTCCCGCACCACGAAAACGAAATCGCGCAAAGCGAGTCCGCCCATGGGCATGCGCTGGCGCGGGTGTGGATGCACAACGGCTTCTTGACGATGGACAAGGAGAAGATGTCCAAGTCGATCGGCAACATCATCACGCCGCGCGAACTGCTCGCCGATGGCTGGCAGGGCGAGACGATCCGCTGGGCGTTGCTGAGCGCGCACTACAAAGCGCCGCTGGATTGGTCGGACGATCTCTTGAAGCAGGCGCAAGCGAGCTTGGATCGCCTCTATGGCGCGGTGCTGCGTTTGAAGGACGTCGACGCGGCCGATGTGGACGCGCCCGGATCTGTCGTTGAAGCGCTTGCCGACGATCTCAACACGCCGGCCGCGATCGCCGAGATTTCGGCGCTCGCGACCGCCGCCAACATCGCCAAGAAGCCCGCCGAGATGGCGAAGGCGAAGGGCGAGTTGCTTGCGGCGGCGGCGCTGTTCGGCGTGCTGCGGGACGATCCGGAGCATTGGTTCAGGGCAAGCTTCGGCGACGCGGCGGCGGAGATCGATCGGCTTGTCGCTGAACGCGTCGCGGCGCGCGCGGCGAAGGATTACGCGCTTTCGGACAAGCTGCGCGATGATCTTGCCGCGCGCGGGGTTGAGGTGATGGACAGCGCCAGCGGCTCAACCTGGCGGCGCAAGGGCTGAGCAATGGGGACGGCCGGCGCCCTCGCTGGCCGGCGGGACGCCGGCGGTCCATATTTTTCGCCATCTGTTTGCCGTATGCGTCGCCACCATGGAGGCGAGGGCAGGAGGCCATGGCATGCACCGTCGCGCTTTACTCTTATCAGCCGCCGCGGCGGCCGTGTCCGGCTGCGCCGGCGCCAGCCCCGCGCCGGAACAGCCGGCGCCGCGCGTTGATCCCGCGCCGGCGCCTATCGTGACGCCGTTGCCTGACGCTTTTGATGTCGGCCTTTATCGGGCGATCGCCGCGCACGCGGGCAATCAGTTCATTTCGCCGTACAGCGTCGCCAGCGCGTTCGCGCTGCTTTATCCGGGCGCGCACGGGCGGACGGCCGCCGAGATGGCGGCGACGTTCGGGTTCAACGCTGATGTCGCGGCGCAAGTGGCGAGCACGCGCGCGCAGCGCGATGCGCTGGCGGGGCAAACCGGCGGCAGCGAGTTCACCACCGCCAACGCCGCTTGGGTTGAGCGGACAATGGCATTGCGCGCCGCCTATGCGCGCACCATCCGCGATGGATTGGGCGCCACGATCGAGGCGGTGCCGTTCATTGCCAATCAGGCGGCGGCGCTGCGCACGATCAATGCCTGGGCGGCGCGCGAAACGCGCGACCGCATTCCTGAGATTTTGACTGAACCGGATCCGGCGCGCCGTCTGGTGCTGACCAACGCCGTTTATTTCAAAGGCAGGTGGCAGCAGCAATTCTCGGCCAACGCGACGCGCGATGGCGATTTCTTTGGCGAAAGCGGCGCGGCGCAGCGGGCGCGGCTGATGCGCAAAGTCATGCGTACGCCGTATTACGAGGGCGAGGGCTTTCAGGCCGCTGAGTTTTTGTACGATGACGGCGCGTTTTCGCTGGCGGTGTTCCTGCCGCGCGCGCGTGACGGGCTGGCGGCGTTCGAGCGCCGGCTCATGGGTTCAGCCCTTGATCGCTGGCTTGTTGATCTCGATGCGGCCGAGCGTGTCCGGCTTGATGTCACGCTGCCGAAGGTTGAGATGCGCAGCGACTATGATCTTGTGCCGCAATTGCGGGCGTTGGGCCTGCAGCAGGCGTTCATGGATAGCGCCGATTTTTCCGGCGTGACCGAGCAGGAGCGGCTTGCTGTCAGCGCCGTCATCCACAAGACGTTCCTGGCGATCGATGAAGAGGGCACGGAGGCGGCGGCGGTCACAGCGATCGATATGCGCGCGACCTCGGCGATGCCGCAGCCCGAAGCGCCGCCGATCGAGTTCAAAGCCGATCACCCGTTCTTCATGGTGCTGCGTCACAAGCCGACGGGAACGCGGCTGTTCATGGGGCGTGTGGCGCAAGTCTGAAATCGCTTGCCATAGCGGCGCACTTGCGCGCCAATGCGGGCGAGGGACGCTTTCAGAGGACTGCCGCTCATGCGCATCTTCGCGATGGCTTTGATTTCCATGTTTGCGCTCGCCGCGCCTGCTTTCGCCGCGTGCGATCTCACGCCCACAATCGGCGCTCCCGCCGAGAGGCGCGAAGGTCAAGATGTGATGATCACGTTGGCGATCGCCAATCGGGGCGACACCAATTGCCCCGGATCGATCGAGGCGCCGCCAGCCGCGAGTTATATGGTCGACATCTTTCTATCCGCCGATCGCAACGCGCCACCGACATGGGCCGTTTACAACGCGACGTGGCGTGAAGATGTGTTGCTGCGCAGCGGCCGCGTTTCGCGCACCCACAGCGTAGGGCCGGGCGTGAGCGCGCGTTATGGCGCGCCGCGCTACGAGATCGGCCCGTTCACATTGCCGACGGGCATTCCGCCCGGCGATTATTTTCTCTGCGCCGGGGTTGATCTCGGCAATCGCGTCGCGGAATCGAACGAGCGCAACAATGTTGCGTGCAATCCGATGCGCATTCTGCCGACATTGCGCATCGATCCACGCCAGGGTCCGCGTCCACAACGCTTGCCTGGCGGGCCAGGCTAGTCCTCAGCACCGGCTCATGTCGGATACTGCATGTTTCCGGGGTCAACCGGCCCCGGGCGCCGCCGACACATTCTGACAAAACAATGTGCGGACTATGAGTTTGTGTCCCACAGGCGGTTCAGCAGCCTTTGCGCATATTCGCTCCAGACGAAGGGCCGCCGCTTTCGCGGTGTGCTGCTTCGCTGAGGAGCAAGACCCATGAAACGTATCGCACTCGCTGCCGCGACCGCCCTGATGTTGGCTGGCCCGCTCGCGACCACGGCATCGGCTCAGGATTTCGACCGCGGCCATCGCGGCGACCAAAACGACAATCGCGGTGATCGCAACGACGACAACCGTGGTCGCAATGATGATCGCAATGATCGTGGCCGTGACGACAATCGTGGCGATCGCGCCAACGACCATCGCGGCCGCGGCGACAATAATTGGGATCGCAATGACCGTGGCAACGGCCGCTGGAACGACGCCCGCAACAATGGCTACAGCTACAATGGCCGATGGTATTATGGCCCGCCGCAAGCCGCGCATCGTGGCTACCAGGCCGGCTATCGCGATTGGCGCCGCGGCGACCGTCTGCCGAGTTATTACCAGGGCCGCTATCGCCAAGTTGACTATCGTCGCGAGCACCTTCGCGCTCCGCCGCGCGGCTATCGCTACGTAGAAGACGATCGCGGCGATTACCTGCTCGTCGGCATCGCTACCGGCGTCATTCTGAGCGTCATTCTCAGCCAATAAGCTGAGCTGAAACGCGAACCGCCCCGGAGCAATCCGGGGCGGTTCATTGTCGGCTTCACCGAAACGTGAGCACTGCCTCGTCGCAGGCCGTTTGCAAAAAAATTCCGCGCGGCGATTGTCTTCTCGTCAGAGGGAGGAATCGCGATGCTTGAGGTTGTACTGGCTCTCTTGCTGCAGACGACGGACCCCGTTCAACCGGCCGTGACGCCTCCGCCGGCTCAAATAGGGACGATTCAAACCACTCAGACGCAGCGACAACAAGAAACGGAAGAAGAGGCGCAGACTCGCGAGCGGCGCTGCAGAATGCGCAATCTTACCGGAACGCGGTTGGCGAGCTTGGTGACGTGCCGGTCGCGCAACGGCCAGCAAAGCCACGAGACGCGCGATACGCTGCACAACCTTCAACGGACGCCGACGCTGTTTTAGTTACGCCCGCTTCTTCTTGCCGCCGGTCCATACGACGCCTGGGAATCCTTTTAGCGGGCCGAGCTTTTCGCCGAGATAGGTCCATTCCTGTAGTTGATCGATGGCGAGGTGATAGCGTGGTTCGCGACCGACGCCGCTGGTGAACAGCGCGCGCGGGATGTTCACGTTCTGCGTGTTGCGTTGGAAGGTGACCGGCGACCCGCAGGTGGAGCAGAAGCTGCGCACGCCGCCGCGTTCTTTATCGTCGTAGCGCGTGAGATTGTCTTCGCCTTGCACGAAGCGGAAGCGGCTCGCCCAAGAGCCAACGTACGTTGCGTAGGCGGCGCCGTGGGCTTTGCGGGTTGAGGGCGAATGATCGTGCCAGGCCCATTGGGCTGGCACGGCGATCTCGACGATGACAGCGCCGCAGAGGCATTTGCCTTCGGCGCGGGTTGGACCTCTTGCGCGGTCGCTCGTTTTTGTTTTGCCCAATTCAGCCTCGTTCTTGCACCAGCCCTAGCATCGCCTGCGTGCCAGGCGGCGTCAGGATTTCGTGTTCGGCTATGCGCCTTGATGCAGCCGCCCGCGCCGACTAAGCACCAGGGCGGGGGGGAACGAGGACATACGCATGCGGGTAATGGCGATTGCTTTGGTTGCGCTTTTGGGTGCGTGCGCCAGCGGCGGTAGCGGCGGCGCTGATGTGGCGAGCGGCGGCCCCTCGCCGTTTCCGGTCCAGCGCGGCACCGCCGAGCGCCCTCCGAGCGCGCCAGGCCAGACGACGCCGCCTGAGGGCGTGGCGAGCGGCGGCATCGATTTTGGCCGCTGGAAAAGCGCCGATCCGGCCGCCTATGCGCCGGCCTTCCAGGCCCAGATCCGCCAGCGTTTCGCGGGCCAGAACACGGCTCAGCTGCGCGCGAGCCTGGAGGCCAATGGCTTTGCTTGCGAGGACGAGCGCCGTTTGGACTGCCGGATTGAAATCATGGAGCGCCAATGCGCGTTTGACTGGTATGTTGTGTTGGAGCGCGGTGAGCGCGAACCTGTCGCCGGGTTCGAGCAGATGTGCCTCGGCGCTAACAGGTGAGGGATATGAAGCACGCACGTACGATTGCCGTCAGCCTGGCGCTGCTTCTGGGCGCTTGCGAAACGCTGCCGACGGGCGCCGCGCCGCCGCCCGTGGGGCCGGCTTCGATCCCGGCGTCGGCGATCGAGCTTGGCGATTGGCGCAACGCGACGGAGGCGGCGACGCTGCAGGCGTTTCAGCAGGGCGTGACCGCGCGTTACGCGGCGGGCCTGCCGCTGGCGAGCGTCTCCGGCGATCTGCGGCGCAATGATTTCAACTGCAGCGCCGCGCCGCCGCGCGCGGAGGGCAATCGCGGCGATCCGCCGGCGCAAGTGTGCCGCAAGACAACGACCGCGAACGGCTGCACGCATACATGGCAGGTGCATCTGGTTGCCGAAGGCGAGGCGCTGGCGCGTACGCGCGGGCTCTATGATCGCCGTTGCGGCGGCGATGGCCTATTGGGTGGGCCCGGCTGAGCTTTCGCCTTGGGTGGCGAGATAGACCGCAAGGTCGCGCGGCTCGAGTGTCAGCATCGGCACTAGGCCCGGATTGATCACGACGTTCTTGCCGACGAGCCGCGTCAGCGCGGCGCGGCCGTTGATGATGACGTGCGGCGCGTCGGCGCCGAGCACCTGCTGCAGACGCTGCTCGCTGGTGAAGATGGCGCCGGCGTTGAAGCCTTCGCGCACGCGAATTTCGCGCGGGGCGGCGTCTTCGCCAGCTTCGGTGAGCGCGAGCGCGACGTGGGTTTCCATTAAATAGCGCCGGAAGATCGGCCGCATGTTTTCGTTGGTGAGCGCGGAGACAAACGCATATTCGAGCGCGTTCGTGGGCGTGATGACTTCAGGCTCGCGCCGCGCCGCTGGCGGCGGCGTCGCGGCTTCCGGCGTTTGCGCCCAGGCGGCGGCGGGCCAAGCGCCAAGCGCGCTGATCAGTAATGTGCGTCGCAACATGCTCGCCGCTCCAGAGGGCCGATTTTGCCCGTTGCTTGCCCGCGAAGGAAGGCCACATAAGGGCGGATGGACGACCTCTACCACCCCCGGATCATGGAGCTCGCGGCCGATATTCCCCATGTTGGGCGTCTCGACGCGCCAGACGGGGCGGCCACGAAGGTGAGCCGCGTCTGCGGCTCTGTGGTGACCGTGGAATTGGCGCTGCGTGATGGCGTGGTCACCAACGTGGCCGTGCACCCGAAAGCCTGTGCGCTGGGGCAGGCGGCGACCGGCGTGCTTGCGATGCACGCGATTGGCGCGACAGCGAAGGAAATCCGCGATGCGCGCGATGGCCTGCGCGCCATGTTGAAGGGCGAAGGGCCGCCGCCGACTGGGCGTTTCTGGGAGTTGCGCCACCTCGAAGGCGTGCGCGATTATCCGGCGCGGCACGCTTCGACGATGCTGGCGTTCGACGCCGCGGTTGAAGCGCTCGATCAGGCGCAAAAGAAGGCGGCGTGATGCTGAGCACAGCGCCTTGGATCGGCGGCGCCCTAGTCGCTTTCTTTCTGATCGACCGCCTCGGGCTGTGGGCGGAAGAGCGCGGCTGGATCTATTGGCGACGCAAACGAGCGCAGACCGGCGCCTTAGGTTCGGCGCTGATGGAGTTGAACACCTTCACAAATCCCGCGGCGCAACATGTGGTCGAAGCGAAGGACGCCAAGAAGCTCGAAGAGCGCGAAAACGACGACCCGCCTCACCCCTAGCCCGCGCGAATAGGGCTATCCAACCTGGCGGCTTGCATGCCTATACTCCGTACATGCGGGTGTTTTTGATCTTAGCGGCGAGCCTGTTTTTCTTCGCGGGCCTGAGTAGCGCGCAAACGCGCGCGGCATTTTCGGCGGAAGCGCTGATCGCCAATGCGCCCGCTTACGTCGCTAGCCGCTATGCCGCAAACGAACTGCCATCCGCGTTGATCGCCGATCTCGCCGCCGCAGGCTTCGAGTGTCAGCACAGCGCAGTTGGCAGCGAGTGCACGCGCGTGCGCGAAGCTGGAGGTTCGTGCTTCGATGTCGCCACTGTGAGCATTGGAGCCGATCGCGTCACCGCCGAAGAAAATCGGCGCTGCATGGGCGCCGAAGAGTGAGCGCGCCGAAACTCAAGCACGCGCTGGCGAAGGACATGCGTAAGGCGGCGCTCGTGTATCCCGAGACGGTGGAGGATTTTCCCTGGGGTCACAGCGCTTTCAAAATCGCTGGCAAGAAAGTGTTTTTGTTCCTCGGCGAGGACGAAGAGGGCGGCTGGGCGTGCTCGATGAAGCTGCCGTTCCGCAATGAGGAAGCGCTGAAAATCAAAGGCGCGGCGCCAACCGAGTATGGCCTCGGGCGCGCCGGCTGGGTCACGTTCCGGTTCACCGCGAAGGCGAAACCGCCGGTCGCCAAGCTGATCGACTATCTGGACGAAAGCTGGCGCGCCGTGGCGCCGAAGAAACTCTCGGGCGCTTTTGCGCCGCCCGCCGCCCCGAAGCGCCGCAAAGCGGTTTGATCGGCTTCCGGGACGGGCCTTTTGCGGCTAGCGTCCGGCCATTGGGGACCTGGGAGTACGTCACATGAAATGGATTTTGTTGCTTTTGGTGCTGGCCGGCGTGGCCGGTTACTTCACCAAGCCGGAAGAAGCGGTGATGCGCGAGCGCGCCGAGGCGGTGCTGAGCGATCCGCAGACCATCAGTCAGGGTTTTGAAGGCGTGGCGACAGCGCTCGCGGGCGATCGCGCCTACAGCAATTACTACGTCGCCGCGAAGTACAACGTGACGCTCGACGGCCAACCGGTCGTTACCTGCTGGGGCGCGTTCCAGCAGGTGCAATGCAACCGCGCCGCTGACACGCGCACGGGCGGCTAATCATGCGAATGCTGCTGCTTCTGATTTTGATTGGCGTCGCCGCGTATTTCACCGTGCCGACGCGCGAAACCCATGAAGCAGCAGCACGCGCTTTGCTTGAAGCGCAGGCGCAAGAACAGACCAGCCAGGTTCAGCAACAATCCGGCATTTCGCTGGACGGCATCGTCGATTTTGTCACCGGCATGATGGCGGGTCAGGGCCGGTACGAGACGTACTATGTGGCGTCCAAGTTCACGATCGACATGCCGGGCGCCGCTTATGTCGAATGCTGGGGCGCGTTCACGCAGGTTCAGTGCCGGCGCGTCGACCGCGGGGCCGGGGCCTCGTAGGCGCCAAGGCACACTAAGAGCTAAGCGGCTGCGGCGTTGCTCGGGGCCGCTTTCGCGTCGGCTTCCAATTTGCGGAGATGCGCCATGCGCCGCTCCTCCGCACGCGCGGCCGCCGCTTCGACCAGCGCGCGGAACAGCCGGCGAAATGGCGCGCGGTAGATCAAAAATTCCGGGTGAAACTGCACCCCAATCCAGAACGGCTGCAATGTATCCTCAATGCCCTGGATCACGCCGTTGGGTTCGCGCGCGCTGACAGTCATGCCAGCGCCAAGCCGATCAATCGCCTGCGAGTGAATGGCGTTGACCTGCATTTGCTTCGGGCATCGCGTCAGTGCCGACAGCTTTGACTTGTAGCGGATGCGGATCGGGTAACGTTCGAAGAAGCGGATAATTGGGTTGCGGTGCCGCTTCGGATTGAACTCGGAGAGGTCCATGTGCAGCGTGCCGCCAGCCAGCACGTTGAGCATCTGGGCGCCACGGCAAACCCCAAGCACCGGCAAATTGTGACGCCGCGCCGCGAGCGCCCACGACGCTTCCATGTCGCCGCGCGCCAGGTCGTAGCGATACCCCTCTTTCGGCTGCCCCTGGTAGCGCTTGGGATACACGTCCGAGCCGCCGCCGAAGATCAGTCCGTCGATCGAACGGGGATCGCGCGGCGCGCGCGCCGTGACTTTCACCGCATCGCCGCCGGCCAGCCAAACCGCGAGCCGCATCGCCAGATACGCCAACGTATCGCCTTCCTCCGGCTTGGTTATGCCAATGACCGGGCGCTTACGCGTGGGCGGCGGTTCGAGGTCCGCGCTGCTTTCGTCGGGCTTGTACGTCACTTCGGGCGGGAGCTTGCCGTGACGCACGAGCGACGAGAGCACAAACAGGGCGCCGAGTCCGACGAGCGGGTCTCTTGCTTCGCTGAGTTCACTTGGCGCATCTTTCAACGACCGCAACGTGTCGCGTAACTCGCTGGCGGCGCTCTTCAGCGAGAACGTCTCTTTGACGGCTTTGCCCGCGTTCTCGATTGCGGCCAGCATCGCGCCGGACTTGATATTGCTCTTCGCTTCGCTCCAGGCTTCGGACGCGGCGTTGAAATGTGGATCGGAGGCGGCGATGTCCTCGATCGCCGCGAGCAGCCAGGCGCCAGAGGTCTTGGTCACTGCGCCGATGTCGGATTCGTCTCTGACGCCGACATCTTCACCGATTGTTTGGCGGTAGAGCAGCCATGGAAAGTCCACGCCCGATTCAACGGAATGAAAAATCCCGGCCCAAAACCGCGCGTTGACTTCAATGAGCTTGGGCGTGTCGGAAGACTTGCCGCTCCAGCGAAAGTCGATTTGCGCGACGCCGTCCCAGGCCGTCGCCGCGAGCAGCTTTTCGGTTTCCGCCCGGAAATTCTCCGCGTCGACGGTCTCGCGCACGGCGCCCGCGCCCGCCTCACGCGGAAACGTCGTGACGTTGCGATACGCCATGATCGCCTTCAGTTCGCCCGCGCGCGCCAGCACCGCCACGCAATAATCGTCGCCCTCGATGCATTCCTGGATCAGAGGCGGCGGCTCAAATCCCAGTTCAGTTGCGCAGGTATGAAGCTCTTCCCCGGATTGCGCGCGGCAAACGCCGCGTCCGCCGGCGCCATCGGCTGGTTTGAAGATGACAGGATAAGTGAGCTTCGGCGCGATCTCGCCTAACTCCTCTAGTGACGCGGGAATCCAGGTTTCTGGAATGTTAAGGCCGTGCTCGGCGCCCAGCGCGGCCAACCGGTTTTTTGGCGTCACCAGTTCGATGCTCGCAATGGGCGGTGCGGCGAGTTTGATTGTGGGCTCGAAAAGCTTGCGGTTTTTCGCGATCAGGTCGATGTCGCGGAAGACGGGCATCAGCACGTAGGGACGCCCGTCCGCCGGCGCGTATTCCAGCACCGCGGCCTGCAGATCTTGCAGAAATTGCTCGGGCTCTCGTTCCCAGGGCGCGACCGTAAAGGTCTCCTGCACGTGGCGTGAAAAGGAGCACACGGTCATGCCGACATCGTCGCATGCGATGACCTCGACGCCCCGTTCGGCCAGCGAACGCGCGATGACCAGCGCCATCAGGCTGCGGCCATAGGTTATGATCACCCGTCCTGGCGTGCGTTCCGAAGGCATCGGGCGTCAATCCCTCGGCGGCCGATCCGGTTCCCATAGCGGGAACGGGTTTGCAAATGCGCGGAACGTGTTATTTACGGCGGATGATCCGGCGCTTCGTCACGACTACGACCTACTAAAGCCGGCGGCGCGGGATCGGGCGCGCCGCAGCGGCTGCGCTTGGCCCCGATCGTGAACCAATCAAATCGCTGTAGTTTGTGATGTCGCCGAGCATTCCTGCGCGGGGCCTTCTGGGCCTTATCCAGCTTTATAAGTGGACGCTTTCGCCGCTCATCGGCAATGCGTGCCGCTATCGGCCGACGTGCTCATCGTACGCTGCTGATTGCGTGCGCATGCATGGCGCGTGGGCTGGAAGCTGGATGGCGGGCGCGCGGCTCTGCCGGTGCGCGCCTTGGGGCGGGCATGGCTGGGACCCGGCGCCGCGCGAGATCAGGACGAATTCGTGGTGGCGCCCTTGGCGCTATGGCGATTGGAAAGGTGGCTACAGGCCGCCTCCCGTTTCTTCCCCCGCAAGCGGGGTAAGTGTCATTGGCGAAGCCAATGACGAAGGGGGCGCAACCGCACCAACGGTCAACGGTGAAGCGCACCTCCCCCTCAGTCACGCTTCGCGTGACAGCTCCCCCGCAAGCGGGGGAGCAAATAAGAAGAGCAAGTTATGAGCATTTCTCTTAAATTTCCCGATGGCGCCGAGCGTTCGTACGACGATGGCGTGACGCCGCTGGCGGTCGCGGAAGGCATTTCAAAATCGCTGGCAAAGAAGGTTGTGGCCGCCAAGATCGATGGCGCGTGGTGGGATTTGACGCGCCCGCTGGAAGGCGGTGGCAAATTCGAACTGGTCATGCGCGATAGCGCCGATGGCCTCGAAGTGCTGCGCCACGATGCGGCGCACGTGATGGCGCAGGCGGTGCAGGAGCTTTTTCCCGGCACGCAAGTGACGTTCGGTCCGGTGACGGAGGATGGTTTTTACTACGACTTCGCGCGCGCCGAACCGTTTTCGACGGACGATTTCGGCAAGATCGAAAAGCGCATGAAGGAGATCGTCGATGCCGATTTGCCGATTCAGCGCAAGGTTTGGCAAAAAGAGGATGCGATCGCGCACTTCAAATCGCTTGGCGAAATCTACAAAGCCGAGACGATCGATGAAGTGATCAAGCCGGGCGAGCCGATCACGGTCTATTCGCATGGCGACAAGTGGGGCGATCTTTGCCGTGGGCCGCATTTGCCTTCGACGGGCAAGCTCGGCAAAGCCTTCAAGCTGATGAAGCTGGCGGGCGCCTATTGGCGTGGCGATCAGAAAAACCAGCAGCTGCAGCGTATCTACGGCACGGCTTGGGCTGACGAGAAGCAGCTCGAAGAGCATTTGCTGCGTCTTGAAGAAGCTGAGAAGCGCGACCACCGCAAACTCGGCCGTCAGATGGACCTCTTCCATATGCAGGAAGAGGGGCGCGGCATGGTGTTCTGGCACGAGAAGGGCCTGATGCTGTGGCGCACGATCGAGGCCTACATGCGCCGCCGCTTGGACGCCGCCGGGTATGTGGAAGTGCGCACGCCGCAGGTGCTTGACCGCGTGTTCTGGGAAAAGTCCGGGCACTGGGACAAGTACCGGCCAAACATGTTCGTTTGCGAGACGGTGGAAGAGGAAACGCTTTCGCTCAAGCCGATGAACTGCCCAGGTCATGTGCAGATTTTCAAGTTCGGGCAGAAGAGCTACCGCGATCTGCCGCTGCGCATGGCCGAGTTCGGCGCCTGCCATCGCTACGAGCCGTCAGGTTCGCTGCATGGTCTGATGCGCGTGCGCGCGTTTACGCAGGACGATGCGCACATCTTCTGTCGCGAGGATCAGATCGAAGAAGAGACGACGCGGTTCATTCAACTTGCCGGGTCGATCCACGCCGATTTCGGCATGAAGAGCGACAAGATCGCGCTGGCGACGCGGCCTGAAATGCGCGTTGGTTCAGATGAGTTCTGGGACAAGGCCGAAGCGCAGATGCTGAATGCGGCGCGCGCGGCTGGTGTTGAGCCGGTGATCGCCGAAGGCGACGGCGCGTTCTATGCGCCGAAGCTCGACTTCTCGGTGAAGGACGCCATCGGGCGCGAATGGACGATCGGCACGATCCAGCTCGACTATCAGCTGCCGGATCGTCTCGATGCGGAATACGTGGCTGAGGATGGGCAAAAGCATCGCCCCGTGATGTTGCACCGCGCGATCCTCGGATCGTTGGAGCGCTTCATCGGCATCCTGATCGAAAACTGCGCCGGCGCGTTTCCGATGTGGCTCGCGCCCGTGCAGGTGGTTGTCGCGACTATCACGTCGGATGCGAACGATTATGCCGAGGACGTTGCCCGAACGCTGCGTAAGGCTGGGCTGCGCGTCGAACTCGACCTCCGCAACGAAAAGGTCGGATACAAAATCCGCGAACACTCGCTGATGAAGGTGCCGGCTATTGCGGTGGTCGGCAAAAAGGAAGCCGAGGAGCGGGGTGTCGCGATCCGGCGCTTTGGCAGCCAAGAGCAGCACGTGATGTCGCTCGCGGATGCACAAGAGGCGCTTGTCGCTGAGGCGACGCCGCCCGATCTCAAACGCTAGCGGGAGCGCGGGGCGGCGCCATAAGCCGCCTCGCGCATCTCGTCGGACAGCAATTGGTACGCCTCGACCCACGCGGCGCGGGTTTCCGGGGTGAAATCGGCGCCCAGTTCGTGGCGCAGCGTGCGCAACAAGGCCGTGCCGGCGGTTGCGTAATGGTGGCTTTCCACGCCGTAATCGATATGGCGCACGGCCAGCGCGCGCACCTCCGGGAGCATGGATTCGGGGTGATCGAGGCGTGTGACGACATATTCGAGCATGCTCATCAGCTTCACGCCGAGAGCGATCATATCGCCTTTGAACAGGGGGCGGAGCGTTGGATCAATCGCGAATAATTCGCTGTAAAATGTGGCCGCTACGTGCGCGCCGATGCGTGACGCACGAGCGAACGAGTGTTGCACAAGCTGAACATGACGCGGGTCCATCGAGCAGAACTGCCAGGATTCGCTTGGTCCGGCCTGTATGACTTGCAGTGGCGGGAACGGGTCCCGATGTGATGACCGTGAGCGCGGCTATGGATTGCGGTAGCCGAGCATCTTTACAGACGGGCAGGCCGCAATCCAGGATGGCCGCGGGTAGGGGGCGGAGACAGGGTTGGACAGGCATCCGTCACGCGCACGGTCGGCGAACGCGACATTGGAGCCGCGTGTCACGGCGATCGTCGTCGCGCACAAGGTTTGCGCGAGCGCTTCAGGGCGCGCGCCGCTTGACCTTTGCTTACGCAGCGCGCTCGCCGAAGACTGGATCGATGAACTCGTTATTGTCGATCATGACAATGCCGAGGAAATTTCGTCGACGTTGCGCGCGTTCCGGGCTGACCGCCGCGACGTGCATGTTGTCACCGCCGATCCAAGCTTGAGCACCGCGGCGGCGGCGAATGTCGGCGCCGAGGCGGCGCTCGGCCGCTGGTTGCTGTTTTTGAATGCCGACGTCGTGTTGCAGCGTGGCGCGGTGGCGCGGCTGGCGGCGGCGGGCGGCGAGGCCAAGCAGCCCTGGATCGTCGGCGGGCGCCTACTCGATCTTGAAGGCCGCGAGCGGCAGGCCGCGCGGGCAGGTTCGCTCAATACGTTTTCGGCGATCGCTGTGGCGGTTCAGTGGCCGGCGCGACCGGCGCGTGCGCGCAGGCGTGAAGATGCGGCGACGAAGGTCGGCGCTGTCTCCGGGGCGCTGATGCTGATCCCGCGCGGAGATTTTGTTCAGCTCAGTGGTTTCGATGAACAGTTCGACACCGATTGCGCCGACCTTGATCTTTGCCGCCGTGCCGTCGCCGCCGGCGGCAGCGTGCTGTTTCAACCCGATGCTTCTGGCGTGCAGTTTGAGTTCGCGCAGGCGCGCAAGAGCCGCAAAGTGCAGGGGCTGACGCGGTTCGCGGTCAAGAGCGCGCAGACGCCGCTCGAAAAGGCCTTCGCTTCGGTGGCGGGGCCGGCGCTTGTGGTTTTGCTGACGCTCAGGGATCTGGTTGCGGGGAAGCCGCGGAAGAACCGCTAGCGATTTCGCGCACGCGGCCGATGTTCAGCGTCATGTATTCGCCGCGTCCGATGGCCATGCCGCGCGCGGGCTGATCCGCGGCTTCAAATTCCAGGCCGCGCGCCGAAAGCGCGGCTTGCGCCTGATCGAACACGCGGCCTTCGATCATGATGCCGTCGCCGGCGTTGATCGGCGTTTGCGCGACGTTTCCGATCTCAACCAGGCGCACCCAGGTGCGGGTCAGGAAGATGATGCTGGGCTGTTCGTAGCCGACGATCCAGAAGTTCTGTCCTTCCTGCGGCGTCAGGCGCGCGCGCGTCATGGTGGCCGCGGCTTCGTTGCTGACGAAGAGCGTGCGCGCCTCGGGCAGCAACCGCTCGCGCAGACTGAATGAAAGCGTCAGCGCGCACGCCACAAGCACGATGGCGCGCGTCGTGGGGCGGCGCAGCAGGATGAGGCCGACGATCGCAGCGCCAACGGTCGCGGCGCCGATCAACGCCGTCGCGACCGCGCGGCGGACGCCAGCGTCGGCGAGGTAGCCAGGCATGAATGTCGAGACGACCGCCATGGCGGCGACGAAGAGCGCGCCGGAGACGCCGAAGAGCACGAGGCCGGCAGGATGCGCCGTACGCCAGCGTTTGCCGCGCATCGCGAAGAGCCCGGCCGCGCACATGAGCGCGATCGCGGGGTAAGCCGGCAACGTGTAGTGGATGAGCTTTGCCGGCATGATTTCGAAGAACAGGAATGTCGGCGTTGCCCATGCGATGAGAAAACGGAACGGGGCGTTGGCGTCGTCGTCGCGCGGCGCGCGGATCGTGGACCAGGCCAAACGCGCGGCAGCGGGAAGCGCGTAGCTGGCCGGGAAGATCAGGAGCGGCAGCCAGAGCAAATAATAGCCGGGGATGCCGCCGTGACGGTGATCGCCGCCGGACACAAGTTTCGGGCCAATCTCGTGCAAGAGAAAATCGGTGTAGAAGCGGCCCCCGGTCGCGACGCCGATGGCGATCAGCCACGGCAGCGTGATGGCGAGCGCGAGCACAGGGCCCGGCCAAAACGCGAGTGGCCTTGCCCAGGCGGCGCGGCGTTCCCACAGCACAAGAGTGGCGAGTGTGAGCAGCGCAACCAGCGGCGTGATCGGACCCTTGATCATGATCCCGCAACCGATCGCGATCCAGAAGGCGAGCGAGACGATGCGCGGCCGTGTTGTGCCGGCGCGCAATTGCGCGAGCGCGGCCAGCGCCAGTGCGGTGAAGCCGGTCATCACCGCGTCGGTGTTCGCGAGCATGCCTTCGACGCCAGCGAGCAGGCCCACCGCGAAGATCGCGGCGCCGACAACGCCTTCGCGTCTGCCGAACAATGTCGCGCCGGCCCATAATGTCGCGAGGCTGGCGAGCATCAATCCCAGCGCCGAGGGCAGACGATACGGCCAGATGGTGTTCAGCCGCTCAAGGTGTGGCCGCAGCGCATTCACCGACGCCGCCTGCAGCCAATAGATGCCGACAGGCTTGCGGTTGCGCTCGGCGTCCTGAACGCGGATGCGGAGGTAATCGTCTGTCTCGATCATTTGCCGCGTCGCTTGCGCGAAGCGGGCTTCGTCGACGTCGGTGACCGGCACGCGTGTCGCGCCGAGCAGACCCGAGGTCAGCGCGATGAGTGCGATGAGGACGTAGCCCCGCCAGCCGCGCGCGAACTGGTCGAACAATGCCGGGGAGACAGGTGTAGCCATCGAGGGTCCAGTTTGGCCGGTCAGTGTGACGGTTTGCAGCCCTGCGAGGTGCTCCCACTCGCTTCATGGCCCTGGAGCGGCTAAGAGACCCGGCTTTTCACGCGCCCGGGGACGCCGCTTGGCCGAGACTATCGAATTTAGCGTAGTGGTCCCCGTCATGAACGAGGAGGGCAACGCCGCCGCTCTCGCACGCGAGATCGCCGCCGTGCTCGATGGGCGCAGCTACGAGATCATCTTCGTGGATGACGCCAGCCGTGACGACACGCGTGCGGAACTGGCGGCGTTGAAGGCCGAATTGCCTGCGTTGCGTGTGCTTGGTCATCGCCACAATGCCGGCCAAAGCCGCGCTGTGCGCACCGGCGTGCTGGCGGCGCGCGCGCCGATTATCGGCACATTGGATGGCGATGGTCAGAACGATCCCGCCGATCTGCCGAGGCTTTTGGCGAAGTTGACGCGCCCCGAAGCGCCGTCGGATTTGGGCATGGTAGCCGGAAACCGCCTCAAGCGGCAGGACAATTGGAGCAAGCGCGCTGCATCCCGTATCGCCAATTCCATCCGCCGCGCGGCGCTGAAAGACAACGCAATCGACAGCGGTTCCGGTGTCAAAGTGTTCAAACGCGAAGCTTTTTTGCGCCTCCCATACTTTGACCATATGCACCGTTTCATGGCCGCACTGATGCTGCGCGAAGGCTATGCAGTCGAGTTTTTGGAGGTTAATCATCGACAACGGAGCGCGGGTCGCTCGAAGTACACGAATCTCGGCAGACTGGCCGCGAACATGACGGACCTCTGGGGCGTTATGTGGCTGAGAAGCCGGGGGCGTCTGCCTGGGGGAGCTGACGAGTTATGAATGATCGCGTCGACCCGGGCGAACGACTAGCTTTACAAACGGCGGCGACGCGGGGGCGTCGGTCTCGCACGCAACAGCAGGGGAGTCCCATGGGGGCCATTTTCAACGTCTTTCCGCTGATCCTGATCCCGGTTCTGACGTACAATATCTGGGCATTCGGCGCCACCGCGGCCAATAGCGGCGACGGCGCTTCAGTGCGTCAACATTTGCAGGACGCCTGGGTGCGTATGCCGATGGCGTCCGGCGCCGAATGGACGATCGCCTTTGGCGACGTGCTCATTTTGCTCGCGCTTATCCTGCTGTTCATCGAACTTCTGAAATCAACCTCCACCGGCACCGCGGCGATTTTCAATCACGCGCTGTCGATGCTGGTGTTCATCATCTGCCTGGTTGAGTTCCTGCTGCACCCGGCGTTCGCCACCAGCGTGTTCTTCGTGATCCTGGTGATGGCGCTGCTCGACGTGCTCGCCGGCGTGGTGGTGACGATCATCTCGGCCCGCCGCGACGTGGAGTTCGCGGGGCAACACTAAGAGGCAATAGGGAATTGGGAGTGGGGAATAGGGTGATCGCGCCCTATTCCCCATTCGCTATTCCCCATTCCCCTTTACTCACATGCACCATAAACCGAGCGCCAGAGCGATCGTGAAGTCGAGCCAACGGCCGAATCGGGGGATGATGAACGACGCCATTCGGCGCCGTCCTGCAGGTTCGGCGCCGGTCCTGGCGTCGCTAGAGCTTGGGTGGTGAATGGCGCTCTTTTTCGATGCTTCATGGTTCGACCAGCGCCTCGCCGCACGCGGCACCGACCGTGTCGGGCTTGCCGTCGCGACGGGTATCGATCGTGGTGAATTGCACGCCATCTTCACCAACGAACGCTCGCCCACGGCTGACGAACTCAAAGAATTCTCGCGGGTGCTCGGCGTTGATCTGCTGGAGGTGACGATCCGCAGCGGCGTCGCGGTGCGGGAGTCGGCGCCGGGCGCGGACCCCGAGGATCGCATCGAGAGCATAGAAGCGCGGCTCGATGCGATCGACACCTGGCTGGCCGAATTCGAAGCGACGAAGAAAAAGGCGGCTGGTTAGCGCTCACCCATTCCCGGGGCGATGCGAAGCATCGAGCCCGGGATCCACAAACACGCATGCCTACCTCTGGTATGCCGGCTGTTGTGGTCGCCTTCCAACAAGCGCGTTTATGGGTCCCGGACTTGTCGCTGCGCGCCAATCCGGGAATGGGTGCTATGCGCGCACGTTCAACACAGCGCCGGCGCGCAGGTGGGCCGTAGGGGTAGCGTAACCTTGCAAAGGCGCGCGCTCGGCCTTCGCGATTTGGTTGACGAGCGTTGCTGCAAACATTGGATCGAGCTTCATGCGCGGTGCGCGGCGATCGCTGGTGCGCCGGTCCGTCCGGCGCTGATCGCCGATTTCCTCGAAATCGGCGTCCAATGCAGCTGGCGCGGGGCGGGCGGCGCTCATGCAAGCGAGGCCTGCATTTCACGTGCCAAACGAAAATTAACCGCTAGCGTTAGCGATGACGGAGGCGCGCATGCAGAATTTTGCGGACTATGACGGGCTCGGGCTGGCGGAGCTGGTCCGCAATCGCGACGTGACGCCCGCGGAGCTTCTCGACGCCGCGATCGAACGCATCGAGCGGCACAATCTCAAACTCAACGCCGTCGTTCACAAAGCTTACGATGAAGCGCGCGCGGCCGCGACAGGAGCGCTGCCGGACGGGCCGTTCAGAGGCGTCCCATTCCTGATCAAGGACCTCGGCGTGCGCGTTAAGAACTGGCCGCGCACAAGCGCGAGCCGGTTTGCGCAAGTCGATGCCGATAGCGAAGATAGTGAACTCACCAAGCGCTATCGCGCGGCGGGCGTTGTGCTTGCCGGCAAGACCAATACGCCGGAATTCGGCATTCCGGGCGTAACCACGTCAGCGCTGCTCGGGCCGTGCCGCAATCCCTGGAACACCGATCACATCTCCGGCGGCTCGTCCGGCGGCGCGGCGAGCGCGGTGGCGGCGGGCATCGTGCCGCTTGCGCATGCGAGCGACGGGTTGGGCTCGATCCGTATCCCAGCGGCGTGCTGCGGGCTGGTTGGGATGAAGGTCACGCGCGACCGCAATCCGAATGGCCAGCACGATGCCGACCGCGCCATTGGTTTTAGCGTTGACCACGTCGTGTCACGCAGCGTGCGCGACAGCGCGGCGATGTTGGACGCAACGGGCTATCCGGAGCCCGCAAGCCCGTTTGCGTATCCAGCCAAGGAGCGGCCGTATCTGGAGGAGATTTCGCGTCCGGCCGGCAAGCTGCGCATTGCGTTCTCCAGCGAGACCCCGGGCGGCAAGCCGGTTGATCCTGAAATTCGGGCCGCGCTCGAGCGCGTGGCGGAAACGCTCAAGGCGCTTGGGCACGAAGTGCGCGAGGAAGGGCTGGGGATTGACTATCGGCTGCTCTATCGCGCGCAGGGATTGGTTTCCGCGGCGAACTTTTCGGCGGGCATAAAGCGCTGGGTTGAGATCAAGGGGCGCGAGCCAGGCGACGATATCGAAGGCTTGGCGCGGCGCGCTTATGAGGCGGGCAAAAAACTGACCGCGCAGGATGCGGGTTGGGGCTGGCAGCAATTGCGGCTGATGAACCGGCAGATCCTGCAGAAGTTCGAGACTTGGGATGCGTGGCTGACGCCGGTGCTCAGCACCAATGTGCCGCGTGTCGATTACCTCGACACGCTGACTGACGATCTAAAGGAGTTCGATCGCCGGCAAGCGGCGACGTTCGGCTTCACGCCGCCCTTCAACATGACCGGCCAGCCATCGCTCTCGCTGCCGCTTGCGCACAGCCACAGCAATCTGCCGATCGGGATGATGTTCACGGGGCGCTACGCGGATGAAGCGACGCTGTTTCGTCTCGCGGGGCAGCTTGAAAAAGAAATGCCGTGGAAGGATCGCAAGCCCCCGGTGTGGAACTAAGCTTTTCGTGACGGCGGGCACTGCTTCGGCGATGACGCGGCTTTAAGTCGTTCGCGGAAGAGGTGCGTTATGAATCCGAACAAAGCGCTCTGGGAAAAGGGCGACTTCACCAGGTTGGCCGCGACCATGCGTGAGAGCGGCGATGCGCTGGTTGAAAGCCTGGGCGTGAAGCCCGGGATGAAAGTGCTCGACCTCGGCTGCGGCGACGGCACGACGGCGCTGCCCTCGGCTCAGCGGGGCGCGGATGTGCTTGGCGTCGATATCGCGGCCAACCTCGTGGCGGCCGGCGATGCGCGCGCCAAGGCGGCGGGGCTGACGAATGTGCGCTTTCAGGAGGGCGATGCCTGTAATCTCGAAGGTCTCGCCGACAACAGCTTCGATCTTGTCGTCTCGATTTTCGGCGCGATGTTCGCGCCGAAGCCGTTCGATGTCGCCAAGGAAATGGTGCGGGTGACGAAGCCCGGCGGGCGTATCGTCATGGGCAATTGGATACCTGGCGATCCGACTTTGGTTGCGCAGATTTTGAAGATCAGCGCCGCCTACACGCCGCCGCCGCCGGAAGGCTTCATCAGCCCCGTGACGTGGGGCGTTGAGTCCAATGTGATCGAGCGGTTCGGCGCGGCGGGCGTGCCGGCGGAGGACATTGCCTGCGAGCGTCAGACCTACACGTTCAACTTCGCTGGAGAGCCGAAGGCGTTCGTGAACGAGTTCCGCGCCTTTTACGGGCCGACGATGAATGCGTTCGAGGCGGCCGAGAAGAACGGCAAGGCCGATGCCTTGCGGGCTGAACTCGAAACGTTGTTCGATGCGCAGAACAGGTCCCCCCGCGCCGGAGCGACCAGCATTCCGGCGACGTTCCTGCGCGTTACGGTGAAGCGCCGCTAGGCCTTGAAGTCGACAGTGACGCGCGTGCCCGATGTGTCGCTGTCGATGCTCAAAGTGCCGTTGGCCTGGCGCGCAAACGCGTCGACCAGGCGTTGGCCCAACCCGCCCTTGGCGCGTTCGGCCTTGGCCGGGTCGATGCCGACGCCATCGTCGGCGACGATCAGACGCCAGCCATTGTCCGTGCGTTTGAATTTAATTTCGACCGCGCCGCGATCGCGGCCTTTGAAGGCATGCTTGGCGGCGTTGGTGACGAGTTCGTTGATCAGGAGCCCGATGGTGACGGCGCGGTCGCGGTCCATTGTCGTATCGTCAGCGTCGGACGAAAGCGTCACCCCGCCCTGGAGCGTCAGCGCCTGGGCCAGCGCGTCGCCAAGGCCGGTGACGTAGTTGCGCATTTCAACGACACTGAGATCGCCGCCGGCATGGTGCAGGTGTGCGTGGGCGCGCGAGAAGCTTTCCAGCCGCGCCATGACGCCGGAGAGCGCGGCTTTGACGTTTTCGCTGTCGGAGCGGCGCCGCTGCATATCGATGAGGCCGGAGACCATCGCGAAATTGTTCTTGGTGCGGTGTTCGATTTCACGGAGCAGCAGGTCGCGCTCGGCCAGTTGCGCGGTGCGCTGGCGCGCGGCGTTGCGGACCGCGCCGCGAAAAGCGCTGGCGAGAAACACGACGATCAGGCCGGAGATGAAAATCACCACAAGCCGCGGGCCGTCGGCCGGAGGATTGGCCAGCACGAAGCTTCCGACGACGGGCAGAACGAAATACCAAGCCAGCAGTTCGGAGATCGCGAGCACGAGCACGCCGCACTGCCAGCCCGCGAACAATGTGGCGGCGAGGACAGCGGGATAGATCAGAGCGAATGGCGCCGCGCCCGGGAAGACCTGGTTGATGAGCGCGCGGACAACGATCTCCGCGAAGATGCAGACGAACGCGAACCCGATTTGGACCGCCCACACGGGCGAACGCGGCGCCAAGCGCTCGCGAATGTCGAACTCGCCCAAGCTTCCCGCAGAGTCTCGCGCCATCTGTGACAAGCCATTGCATACCGCAGCGCGGCGTCAAAATGCTTTCGCGATAGGGGTTTGGCTAATAATCAGCCTTTTGAGCGCGCCATGGCGTCGAGCTGCTTCTGCATTTGCTCCATCTGCCTGCGCAGTTCGGCGAGCTGCTCGTCTTTGTCTTCCTCGCTGTCGCCAGGCCGCGGCGCTTGCATGCCGGGCATTCCCGGGATGTTCGGCATCGTGCCGGCGGCGAACGGCGCCCACACTTTCATGGCTTGCTGGAAGAGCGCCATGTTGCGTTGGGTTTGTTCTTCGAACGCGGCCATCGGCGTCGATGCGCCGAAGGTGCGGGACATGTTCTCGCGCATCTGCTCTTGCGCCTTCGAGAAGCTTTCCATGCTCATCTCGAGATAGGGCGGCAGGAAGCCTTGCATCTGGTCGCCGTAGAAACGGATGAGGCGGCGCAGGAACTGCACCGGCAACATGCTCTGACCTTTGCTCTCTTGTTCGAAGATGATCTGGGTCAGCACCGAGCGGGTGATGTCGTCGCCGGTCTTGGCGTCGAGGACGATGAAGTCGGTGTTCTCGCGCACCATCTCGGAGAGATCGTCGAGCGTGACGTACTTGCTTTCGCCGGTGTTGTAGAGACGCCGGTTGGCGTACTTCTTGATGACGATCGGCGCGGCTTGAGCCTCTGCGCCGCCGGCTTCCCCTGCTGCGGGGCCACTCGTATCCGCCACTTGGGTGTCCCTCTTTGTTGGGCGATCCGCGCAAAAGCGCTAACGCCTCATTGTTTGCGCCCGCGAAGTCAGGGCTTTGGAACAGAATCCAGCTTCCTTCGCCGCAATGCAAGACAAAGCCGCCGTTTAGGGGTGGCGTTGGCAGTCCGTCCGCGTGGATTTCGCGCGCCGCTTGTGCGATAGGAGCCCGACAAGTCTCCCTTCCGGTCCAAGCCCTTCGCTGCTCAGGAGCCCGTTCGTCATGACCGATATCGTCATTGTCTCCGCCGCCCGTACGCCTGTTGGCTCCTTTAACGGCGCTTTTGCTGCGGCGCCCGCGCATGAGCTGGGCAAGACCGCGATCACAGCTGCGCTGCAGCGCGCAAAAGTCGACGCCAAGGAGGTGTCGGAAGTAGTGCTGGGGCAGGTGCTGACGGCAAACCAGGGCATGAACCCGGCGCGCCAGGCCAGCCGCGCCGCCGGCATCCCCGACGACAGCCCGGCCTGGTCGCTGAACCAGGTTTGCGGTTCGGGGTTGCGGGCCGTCGTCGTCGGCTACCAGCAGCTGAAAGCAGGCGATGCGAAGATCATTGTCGCGGGCGGGCAGGAGAATATGAGCCTTTCCCCGCACGCGGCGATGCTGCGCACCGGCGCGAAGATGGGCGATGTCTCGTTCAGCGACACGATGATCAAGGACGGGCTGACGGACGTCTTCAACCAATATCACATGGGCATCACCGCCGAGAACGTCGCCGAGAAATGGCAGATCACGCGCGAGCAGCAGGATCAGTTCGCGACGCTCAGTCAGCAGAAGGCGAGCGCGGCGCAGAAGGCCGGCAAGTTCAAGGATGAGATCGTCGCGGTGACGGTGTCGGGCCGCAAGGGCGATACGATCGTCGAGAACGACGAATACATCAAACACGACGCCACGATCGAAGGCGCGGCCAAGCTGCGCGCGGCGTTCAAGAAGGACGGCACGGTCACGGCGGCGAACGCGTCGGGCATCAATGACGGCGCTGCTGCTTTGGTGCTGATGACGGCGGATGAAGCCGCAAAGCGCGGCCTCACGCCGCTTGCGCGCATCGCCTCATGGGCCTCGCGCGGCGTCGATCCGACAGTGATGGGCACTGGCCCGATCCCGTCGTCGAAGGCGGCGCTTGAGCGTGCGGGCTGGAAGGTCGGCGATCTTGATCTCGTCGAGTCCAACGAAGCTTTCGCCGCGCAGGCCTGCGCCGTGAACAAGGACATGGGGTGGGACACGGACATCGTGAACGTCAATGGCGGCGCTATCGCGATTGGGCACCCGATCGGCGCGTCTGGCGCGCGCGTGCTGACGACGCTGCTCTATGAGCTGCAACGCCGTGGCAAGAGCAAAGGCCTCGCCACGCTCTGCATCGGCGGCGGCATGGGCATTGCGGTGTGCGTGGAGCGCTAATCGCGCCAGGCTAGGCGGTTGTTTTCAAGGCCAGGTTCTGGCGGGCGGCGCGTGCGCCCTCGCATTCGGTGTTGTTGCTCGCTTCGTAGATCGCCAGCGCTTCCTGCCATTTCTTGTGCGCGCCGTCGCCGTCGCCGCGGTCGTACAAGATTACGCCGAGATAGTTCAAAGAGGCGCCTTCATTGATCCGCGCTCCAATCTGCCGGTAGAGGACAAGCGCTTCGTTGATGTAACGCTCGGCCTCTTCGCCTCGGCCGTGTTTCTCCGCGAGGCTTCCCAAGCTGAAGAGGCAGTTTGCCTGACCCTCTTTCTTGCCAAGCTCGCGGTGCATGGCGAGCGCTTCGGTTTGAAGACGGCTTGCCTCACCGAGGTCGCCCAGCTCTTCGACCACATTGCCCAGATTGCCCATCACGGTGGCGGCATTTTCCTTGTCGCCGATCTGGCCGTAGGCGGCGAGGGCAGCCTGGTAGTGGCTCTTCGCGGCGGGATAATCCTGTTTTCCGCTGGTTGCGTTGCCCAAGCACAATAGCGAGTCGGCCTGGCTGCGGAGGTCTCCGCTTTCGCGCGCCAGCGAAAGGGACTTGTTGAGCAGCTCAATGGCTTCATCGTGATTGCCGCTCGCATCAAGAAGCAGCGCGCGCCGAGAGATCGCTTCGGCCTGGACGCCTTTGTCGTCGAGCGCCTGACCAATCGCGAGCGCGTCGTTGAAATAGTTTTCAGCCTCGGCCGTGCTGTCCTGCAGGGCGGCGGCGGTGCCAAGCGAGAGAAGCGCCGCCGCTTCGACCTTGCGCGCGCCTACAGCTTGCGCGGCGCCGAGGGCGCGATGCGCGAATGTGCGGCTCGCGGTGATGTCGCTTTCCCGGTAGCAGCAGCTTGCGAGACCAATAAGCGCCTTGCAGAACACGGTGGGGTCCCGCGACTGTGCGGTGTCAATCAGACCATTCCAAATTCCGCGCGCCTCATTGGTGGCGCCAATTCGATAGTGACATCTTCCGAGTTTGCAGAGGTTGTCCAAATCGTTCGGATCGAGCGCCAGGGCTCTCTCGTACGCCCGCATGGCGCGATCTGTATCGAGCAGAAAGGCGAGGTCGCCCGCTTCCTTGAATTCAGCCGCGGTCCGGGCGCGGGCGAGCATGGCGTCGACCTGGCCCAGCGGATCGTTGGCGAATTCCGCGAGTTGCGTGGCCGCCTCCTTCGATGATTGTTCATTGAGAACGTTGTCGATGGCCTGATCGAATGTATCGCGCGATTCAGCTTTTGCGCCGGCGCTGGCGGTGGCGCCCTGCGCGACGATATGCGTGAACAGCACATCCTTCAGTTTGCGCCGTTCGCCGTCATCAAGCTTTCCGCGGGCTTCGAGCGCGAGCAAGGCGTCGAGATGGGCGTTGCCGGTTGCCGGGACGGCGGTGGGCGCGCCGCGCCCCAGGGACTCAAACAATGGCTTCACCAGGCCGAGCACAACCAGCAGGCCGGCCAGCAGCGCCGCGACAAAGCCCACGTAAGGCTGCAGCGGCGGTGGAAAGGCGCCGATGATGGCGTCCCAGATTTCGTCCGGAGTCTGTGGCAGGCTGGATTCAGTCATCGGCATCCCCTGCGTCAGCTAACAGCGGGACGCGTTCGGGCGCAAGCAACGGGCAAAGGCGGCGGCCGGGGTATCCAGCCTTTGCCACGCCGGAACGGGTACAGGCAGGTCGGCCTTACGATCAGAAAGCCCGCCGGAGGCGTTAGTGCGCCAAGCCGCGCAACCCCAGCATCAGCTGAACGAAGATCGGAAACGCCAAGGCGAGTGCGGCGCCGACGCTGATGACGCTGACGACCGCCAAGCGTTTCAGCTTGTTGCGCGCGAGGTGCGCCGTGGCGCTGTCGGCGAAGCGCCCGCCTGGCCCGGGTAACGCGATGTTCGCGGCGATGCGGTCTTGAAACGCATCCGGCTCGCCGCTGCCGAGAACCCACGCGAACGCGATCAGGCCGGGAATGTGCTGAATCAGATAACGCAGCCATCCGCCGCCAGGCGCCGTCGCGACCGCGTAGCGATAATAGTCCGAGACCGATTGGATCAGCGCGTTCGAGGTGTTGCCGGAGTATCCGGCGCAATACGGATCGCACCTTTGTTGATCGAGTGCGACGATCATGGTCGGCACCGAGAAGTAGGAGTGCAGCAGCAAATCCAGGAGCCATGTCACGATGGTCATCGCCATGAACGCGTTGACCAGTACGTTGAACAATGGCCGCGGTTTGAAATTCGCATCCCAGCGCAACGCAGTCGAGGCGACGAGCAGGCCGATGGTCACGATCGCCGCGGCGATAGCTGAAAAGACGGCGACAAGAAACGCGTGGATCATCCCGACGACGATCAGGATCGCCAACAGAGCCGCGCCCGTGCCGATCGTGCCCTGGCCCATGATCGTGGCCCTGGGCACAAAAATGCCAACCAACATATGCTCGTTCCCCCGCCCGCGACGAAGGCCTAGAGGTGAGCCGCCCAGAGCTCAAGCGAAACGCGAACGGCGCCGCCGGCGGCGACGCCGTCCCCGTGATCAGCCCCGCGCCGGCAGCACTTTCGGATTGCGCAGGATGGCGGCCGAGATGAGCGCGATCAGGAAACCGACCGGGAATATCTCGATGAAGGTCATCGGCAGGCGGTAGAGCGGGTTGGCGTAATCGGCCTTGGCTTTTTCCATTTGCGCAATGAACGCGTCGAGTTCGGCGCCGCTGACGCCAGCGTCGCGCTGCGCCTGAACCATGGCGGCCGTGTAGTTCTCCATGAACGGATAGTGGCTGACCTGCAGGAACGTCTCCCAGGCGATGACGTAAACGACGCCCGCGACGGCCGCGACGAGCAGGCCGAGGCCGAACGCCGGCAGGAATTTGATCACGCCGCCGAGCGCCTTGTTCCGGTATTCGCGGATCGCCAGGAAGATCGTCGACAGCGCCAGGATCATGACGAGGTAGCCGAACCAGAGCGATGAGGTCGCGTGGCCGCCGCCGGGGCCGTCCGCGTACATCATGCCGGCGATGATGACGGCGATGACGACCAGGCCGGAAATGGCGCCGTAGCGTAGGGCGGTTGCGAACATGGGGCTTGCTCCTTTGGGTTGCGATGAGCCGAGCAAGCCGGCGCCCGGGCCGCCAATCCATCACCCGAAAGTACCAAATCAGCAAAATCAGCCGTTTGGGGAGGCGCGATCAGGGGATAAGCGCGAGCTCCCGCGCTTTTTGAACGGCCTGGGTGCGCCGCTGGACTTCCAGCTTTTGGTAGAGGCTGGCGATCTGGGTCTTGATCGTGTTGGGGGAGACGCCGAGCTTTTGGGCGATTTCCTTGTTGGATTTGCCCGCCGCAAGCAGAGCGAGCACTTCCTGCTCGCGGAGCGTGATGCCGAGCGACGCCAAGGCGGCGGTGTTCTTCTCGAAGGTCGCCGATGGCGGGCGGCGCGCCAGCCGCAAACCGGCCCAGACGCCAAGACCGGCGAAGGCGATCGCGATCAGCGCGATGTAGATCTCAAACGGGAAGGTCCGGACGAGGTAATTGTACTGCAGCCACTGCAGCGCGAAGGCGCCGGCGGCGAGGGCCAAGGCGTAGAGGACGACGGTCCGGATCATACCGGTTCAGTGTGGCGAACCGCGCGTGCAACGCCAAGAACGAACGGTTGCCTCCGGGCAGAACTCGCGCAATGTGACCTCAGAGATTTCGCATCAGACGAAACGGACCTGGGAGGACTTCATGACGACGCGCGTGGCTTTTGTAACCGGCGGCACCCGTGGGATCGGCAAGGCCATTTCGGCGCGGCTCAAGGCCGACGGCATGAAGGTCGCGGCCGGCTATTCCGGCAATGACGCCGCCGCTGACGCGACCGCCAAGGAACTCGGCATCATGGTCGTGAAGGGCAATGTCGGGAATTTCGACGATTGCGTGAAGGCGGCCAAGGCGGTCGAGGATCAGCTGGGCCCGATCGACGTGCTGGTGAACAATGCCGGCATCACGCGCGACGGTTTCTTCCACAAGATGAGCCATGAGCAATGGTCGGAAGTGATCCGCGTGAACATGGATTCTTGCTTCAACATGACACGCCAGGTCATCGAAGGCATGCGCAACCGCGCCTGGGGCCGCATCATCAACATCAGCTCGATCAATGGTCAGAAGGGCCAGGCGGGTCAGGTGAACTATTCCGCCGCCAAGGCCGGGATGATCGGTTTCACCAAGGCGCTGGCGCAGGAAGGCGCAAGCAAGGGCATTACTGTCAATTGCGTGTGCCCGGGCTACATCGACACCGAGATGGTTCAGGCGGTGCCAGAAGATGTTTTGAAGAAAATCATCTCGACAATTCCGGTTGGCCGTCTCGGCAAGGCGGAGGAAATCGCCAGCACAGTGTCATTCCTCGCATCAGATGGATCAGGTTTCATGACCGGTTCCACGCTTACGATGAACGGCGCGCAATACATCACCTGATTGGAACGATGACGTTTGTTCAGCGTTCTTTCTCCATTCCAAGGAGACTGAATTCATGGACAAAGAACACGTCAAAGGCGCGGCCGACAAGGTTTCGGGCGCGGTGAAAGAAGGCATCGGCAAAGCAACGGGCGACGCATCGCTCGAAGCAAAAGGCAAGATCGACAAGGCGAAGGGCGAAGCCCGCGAAGTGCTTGGCGACACCAAGGACGCGATGAAGAAGAACGATAAGCCGAACTAAAACCGGCTTGGTTACGCTAGAGCGGCCCGCGCGAAAGTGCGGGCCGTTTTTCGTTAGGGCTTGTGCACGTATTCGAGCTTCAAACCGTCGGGATCGGCGAAGAAGACGGCGTAGTAGGTGGGGCCGTATTGGGGATAGTCGGCGGGCGGATCGAGGATCGTTGCGCCGATCTCCCGCAGCAGCGCGTAGAGCGCATCGACATCCGCGCGGCTCTCCGCTTGCCAGGCGATGTGATGCAAACCCGGCGTATAGCGATCGTGCGTGCGCCCGGCGTTTGGTCCGCTCTCGCCGCGGATGCCGATGGAGCAGAAGCGCGCGCCGTTGAGGTCAAAGTCGCAATAGCCGTCGGGGTAAACCGTGGCGAGCACGTAGCCCATGTGCCCCAACACCGCTTCGTAAAAGGGACGCGAGCGTGCGGCGTCCTTCACCGTAAGGTCGATGTGATGCACGCCCCCGCGCATTAGCGGTTTGGGGCGTAGCCTGCAGGCAGGCGATCATCCTCGTCGGTGGCGGGGCCTTCCTGTCCAAGTTCGCGCAACCACGCGAGCGCCGCGCTGCGATCAAGCCCCTTTGCGCGCCGCGCGAACAGTACATTGGACTCGAACGATTGGATGCTCGCTGTCACTGCACGCGCGGCGATCTGCTCAGGCGTTTCGCCTAAGTCGTTTGCGATGCGGGTCAGCTGCTCGGCGACCGCCTCGTCGATCTCAATTGTGAGCGGCTTTGTCATGGACGTTCTTTCAATCGGGCTAAGATAGCATCGGGACGGCATATTTCCAATCCAAGCGCTGTCGTAGCCGGCGCGAAGTCGCGCTGATTGAACGTTACAAGAAAATCTGCCCCGCCGTTGATTGCCGTTTCGAGCACCATTTCGTCATCTGGATCGGGAAGAATGCCACGCCAACGAAACCTGATCTCGATGGGCGTGGCGATGTTTGCCAATACGTCGAGAAATCTGTCAGCATCCGCCGCGCCGAAGCCCGGCCAGACCCAGTGCTCGGGACGTTGCAGGGCCGACTCGTACTCCAGCCAGAGCGGCGTGGAGACGAGCAGAACGACCCGTTCGCGGATCGCCTCCTGGATCAGCGCCGCGGAAGCGCCGTTGAAGTTCCTGATTGCTTTGACGATGACCGACGTATCGACCACGAGGCGCATCAGCGGTTGGCGCCTGGTTTCCAAAGCAGGTCGGCTTTGCCCTGATCGTTGGCGTAGCGCGCCGCCACGAACAGCAGATCTGAAAGCCGGTTCGCGAACTTCACAGCTTCCGGCGAAATTGGTTCAGCATCCGCGAGTGCGACGATGGCGCGTTCGGCCCGCCGCGCGATCGCGCGCGCCAGATGCAGATGCGCGGCCGCCGGCGATCCGCCAGGCAGGATGAAGGATGTCAGCGGCTCGAGCTTTGCGTTCAGGTCGTCCACTTCACGCTCAAGCCGATCTGTCTGGCTCGCCTGAATGCGCAGCGGCTCGAATTTCAAATCATCCGCGTGTGGGGTCGCGAGATCGGCGCCGAGATCGAAGAGATCATTCTGCGCGCGATCGAGAATGGGATCGAGCAGCGGGTCAGCGGTGGTGTAGAGCCGCGCCACACCGAGCGCGGAGTTCAGTTCGTCGACGGCGCCGTAAGCCTCGACGCGCGCGCTGGCTTTTGAAACAGGTTCGCCGGTGGCGAGGCGGGTCTTGCCGCCATCGCCAGCCTTGGTGACGATCTTGTCCAGCCTAACCATTCAGGCTTCTGCTCCACAGCATGGCGCCGACCAGGATCAGGATCACCACGAACTGGGCCACGACCCGAAAGCGCATCGCCTTGTTTGACCAGGAGCGCGAAAAATCGCCGCCCCGGAACAATGTGTAAATCCCGAAGCACAGGATCAGGAAAACGACGCCGAGGCCGACCGGGATGGCATAAGCAAAAGGGTTCATAGCCGAAACTTACGCCCGCGGACGCCCTTCCGCTATGCGCCAAATCAAGCCTATGCTGGCAGGGCATGTGGTCGGGGCCGGCGGACTGCTAGGCTTCCGGAATGATCGAATCACTTCCTTTTTTGCTGGCCCTGGCGGCCATCGGCGCGGCGGCCTTTTTTGCGTGGCGGGCCATGCAGGCGCAGTCGCTGGCGGGCGGCGCTGAACTGATCAAGGGCGAGCGGGACCGCGCCCTGGTGGAGCTGAAAGCTCTGCGCGAGGAAAATACGCGGCTGACAGCGGAGCTGGCGGCGACGCAGGCGCAGAAGGCCGAGCGCTCGGAGTCGGAAGAGGCGCGCTTCCTGGCGCTGGCCGCCAAGGCTCTGGAAGCTTCGCAGACCAACTTCATGACGCTCGCAAATGCGACGTTTGAAAAGCACAAGCAAGCCGCGCAAGGCGGCGTCAAGGAAGTGCTCCAGCCCGCGCAAGAGCAATTGGCGAAGCTGGCCCTGAATGTGGAGGCGCTGGAGAAGGCGCGACTGCAGGACAAATCGGCGATCAATGAGCAGGTGAAGCAGATCGTCGATGCTGTCGGGACGACGAATAAGACGACGACGCAGCTGCTCTCGGCGTTGCGCGCCTCGCCGAAGATGCGTGGGCGCTGGGGTGAGCAGACGCTCCGCAACGTGCTCGAGCTTTCGGGTCTTTCGGCGCATGTCGATTTCAAGGAGCAATTCTCGACGACGGACGGCGAGGGCGCGCGTCTGCGGCCTGACGTGGTGATCAATCTTCCAGGCGGGCGCTGCATCGTGGTGGATTCAAAGGTCGCGCTCTCGGGCTATCTCGACGCCGTGGAAGCCACCGATGACGCAACGCGCGAATTGCATTTGAAGAAGCACCTGGCCGAACTCAAAGCCCACGTGAAAAACCTTTCGTCGAAGGAATATCAAAAGCACGTGCCGGATACGGCCGAGTTCGTGGTTTTGTTTGTGCCGGGCGAGAACTTCCTCGCGGCTGCCGCGGAGCGCGATCCGAATTTGTTTGACGACGCGTTCGCGCAAAAGGTCATCCTCACCACGCCGACGACGATGGTCGCGCTGGCGAAATCGATCGCTTACGGCTGGCGTCAGGAAGACAGCGCCAAGAACACGCAGAAGATCGCGGAGCTGGGCCGCGAGATGCACAGCCGAATGGCGATCATGGTCGATAAGATGGCCAAGGTCGGCGACACGATCGAAAAGTCAGTGAAGAGCTATAATGACCTCGTCGGCTCGGTCGAAAGCCGCGTGCTGCCGCAAGCGCGTAAGTTCAAGGAACTGGGCGCTGGCGACGCTGGCATTGAAATTGCCGCGCCGCAGCAGATTGAAAGCGCGCCGCGTCAGCTTGCGCCGCCCGAGCAGCTGGAACTGATGCCGCCGCCGCCAAAGCGCGCACGCTAGCCAATATGGACCGCCGGCCAACGCCGGTGCAGGCCGGCGGGACGCCGGCGGTCCATATTGCGCTGTTCGTCGCGTAGCTGATGAAGGGCTGCGCGCGACACGCTAGAGGCGTCTCAGAGGGAGACGCTCGATGAAACACTTGTTCTTCGCCGCCGCGGCTTTGTCGCTGGCCGCTTGTAGTCCGCCGGCGCAGCAGGAAACTCCGCCGCTGGCGCAGGTCGCGGTCTCGCCGGACGCAGCCAACATCGTCGCGGCCTTGGCCGATACGCGGCGGCCCGCGGAAGACACGGCGCGCGACGCGGCGCGTCATCCGGCCGAAACACTTGCCTTCGCCGGCATCGAAGAGGGCGACAAGGTTGGTGAGATTTTCCCGGGCGGCGGATATTTCACGCGGCTCTTCGCGGTTGGCGTTGGCGAGAGCGGGCGCGTCTATCCGACCATTCGTCCCGACGGCGTCGCGGGCGAATATGAAACGCCGGTCCTGGCTGTCGCCGCGCAATATCCGAACGCGGTGATGGCGCGCACGCCGTACGATGCGCTCGCGTACCCTGAGCCGCTCGACGTCATCTTCACCGCGCAGAACTATCATGACATGCCTTTGACCGCCTACGCGTTGGGCGATCGCGCGCGCATGAACGCAACGGCGTTCGCGGCGCTGAAACCGGGCGGCGTCTATGTCATCATCGATCACGCCGCCAATGCGGGCGCCGCGATTGAGACTGACGCGGAAACCGCGCTTCACCGCATCGATCCGGCGGTGCTGCGTTCGGAGGTTGAAGCCGCCGGCTTTGTGTTCGACGGCGAAAGCGATGTGCTGCGCAACGCCGCCGATCCGCATACGGCGAGTGTCTTCGATCCGGCGATCCGTGGGCAAACGGATCAGTTCATGATGCGCTTCCGAAAGCCGGAATAGCCAACGCTTCCCGGTCAAGCTCGCGCGCATCGCAAGATGCGTGCGAGCGCAGAACCGGGACCCAGGGGCTCTCACTCCAGGCGCATAAAGCCCCTGGGTCCCGGCTCGCACCCCGGCTTTCGCCGGGGCTGCGTCCGGGAAACGTGTTCAGTCGTGATCGCGAACTTTGCCGCGCCGGGCTTTTACGTCGCCGCGCTTTGCTTTGTGGTCGAGTCGCTTTTCCTTTTGCGCCTTCGACACTTTCGTCGGTCTGCGCGGCTTCGGTCGGTGCGTTGCTTGTTCAACCAGCGCTACCAACCGCGCTTGCGCTTCGGAGCGGTTGCGATCTTGGGTGCGGTGTTCGTCGGCGCGGATGACGATTTCGCCGTCGAGCGTCAGGCGCCGGCCCGCGAGCCGCTCCAGCCGCGCGCGCACATCGTCCGGCATCTCGGTGAAGCCGTTCATGTTGAAGCGCAGCTCGACGGCGGTCGACACCTTGTTGACGTTTTGTCCGCCCGGGCCCGAGGCCCGGATGAAGCGTTCTTCGAGGTCGCGCTCGTCGAGGGCGAGGGAGGGCGTCACGGGAATCATGGCGTGCGCAGTGTAACCCGAGCCGGTTTCCAATCGTTCACGTCACTATTGGTTCTGGCCCCTGCGAAGCGCGAGACAGAGGCTCGCGCCTGGGCTAAACCGCCGCCTGAATGAGGGAGGACGATATGCGGAAATTGCTGGCTGGCCTGGGTGTTGCGCTGCTTATTGGCGCGTGTGCGGGCGGCGCCGTTCCCGGCCTCATGATGGCGACGCCGGCGATGCCGACCGCGACCTCGCCGCAGATCGTCGCCGCTGTGACGGATTCGCGTCGTCCCGAAGCCGACACAACGCGCGACGCGCTTCGTCATCCGGCGGAGATATTGGCGTTCAGCGGCGTGCAACCTGGTTGGCGGATCGCCGATATCGGACCCGGCGGTGGTTATTATTCGCGTCTCTTTGCTGTCGCGGCAGGCGATGCCGGGCGTGTCTATGCGGTCGACCGCGCCGGCACCGCCGAGCGCCCACGACCGATGGCTGCGGTGGCGCCGACGTACAGCAACATCACCCACCTGACGGCGGGATATCAGGGCTGGACCATCAGCGAGCCGCTCGATGCGATCTTCATTTCGCAAATCTATCACGACTTCTATCTGCCGGCGCTCAATATCGATGTGCCGGCGCTGAACCAGCACATGTTCGCGGCGCTAAAGCCTGGCGGTGTGTTGGTGATCATCGATCACGCGGCTGTCGATGGAAGTCCGATCACGGTGACAGACACGTTGCACCGGATCGACCGCGCGCGGGTGATCAGCGATCTCACGGCCGCCGGCTTCGTGTTGCAGGAAGAAACGGACGTGCTGCGCAACCCGGCCGACAATCGCGGCGCGCGCGTGTTTGAGAGCGACATTCGCGGTCATACCGATCAGTTCGCGCTGCGCTTCGTGAAGCCGGCAAACTAGGCGCTTGGGTTTGCTCTTGCCGCAGAATCCGAACGCCTTCACGCGTTCGCCGCTGGATAGAGCCGGCCTTCGCCGCAAGGACGAGGGCTGGCTCAAGGCCGCCATGGCGCATGAAAATGCCGGCCTGCTGGTGTTCAGCAAGGGCCGGCCGCTGTTTCAGGAAGTCGCTGGCGGGTTGGATGTGCTGTGGCTATCGACGCATGTGCATGCGCAGCTTGGCGACAAGGAGCAGCCGCTGATCTTCCTTGGCCTGGATGAAAATGACGCGCCGCATTTTGCGTGCGAAGTCGCCGACGCCGCGCCGTTGGGCGAGCTTGGCGTTTTCGAGGAATTACGGCCGGCGGCGCCGCGCCTGGCGCCAAGCCGCTTGCCGATTGTCGGCACGGCGCGGGCGCTGTTTGAGTGGCATGGCCGCAACCGGTTCTGCGCCAATTGCGGAACGCCATCGCGCGTTGTCGAAGCGGGCTGGGTGCGCAAGTGCGACGCTTGCGCGGCGGAGCATTATCCGCGTGTCGATCCGGTTTGCATCATGACGCCGACATTCGGCGATAGGTGCTTCCTGGGCCGCCAGAAAGCGTGGCCGAAAGGCATGCACTCGGCGCTCGCCGGCTTCATCGAGCCGGGAGAGGCGATCGAGGAAGCGGTGGCGCGCGAGACGCTCGAAGAGGCGGGGCTGAAAGTGAAGCATGTGGAAATGCACTCCACGCAGCCGTGGCCCTTTCCGCACTCCTTGATGATCGGCGTGCTTTGCGAAGTCGAAGACGCCAATGAGACGGTCGATGTGACTGAACTCGAAAGCGGCCGCTGGTTCACGCGTGACGAGGCGAGGCTGCTGATCTCGGGCAAACATCCTGACGCGTGGGCGCCGCCGCCCTTCGCGATCGCGCATCAGCTCTTAAAGACCTGGTCCGAGCGCTAACAGTGTTCGCAATCGTCGCGCTGCGCGCGCTCGATTTGCAGAGTCACGTGTGAGATGCCGAACGTGGCTGTGACGCCGTTCGAAATCGTCGCAAGAAAGGCGTCGTCGTGGCCTTCGGGGCGCACAAGGTGAGCGGTGAGCGCGGGTTTGGTCGCGCTCATGGCCCAGATGTGGAGGTCGTGCACCGCGGTTACGCCGGGCTGGCTCGCCAGATACTCGCGAACCTTGGCGACATTGATATGCGCGGGCGCGGCGTCCAGCGACAGATCAAGCGACTCCCGCAACAATCCCCATGTGCTCCACAAAATGAGCAGCACGACGGCGATGGAGATCGCGGGATCGATCCAATTGAGGCCAGTGAAGTAGATGACGGCGCCGGCCACGATGACCGCGGCTGAGACGCCGGCGTCGGAAAGCATGTGCAGATAGGCGCCGCGCACGTTCACGTCCTCTTTGCGCCCGGCGAGGAAGAGCGCCGCTGTCGTGCCGTTGATCGCAACGCCGATCGCGGCGACGGCCATGATGAAGAGGGGTTGGGTTGGCTCAGGTGTGAAGAGGCGCGTTGAGGCCTCCCAAAGCAGACCGCCGCAGGCGATGACGAGGACGAGCGCGTTTGCGAGCGCCGCCAGCACCGTCGCCTTGGAGTAGCCGTATGTGCGTTGGGCGCTCGCGTGTTGCTTGGCGAGCCAAGCCGCGCCGCCGGCAAGCGCTAGTCCCAGGACGTCCGAGAGATTGTGCGTTGCGTCGGAAAGCAGCGCCGTGGAATTGGCGAAGAAGCCGGCCGCGGCCTCAACAATTACGAACCCAAGGTTCAGCGCGATTGCGATGGTATAACGTTTGTCCGTGGGCGCGGGATGGTGATGGGCGTGATCGTGGCTGTGATCGTGCGCGTGTCCGTGATGCCCGTGCATGCCCGCCATTTGGCGCGGAATCGCGTGAACGGCAAGGCGGCATTGACACGCTGGCGAACTGCTTTCTCATGCGGAGCGAGGGGATAAGATAACATCATGCACTCACGCCGGACAATTTTGGCGATTGGCGCCGCCGGACTTGTTTCGTCCTGCGCGACGGCGCGCGGATTTGGCGGCGGTTTGATGCGCGATCTGCGCATGGCGCCGGGAACGCGGCCTGTGCGCCTGGCGCCGGTGCTGGTGTCGGAAGAGCGCATCATTCGCATCGATGTTGGATTGCGCCCATATCGCGCCAGCGGATTTCGCGTTGAACGCGAAGCGTTCGGCAACAAGACGCTTATTCACAATTATGGTCACGGCGGCGGCGGCATCACGCTGTCCTGGGGCACCGCGAAGATGGCGGTTGATCTTGGCTACGATGCTTCGAAGCCGGATGTCGCCGTTCTTGGCTGCGGCGCCGTGGGCTTAGCCACCGCGCGTCTCTTGCAGGAGCGTGGCGCGAACGTCCGCGTTTACGCCAAGGATCTGCCGCCGAACACGACCTCCAATGTCGCCGGCGCGCAATGGTGGCCGTCGTCAACTTTCGACGAGCAGACGGCCGGTCCGGAAATTCGTCAACGCCAGTTCGAAGCGGCGCGGTTTGCGTTCCGCCGCTATCAGTCATTGGTGGGGGACGCGTATGGCGTGAGTTGGGAAACGAATTACTCGCTCTCCAACAATCCGAACTCAACATACCCGGCCGCGCCGGACGATCCGATGCATGCGCTGATCGTCAATCTGCGCAGGCTCGGGCCGGATGAGCATAATTTCGCCAGTCCGTTCGTGCGCCAGTTCGATACGATGATGATCGAGACACCGCTCTATCTGCGGCGTATGGAGTTGGACGTGCGTCAGGCCGGCGGCGAGATTCATGTGCGCGAGTTCGCGGACATTTCTCAGGTGCAGGCGTTGCCGGAGCAGACTATTTTCAACTGCACCGGCCTCGGCGCGGGGCGATTGTTCGGCGACACCGAAATTGAGCCGGTGCGCGGGCAACTCGCCATCCTGCTGCCGCAACCGGAGATCGACTACAACGTCATCGCGCGCGGCTACATGTTCGGCCGCCGCGATGGGATCGTGCTTGGCGGCACGTTTGAGCATGGCAATTGGTCGTTGGAGCCGGACCCGCAGGCGACCGCGAATATTCTTGAGCGGCACAGAGCCATATTCGGCGCCATGCGCGCTTAAAGCGGCATGAAGAGCACGCGACCGTTTTGAGCGGCGGCGCGGCGTTCAGCGGTGCGGCATCGCTTTGCTCGGGCTGTGCGGCGGCGCCTTCGATCCAAGCGCGGCACCAGCCGGCGCGCGGCACGTCGCGGGTTGGAACACCGGCGAAATTGTTGCGGCCTTCGTACACGGCGCGTTCAACGAGACCGGCGCCGGTCCTTTCCATCACCGCGCCGCCCCAGCGTTGAGCGATCCATTCGGCGTGCTCGCATTCCATAGGCGCCGGTTGGCGTTCGGCGGCCAGATGCGGGTATTGAATGCGGCATTGGCCCAGGCGCATGCCATCGGCCAAGCCTGGAGCGCGCGCTGGCGCGCTGGCTGGTCGCGGCTCTGCTTGAGCGCTTTGTTGGAGCGTCGCCACGGTCGAACCGCCAAGCATCACAAGCGCGAAGGCGGTTGCTAGAGCGGAGGCGGCCAAGCGTGTCATGTCTCCCCAACACCCGTAGTCAAACTTAAGTTTCCTGAGTGTGGGATGAACGTGAGAATGGGTTGGATGCACGCGCGTGACGCCGGTCACTTGACGGCATTTGTTCAATCACAAGTCCTTGAGCGCGGTTGTTGGCGGGTCGGTTTTTTCGTTGGCGGAAAAACCGTGAGGGCTCGGAACTGAATTTCGCCTGACCCGTTCACCCGCCGCGGCGCCTTTTTGACGCAACGGGCGCCGCGAATTTCAGGACCAGTTTCGCTGGCAAACGGGGCGCGCGTGATGGCGGGCGTTGTCTTTATTTTCGTGCGCGAAGACGCAAGCGATGTGGAAGCGCTGGCGGAAGCGTTTGATCGCGCTGGCTATCGCATTACAGGCAGTGATGGCGACGATGCGGCTCTGCATGTCGTCGTCTGGTCACGCGCGGCTATGCTTTGTGCAGCGTTTCGGGCGGCAGCGGCGCGGGTTCTGCGCTCGCCGCGCGCTGTCGTCGCGAGTCTGGTAACAGCGCCGTATCCTGATCTGGCGCAAGGCGCTGTCGTGGCGGACATCTCCGCGTGGGACGGCATTGACGAAGCGGGGCTGGCGCCGCTGCTGGAGGCGGTGCTCGATGTTGTCCACCCGGTGCGCGCCAATGTCATCGCGCTGCCAGGGCCGGTTTATACTGACGCGGAATTCACCGAGGCGCCATTGCAACTCACGCACGTCGTCAGCGTGCCGCGGAATCGTGCGCGCGCCGCTTGGGAGACGCCAATCCCGGCGGGCGTGCCGCGGCCCGTGCAAGCGGACGCTGTGCAGGCAGCGAAGATTGGCGCGCCTTCGCCGCGCCGCGATTTCCGTCGTCTCAAGCGGCTCCACTATAACCGCGCACACGCTGCTTTGGCGTTCGCGCTGCTCGCGCTTGTAGGCGGCACGGCTGTTGTGCTGAGCGCGCCGTCCGGCGTTGTCGCGCCGGCGCCGCGTGCCGAGGTTGAGCTTCGCCGGGATGGGCAGGGCGTTAGCCTCGCGTCCGCGACCGCTGAAGCCGTGGGGCTGGACGACAGCGTGCCCGAAGCGCCAGCCCAGATTGGCCGGCGCGGCGTCGAACCGCCGTCGGCGCGAACTGTGCGGCGCGCGAGATACGAGCCCTAAAACAAAGGGCGCTGAGATTGCTCTCAGCGCCCAGTCACTCCAATCCAACCAAACTCAGCGCGCTACTGGCACGCGAGGCATTCTTCGTAATCGGTCTTTTCGATCGTCAGATCCGGCGACGTGTCGATATCGGCCTTGTTGTCTTCGCCCGCGAAGCCCGCGCGTTGCACTGACTTCGAGCGGCAATAGTACAAGCTCTTCACGCCGCGCTCCCACGCCATCCAGTGGAGCATGTGCAGGTCCCACTTATCGACATCGCCGGGGATGAAGATGTTGAGGGATTGCGCTTGGCAGATGAGCGGCGTGCGGTCGGCGGCGAGTTCGATGATCCAGCGTTGATCGATCTCGAACGCGGTCTTGAACACGTTCTTCTCGTCTTCGTTGAGGCAATCGAGATGCTGCACCGAGCCTTCGTTCTTGAGGATCGAGCTCCACACGCTCTCGGTGTTCTTGCCCTTCGCTTCGAGCACTTGCTCAAGGTAGGGGTTCTTCACCGCGAACGAGCCTGAAAGCGTCTTGTGGGTGTAGATGTTGGCCGGGATCGGTTCGATGCCGGCTGAGGTGCCGCCGCAGATGATCGAGATCGACGCGGTCGGCGCGATCGCGAGCTTGTGTGAGAAGCGCGCCATCACATTGTTCTCGGCCGCATCCGGGCAAGCGCCGCGCTCTTGCGCGAGCTTCACGGAGGCAGCGTCGGCGCCGCGGCGGATGTGCTTGAAGAGTTTGTTGTTCCAAACCTTCGCCATCGCCGATTCCATCGACACGCCTTGCTTCTGCAGGAAGGAGTGGAAGCCCATGAGGCCCAAACCCACTGAGCGTTCGCGCATGGCGGCGTAAACGGCGCGTTCCATTTCCGGCGGCGCGCGGGCGATGAAGTCTTCCAGCACGTTGTCGAGGAAGCGGAAGATATCTTCCATGAATTGCGGCTCGTTCTGCCATTCGAGGAACGTCTCGGCGTTCAGCGAAGAGAGGCAGCATACGGCGGTGCGCTCGCGGCCGTTGTGGTCCATGCCGGTGTGCAGCATGATTTCCGAGCAGAGGTTCGATTGGCGGACCTTGAGGCCGAGCTTCTTCTGGTGGCTCGGCATCTGCTTGTTCACGGTGTCGGAGAAGATGATGTAGGGCTCGCCGGTTTGCAGGCGGAGCTCAAGAATCTTCTGCCAGAGCTTGCGCGCGTTGACGTGCTTTAGCGGCTCTTGGTTTTTTGGGCTTCGCAGCGCGAACGGAAGATCGTCGCGCACCGCGATCATGAATTCGTCGGTGAGGTTGAGCCCGTGGTGCAGGTTCAAGCTCTTGCGGTTGAAATCGCCGGCGGGTTTGCGGATTTCGAGGAATTCCTCGATCTCCGGGTGGTGGATGTCGAGATACACGGCAGCCGAACCACGGCGCAGCGAGCCTTGTGAGATCGCCAGCGTCAGCGAGTCCATCACGCGAATGAATGGAATGATGCCGGACGTCTGGCCGTTCTGACCGACCTTTTCGCCGATGGAACGAACGCCGCCCCAATAGGTGCCGATGCCGCCGCCATTAGAAGCGAGCCAGACGTTCTCGTTCCAGGTGTCCATGATGCCATCGAGTGAATCGCCGACAGCATTCAAGAAGCACGAGATCGGAAGTCCGCGCTCGGCGCCGCCATTAGAAAGGACAGGCGTCGCCGGCATGAACCAGAGCTTGGAGATGTAATCGTAGATTCGTTGCGCGTGCCCAATGTCATCCGCGAACGCGGTCGCGACGCGCGCGAACATGTCCTGATAGGACTCGCCCTGCAGCAGGTAGCGATCGGTGAGCGTCGTCTTGCCGAATTCCGTCAGCAGCGCATCGCGGCTCGGATCCGTAACGACCTTCTCCACGACCTTGAGCGGACGCAGGGGCTTGGGCTTGCCGCGATGGACTTCGCCCATGCGGTGGACCCCCGCTTTTTCCGCTCGTGCCTGCATGTTTCCAGCCCCCGAATTTAGCTCTGTGTTAACTCGACTCGGTCCTGGGCCAAACCACACGTCCTTGCGTGCCTGACTGAACCGTACCGCTATATATAGTGATGCCACCCGTTAATGCAGGGTCAATGGGAGAAGGGCCTGGCGGTGAAATTTAGGGTGTCGAATCTGTGAACACAGGGGTGGATAGAGGTTCAACCGTTAACGCAATTGCGGTGTTCAGATGCCGTAAAATCTGGCCTTGCACCTTACCAAAATCCGGCGTTTTTCAGGCGAATGGCGGATCATTCGGGACAGGGAAAAGCGGCGCTGGCGGCGTTAACGGGTGGCGCGCTGCTGGGGCTCTCTCCCATCGCGATGCGGCTCTCGGAAGTGGGTCCGCACGCCTCCAACTTCTGGCGATTCCTTCTGGCGCTGCCGATTCTGGCCCTGTGGGCCGGGGTGGCGCGGCCGATTCCCAGTGTCCGGCAGACCGGCTGGCTCGTTTTCGCCGGTGTTCTGTTTGGAATCGAGGTGTCGCTTTGGGCTGCCGCGCTCGGACTGACGACCGTCACCAACGCGACGTTGCTCGCCAACCTGACGCCGGTTTTCGCGGCTCTGTTTGGCTGGTTCCTGTTCAAGGAGCGGCTGAGCCTGCCGATCATGCTGGGCGTCGCGATTTCGTTGGCGGGCGCGGCGTTGTTGGCGCTGGCGCGCGCGCGGGCCGCCGCCGGGCCGACGGGTGATCCCGAAACCGGCTGGATCGGCGATGCGCTCGGGCTCAGCGCCGCCGTCGGCTACGCCGGCTATCTGCTCATCCTGCGCATGCTCGGCAAAGAGGTGAATGTCGGCGCCGTGATGTTTTGGGCGACGTTGGGCGCGGCGTTGGTGGCGCTATCGCTTGCGCTGATCTTTCACGAGCCGTTCCTGCCGCGGACATTGCACGGCTGGCTCATCCTGCTTGGCCTTGCGATCATTGTGCAGGTGTGCGGGCAGGGGCTTGTCGCCTATGGCGTGGGACGATTGCCGATCGTCGCTTCGACCGTGTTGCTCTGGATGCAGCCGCTGGTGGCGGCCGCGCTTTCATGGGTGATGTTTGGCGAGGCGCTTGGCCCTGTCGCGCTGGTGGGCGCGGGGCTCGTGCTGGCCGGGATTTATGTCGTGCAGCGCAATCGCGCTTAGTGATGCAATGGGCGCAGCCAGCGCTCCATCGGACACGCGACGGTTGGATCGCGGCCGCATGAGGCCACCGGCGTTGCATATACAAGCTCGGCGCGGCCGACGAGATTCTCGACCGGCACCGGACCCATGCCGCTCCAGCGGCTGTCGAGCGAATTGTCGCGATTATCGCCCATGAAGAAGATGTGGCCCTCGGGCACGGTGTAGGGCCCGAAATTGTCGAGCGGCGCGCCGTCCGTGAGATCGTGCACGGCGTGGACCACGCCGCCAGGCAAGGTTTCTTCGTAGCGCTCGGCCCATTCGCGGCCACGCGGATGCACGGCCCGCATCAGCAGGCGCGGCTCCGTCGTTTCGACGGCGCGGCCATTGATCAGCAATGTGCCTTCGCGCATTTCGATGATGTCGCCAGGCAGGCCGATGGCGCGCTTGATCATCACGACGCCGGTCATTGGATGAATAAACACCACGACGTCGCCGCGCCGCGGCAGGCTCTCGAACAAGCGATGGTCTGATCGCGGCAGCGCAAAGCCGATGTCGAACGGCAGCGAGAAGCGGCTGTAGCCGTAAGCGAACTTCGACACCGTCACCCGATCGCCGACTTCAATGTGCGGCACCATGCTTTCGGAGGGGATCCGGTATTGCGCGAACGCGACGGTGGTGAACGCGAGATAAGCCACGAACGCCGCGCCGATGGTTTTCGCCCATTCGATCGCTTCGCCGCGCCAACGCCGTTCCGACATCACAAACTCCTCTGGCGCCAGCGTGGGAAGCGAATTATCTGCCGTCAAGCCGGAAGCGGCGGAGGTCACACGTGACGCGCGCAACAACCGCAATCCTCGGTGGGCTGAAGGATGTCATCTTCGGGCGCCTGACGTGGCTGGCGCTGATCAATTTGGTTGTCGCCGCGACGATCACGGTTTTCATTGCACGGGCCGGATTGAGATATCTTGTGCCGCTTGTCCCCGATAGCGGCGGCTGGCTTGGCTACGTTTCGATGGCGGGATCATTCTTCGCCAGCGTCGCGGTCATTGTTCTCGCGGTTGCGCTGTCGCCGGCGATCTCAATGGTGGTTGGCGGCGCGCTGTTCGATTTCGCGGCTGAGCGCATTGAAAAGAAGATCGGCGCGCCGAAAGCGCGCGCTGTGCCGATACAGGAAGGGTTGATGAATGGCGTGCGCATTGCGCTGCCGGCGCTGGCGCTCAACCTGCTTGCGATCCCGCTTTATTTTATCCCGGTCGTCAACGCGATTACGTTCTATACGTTGAACGGCTTCTTGATGGGACGCGAATACGCAACCATCACGGCGGCGCGGCATATGAGTTATCGGGACGCCGTCGCGCTTCGCAAACGTCACGGCAGCGAGGTGTTCATGGTTGGCCTCGCGTGCTCGCTGGTGCCGTTCCTCGCGCCGCTTGTTGGCGCGAGCGCGATGACGCGCCTCATTCAGTCGCGCCGGTGATGGCGCGTGCTGTTAGCGGGTGACACACGCGCACCCGCAAAGCCGGAGTGAGTTAGGCAAAATTGTTTGGGTGCGCGTGTGTCACCCGCCAACAGGAGATCGCCGGAGAGCGTCGCTCGCAACCCGCGACGCCGCCCAGGGGAGGTCGTCTCCGAGAATCCCTGCGCGCTTCAATCCGGCCTGCCCAGTACGAGGGCCACAGGCCGTCCCCTGCGATCACGTGCTGAGGCTGCCTTTGCCTTGACCAGATTCCCGCGCGTTGCATGCGCTGCGGATCACGTGACCACGTGGAGTCGTTTCCCTTGTAGATTGCCCACGCTCCGACATGTGTGGCAAGTAATCTTTGGGCGTTGAATGGAGGGAAAGTTGCGCACGATTTCGACCGTCGTCGCTTTGCTAGTGCTGACTGCATGTGACAGCATGGCCCCAGGTCCGGGTGCTGAAGCGATGAGGTCATGCCGTGCGGCGACGCAATCATCGCAACACTGCTCATGCGCGAAAGGCATTCTGTCCGAGGATCATTTCGCTCTCTACGGCAGGGCGCTCGCATCACAGGACCCCAACCAAACAACAGAGCAAAACCAAGCCGCCATGCAGTACTCTCTAGCAGAAGGGACCAATGGAGACCCGGGCGAGATTGTTGCGTTTGGTTTGGGGATGGAAATGGTGCAGCGGCAGTGCCCCGCTGGAGGTTCAAGAAACACCGCTGAGGCACCACAAACCACTGCACAGCCGCCGCCAGTAGTGCCGTCCAGTCAGCGTGCCGCCAGCACGAGCGCTCCCTCGGGAAATCCGCAGCAACAAGTTCTCGCACGCTTAGCGCAGGCGCGGGCCGAACTCACGCCGCAGGGTTTTCAAGCCGTCGGCCAGACGTTCTCTGGCGGTCTCGCGCAAGGGCAGACCGAAAACGTCCCGATCGAGCTCTCCGCGGGTTTCGATTACCGGGTCATCGGGATCTGCGACGATGACTGCACCGACCTGGATTTGGCTCTGCATGATCAAGGCGGCACTTTGGTTACGCAGGACACAGCCCCAAATGGACGACCTATTGTCGGCGTGATTCCCCACCGCGACGGTCGCTTTACGATCCAAGTGCAAATGCCGACTTGCAGCGCCGCGCCGTGCTATTACGCGGTGGCTCTATATGGGCGCCCCATCCGCACTTCTGCGCAGGCGCCAGCGACATCACAAACCGCGGGCTCCTCTGGGATATATGTCCGCGGCCAAAGATGGACGGCGCGGCCCACGCCGGCAGATTTTGCACGCCATTATCCTCCCGAGGCTCTGCAAGCGGGCGTCGGCGCGCGCGTGGCGCTCGACTGTGCGATTGACGCCACCGGCGGTATAGACTGCATAGTGGATCGTGTTGAAGCGCAACAGCAATCAGAAGAATTCGCCACCGCGACGTTGCGGATGACTCGATATTTTAGGATGGCGCCGGAGTTGGTCGACGGTACACCGACTGCCGGGCGCAGGCACCGCTTTAACATACGATGGGAGCCACCTGAACGGTAGAGAGACGCGCGATCTTTACCTTCTTCGAATGCGGTGTCACCCGTCACCGCCGCCAGTAGCGATAACGGCAGGTGACGTTGAAGCCTTCGTGGAGATAGCGCGCGACGGCCACTTCGTTCGCGGCTTCGACTCGCAGGTAGGCCGTATCCGCGCCGCGCTGGGCGCCCCAATTGATGAGCGCATGCACGATGTCGCGCGCGAAACCGCGCGGCCGCGCCCAGGGCGCGGTGCGCATGAGATAGATGCCGACCTGCGCCGCTCAGTACGCCGAGGCCCACGGCCGCCGGCTTATCGTCCATCCGAACGAGCGCGAAGACGCGTGGAACAGCGATGCGTTCGACGATTTCGCGCCGCTCGGCGGCGTCGCCTGGTCCCGGCGCGATTTCTTCCAGCGGCGACCAGATATCGGAAGAGGGCTGATCGTGAAGCTCCACCACAGCATCGGCGATCGGGACGCCGTCGCGCTTCGCAAACGTCACGGCAGCGAGGTGTTCATGGTTGGCCTTGCGTGCTCGCTGGCGCCGTTCCTTGCGCCGCTTGTTGGCGCGAGCGCGATGACGCGCCTTATTCAGTCGCGCCGCTAGCTCTTTTTCCAGTAGCGATAGGTGGTCAGCGTCTCGAAACCTTCGCGCAAGTAAAGCGAGATCGCGGGCGTGTTGTCGGTGTCGACCTGCAGGAATGCGTGCTGTGCTTTTTGCCGGTTTGCCGCCCAATCCAATAGTCCGCGCAAAAGATGCAGCGCGTGGCCCTGGCGGCGTGCGTCCGGCACGGTGCGCATCAGGTAGATGCCGGCCAGGCGCGCGCTGACAACGCTAACGCCAACCGCGACGACGCGTTCGTCGCGCATGCGCGATCCGAACGCGGCCGGCTGTGGCGCGCGCAAAGCGATGCCGCGGCGTTCCGCCATATCTTCGGCGCTGACGGCGGACGCTTCCAACGCCTGGTTGAACGCGGGCGGCGGCGCGGCGGCGAGTTCAACGCCTTCATAAGCGCCGGGGTCCGCCGATAATTGCGCGCGCATCACCAGGGTCGGCGAGGCTTGCGTGTAGCCGCGCCGCGCCAGGCGTTCGGCCAGATCGTCCGGCGCCGTTGCGCCGTCGGTGAGCTTGAAACGCGGCGGCAGATTGCGTGCGGCGTACCAGGCCTCGGCGGCGTCGATCGCGTGGTCGATGTCGCCGCCGGGTTGCCCGAGCGGCCAAACAGCGTTGACGCGCCCGGTGACGCCATTGTCGGCGAGGTAGAACCAGCCGTCGCGTTCTTCGGTCACCCGGGCCGGCCATGTGACGATCGTGGCGCGATCGATATCGGCGGCGGTTGGCGGGATCATGCCGCCTGTTTCGCCATTTCGCCGGTCGCGACAATTGCCAGCAATTTCGCGCCGCCGGTCGTTCGCATGGTTGCGATGACATTGCCGAAATAAGGAGCAAGGCGCCGCTTCAATATGCGCGCGATCCTGGCGCGTTGGTCTGCTTCGGGCGGTTCGTACACCTGCACGAAGAGACTCCTGGAATGCATTAGGCGGCGCACATCTAAAATCTCGGCGCCGTCGCCGCTCCAGAACGCGTTGACGTTGACGGCGAGGATGCGGTCGAACACTTGCGGTTCACGGTCAGCGGCGCTGAAGGCGCTTTCCACGAAGGTGGCGCGGCCGGCTTTGGCGTAGTTGGCGTTGCGCGCGAGCGAGGCTTTGATCGCGGCGGGCGATTTGTCCACGCCCATATAGCTGCCGCGGCCGAGGACCGGGCAAATACGCTGCGCGGCGATGCCGCTGCCGCAACCGATCTCGAACACGTTGCTCGACTTTTCAATATCGAGAAGCTCGAGCGCCCAACGTATGCGCGCCGGCGCCATTGCCTTGGGCTCACGCACGCGCGGCGACCAGTTTCACGACATCGCTCATGATATCGGTGATCTTGAAATCCTTCGGCGTGTAAACGCCCGCGACGCCCATTTGCTTCAGCGCGAGCGCATCCGCCGGCGGAATGATGCCGCCGACAACGAGCGGCACATTGTCCAGGCCCTCGGCGCGCATGAGGCGCACGACGTCCTGAACCAGATCGAGATGCGAGCCCGAAAGAATGGAGAGCCCGATAGCGTGCGCCTTCTTTTCCTTGGCGGCGCTCACGATTTCGGCCGGGGTGAGCCGGATGCCCTCATAGATCGCGTCCATTCCGACGGCGCGTGCGCGCGCGGCGACTTGCTCGGCGCCGTTCGAGTGCCCATCGAGACCGGGTTTGCCCACGAGGAATGTGAGTTGGCGCCCAAGCCGTTCGCTGAGCGCGGCAACTTGCTGCTTTACGGCTTCGATGTCTTCGCCGCCGCTCTCGATCACGAGCGCCACGCCGGTGGGGCCGCGATATTCGCCATAGACGCGGCGCAGGGTCTGCGCCCATTCGCCGGTGGTGACGCCCGCTTTGGCCGCGGCGATCGAGGCGGGCATGACGTTTCTATCGGCGCGTGCGTCGTCTTCCAGTTGCGACAGAGCGGCTTGCGCCGCCGCGCTGTCGCGCGATGCGCGCCATGCTTTGAGGCGTGCGATCTGTTCGGCTTCAGCAGCGAGATCGACGACCTGGATGTTCTTTTCACCAGCTTCGAGCGGCGAGGGCTCGCCTTCGGTGAATGCGTTGACGCCGATTACTTTTTGTCCGCCGGCTTCGATCTGCTCGATGCGACGGCGGTTCGCGTTGACCAACTCGGCCTTCATGTACTCGACATTGGCTACGGCGCCGCCGCTGGCTTCCAGCTTTGCGAGTTCAGCCCGCGCGCCCTCGACCAACTGCGCGACTTTCGCCTCGATGACCTTTGAGCCGTCGAAGATATCTTCAAATTCCAGCAGATCGGTTTCGTACGCCAGCACTTGCTGCATGCGAAGCGACCATTGCTGGTCCCACGGGCGTGGAAGGCCGAGCGCCTCGTTCCATGCCGGCAATTGCACGGCGCGTGCGCGCGCGTCTTTCGAGAGCGTGACAGCCAGTGTCTCAAGCAAGATGCGATAGACGTTGTTTTCGGCCTGCTGCTCGGTCAGCCCCAGCGAGTTGACTTGCACGCCGTAGCGGAAGCGCCGCGCTTTCTGGTCTTCGACGCCGTAGCGTTCGCGGCCGATTTGGTCCCAGAGCTGCACGAAAGCACGCATTTTGCAGGTCTCGGTGATGAACCGCATGCCGGCGTTCACGAAGAAAGAAATGCGGGAAAACACGTCAGCCATATGGACCGCCGGCGTCTCGCCGGCATGCTCCGGCGTTGGCCGGCGGGACGCCGGCGGTCCATAACGACCGAGCACTTCATCCAACACCGCGATCGCAGTCGCCAGCGCGAACGCCAGCTCCTGCTCGGGCGTCGCGCCGGCTTCCTGCAAGTGATACGAGCACACATTCATCGCGTTCCACTTCGGAATCGCATCGAGGCTCCAGGCGATCGTATCCGCCGTCAGCTTCAAGCTCGGCGCGGGCGGGAAGATGTAGGTGCCGCGCGAGAGATATTCTTTCAGGATGTCGTTCTGCGTCGTGCCGGTGAGCTTGGCGGGATCGGCGCCTTGCTCTTCGGCCAATGCGACGTAGAGCGCGAGCAACCACGCCGCCGGCGCGTTGATCGTCATTGACGTGTTCATCTGCTCCAGCGGAATGCCGTCGAACAGCGCCCGCATGTCGCCCATATGGCCAACGGGCACACCGACTTTGCCGACTTCGCCGCGCGCCAGGATGTGATCGCTGTCGTAGCCCGTCTGCGTCGGCAGATCGAACGCCACGGAAAGGCCTGTCTGACCCTTCGCCAGATTGGCGCGGTAGAGCTTGTTCGATTCCGCGGGGGTCGAATGCCCGGCATAGGTGCGGAAGATCCACGGCGGATCGGGTGAATGTTGAAAGGGAGTCGGCATCGCGTGAATATGCTGCATTGCAAAATGCGTCGCCGCTAGTCCCTTTGGCGCGTTAAAGCGCCGTGCGTTGTTTGTGCGCCGTTTCTTGCACTGAGGTTTGCGGCGTCGGGGCAAATGCGGGGAATGTCGAAAAGCGTGACAAGGTTGGCGGTTCGCCTGCGTAGCGGGCGCCGCTAGACCCTCTCTCCAAAAACGCGATCACGCCAAAACGGGACGCCGTTACAGCGCCTGACAAGATATGTCGGCGTCGCTTCGTTCGCGCGCGGGATTGTCTTTCGTATCGTTTCGCGCCGCTTTGCGACGGTGCGCGCGATGCATGTCCCGGACCTGGCCAATAAGCCAAGGAGAGACGGACGTGCACTTCAAAAAATATATGGCGGCGATTGCCGTCGTGGGCGCGCTTGCGCTCGCGCCCGCGGCCTCCGCCGGAAATGACAAGGACGATCATGGCGGCGGTGGCGGTCACAGCAACAATGGTGGCGGGCATCACAGCAGCAGCACCAGCAATGGCGGCAACGACGTTGATATTGTCGCGACGATCGACAGCCATAGCGGCGCCTGGGCCCAAGGCGGCGCCGGCGGCAATGCGTCGAACAGCAACACCAACAACGCGCAGAACAACAACACGGTGACGTCGCAGGGCGGCGCCGGCGGCAACGCCACCAACACCAACCACAACGACGCGGCCAACACCAACAACAACACCGTGACGTCAAATGGCGGTTCGTCCACGAACACCAACACCGTAACGTCAAACGGCGGGTCGGCCACGAACACCAACACCAACAGCGCTGACAATTCCAGCCACGCCACGGGCGGGGCGGGCGGCGCCGGCGGGCAAGGCGGCGCGGGCGGCCAAGGCGGCACGGCGACCAACAGCAACACCAACAGCGCCGACAATTCGAGCAGCGCGACCGGCGGTTCAAGCACCGCGACGGGCGGCGCGAGCACGTCGACTGCCGACAATAACGGCAACAATAACGGCAACGACAACGGCAATAACAACGGTAACAACAACTCAAGCTCGTCGAACGCGCAGGATCAAACCCAGTCGCAATCGGTGAGCAACCAAAGCGACACGTCGAACTCGAACAATTCGAGCCAGGATGTGAACGTGAACACGTACAACGAGCGTGCGCCGGTCAACACGGCGTTCGCCGCGCCGCTCGTGTCGGGCGAAGACACCTGCATGGGTTCGAGCTCGCTCGGCGCCCAGGCCGTCAGCTTCGGCATTTCGGTCGGCACGACCTGGCGCGACAGCAACTGCCAGCGTCTGAAGAACTCGCGTCAGCTTGTCGCGCTCGGTTATCACCGCGCCGCGACGGCTCTGATGTGCGTCGACGACGATGTGCGCGCTGCGATGGAGCAGGCCGGCACGCCGTGCCCGAATGGTCCGGAGCCGGTCGTTGCCGTCGTCGCGCCGCCGCCGGCGCCGCTGCCGCCGGTCGTTCGCGAAGAGCCGCCGGTTGTCACGCCGCCGGTTCCGCCGCCGGCGCGCCGGCGCCCACCGCGCCGCGTGCAACGCGACGGCGAAAGCTGAGCGATACGCCAGAAAGACGAGCAGCCCCGGGAAACCGGGGCTGTTTCGTTTAGCGCAACTCGAAGACGATCGTGACGCTGGCGGGATTGTCGAGTTGGCCCGGCGCGATTGCGTTACTCATCGCCTGCTCCGACGCGACGTCGCGCGCCGCGTATTCGTACGGGGACGTGGGCGAGGGAGCGAATGCGCCAGGCTCGGTGATCGATACAACGCGCGCGACTTTCATGCCGGCGGCGGTTGCGTAGGCGTCGGCGCGCGCACGCGCGACTTCGACGGCCTGGGCGCGTGCGGTTTCGCGTGAGGCTTCTTCGTTGGCGTAGGTGAACTGGATGCCCTGCAGCGTGTTGGCGCCATCGGCGACGGTGGCGTCGATCAAACCGCTGATGGCGTCGAGATTGCTGACGCGGATGCTGATGACGTTGGTGCTTTGATAGCCGGTGATGCGCGGCGCGGCGTTGCGCGGGTAGGCGTAGATTGGATCGAGCGAAAAGCCCACGGTTTGGACGCCGCCTTCTTCAACGCCGGCCGCTTGCACCGCTGCCATGACGGCTTGCATGCGCTCGTTCTGGGCGTTCTGCGCCGCGCGCGCCGTGGCGCCGCGGGCGACGACGCCCAGGGTTACGATCGCGAGGTCAGGCGCGGTGCGTGTGGTGGCGCTTGCATGCACCGTCAGCAACGTCTCGCGGCGCTCGCAAGCGCCCAGAGTTCCGACGGCTAGGGCGACCAACGCCAAGGCGAAGAAGCCTCGCGTCCAGGGCCGAAAACTCAATTGACGTGAAAACATGTCAGCTTCTCCAATCCGTGCGCTGTCTTTGGCTTAGGGTTAAGGCCGCCTTGGGGCCGTACCTGCGTGGAGGATCGCCTTCGTTGGTGCACGTCGCACGTTCGCGGCATTGACGCTGGCCGGGGAAGCGCTCCATTGTGCGCCGCAGCAAAATCAGGGTCGCGCCATGTCTCAAGCCAATTTGAAAGCAGTCAAAGACATCTACGACATCGGCGAAATCCCGCCCGCTTATCATGTGCCGGAAAAAATGTGGGCGTGGGCGATCCGCAAGGAGAGACACGGACGTCCGCTCTCAGCGATGCAGCTTGAGCAAGTGCCGACGCCGAAGTGCGGGGAAGATGAAGTGCTCGTGCTCGTGATGGCGGCGGGCGTCAATTATAACGGCGTGTGGGCGGCGCTTGGCGAGCCGATGAGCGTGCTTGACGTGCACAAGCAGCCCTACCACGTCGCCGGCTCCGATGCCTCCGGCATCGTCTGGGCCGTTGGCACGAAGGTGAAGCGCTGGAAGCCGGGCGACGAAGTCGTCATCCACTGCAACCAAGACGACGGCGACGACGAAGAATGCAATGGCGGCGACCCAATGTTCTCGCCGACGCAGAAAATCTGGGGCTACGAAACCAGCGACGGCTCGTTCGCGCAATTCTGCAAAGTGCAGGCGCGCCAGCTGATGCCGCGCCCGCAGCACCTCACTTGGGAAGAGGCGGCTTGTTACACGCTGACGCTCGCCACTGCCTATCGCATGCTGTTCGGCTGGCGTCCGAACGTGCTGCGTCCGGGCCAGAACGTGCTGGTGTGGGGCGCTTCGGGCGGTCTCGGTGTTTTCGCGGTTCAACTTTGCGCCGTTTCCGGCGCCCACGCGATTGGCGTCGTCTCGGATGATGAGAAGAAGGACTACGTCCTGTCGATGGGCGCGAAGGCTGTGCTCAATCGCAAGGAATTCAATTGTTGGGGCCAGCTGCCGAAAGTGAACGGCGAGGGCTTTGCCGAGTACATGAAAGAAGTCGGCAAGTTCGGCAAAGCCGTGCGCGCGATCACCGGCGGCAAGGATCCGGACATCGTGTTCGAACATCCGGGTGAATCGACGTTCCCGGTTTCGGTGCGGATCGTGAAGCGCGGCGGCATGGTCGTCATTTGCGCCGGCACCACCGGCTATAATCTCACCATGGACGCGCGCTATCTGTGGATGCACCAAAAGCGCGTGCAGGGCTCACACTTCGCGCATCTTTATCACGCGTCCCAGGCCAACCAACTCGTCATCGACCGCCGTATCGATCCGGCGATGTCGGAAGTGCTGCCCTGGGACAAAATCCCCGATGCGCACGAGAAGATGCTCGATAACAAGCACGCGCCGGGGAATATGGCGGTGCTGGTGAATGCGCAGCGGAGCGGCCTGCGGACGTTCGATGACGTGCTGGAGTTGAGTGCGACGCGGGGGTAATCTCCGCCTATGCTCCACATCGGCATTCTCGGCCACTCTGCTGACGGCTCCGCGCTTTGCTATCTGGAATGCGTCCGCGAAAGCGCGCGGCTGCTGGGCGATCACGCGCATCCTGAGATCACCATGTCGCTGCTGCCGATGGGGCCGACGATCCCTTGGTGGGAGGCTGGTGATCTCGATCAGATCAACGCGCATCTGCGCGCTACGGCCGCGCGCCTCGCCGCCGCCGGTTGCGATTTCTTCGTCTGCCCGGACAACACCGCGCACATCGCGCTCGAGGCTTCCGCCGAGCCATATCCGCTGCCGGGTTTGCACATTGCCGAAGTCGTCGCCGAGCGCGCGAAGGCTGACGGCCATAAGCGCATCGCCTTGCTCGGCACGCGCTATACGATGGAGGGGCCGGTCTATGCGGCCGCCTTCGCGCGTCACGGACTTGAGATGCGTACGCCTGGCGCCGCCGATCGCGAGTTGCTCAACCGGATCATTTTCGATGAACTTTGCCTGGGCCGCTTCGAGGCGCCCGCGCGCCGTGAATTCCTGCGGGTGATCGAGGCGCTGAAAGCGGAGGGCTGCGACGCCGCCGCGCTCTGCTGCACCGAAATCCCGCTGATTGTGACACCCGAAAATTCGTCGCTCCCGACCCTGGACTCAACGCGCCTCTTGGCCCGCGCGGCGGTCGCGGTTGCCCTCGGCCATGCGCCTGCGCCGCAATGGCGCGGGGGGCCGCGCTGACGGAACTCGGCATTTAGATCACCGGCGCAATCCATCACCCCTCGCTATTTGTGGGGAAAGCGCCTACATGACCCCCATCGTTCTTCGTCGCGTTACGCTTTGTCCCTCGCTTTCGCGCCGGATTTCCTGACGTTTTCCTTCGAGTTCGAGCCCGTTGGGTATGTCCCGAACAGGCGGTGCGACCCATCAAGGAGATGGTCATGGCTTCTGGAACAGTAAAATTCTTTAACACCACTAAGGGCTTCGGCTTCATCGCGCCGGAAGGCGGCGGCAAGGATGTGTTCGTGCACATCTCCGCTGTTGAGCGCGCTGGCCTTCGTGGCCTGAATGACGGCCAAAAGGTCTCGTTCGAGCTCGAAAAGGACCGTCAGGGCCGCGAATCCGCGACCAATTTGAAGGTCGACTAAGTCATGGCGATCGATGAGCGCATCACGAGCTTCTCCGATAAGGAACTCGCGTCGTTGCACGATAATGTGCGACGGCTGGCGGACTCTGGCTCCACGGCGCAACGCGCCGAAGCCGCCCGCCTGATGCCGCTCATCGACGCTGAGCTTGCCGAACGCAAAGCCAAGGCGCCAGTGCGCAAGCCGCCGGTACGTAAAGCCGCCGCGAAGAAGCAAGCGGCCCGCGTCGAAGAGTGACGGTCGCGGCGCGGGCAATCACGCCGCGCCTCCCAAGAAAATCCAATTTTGGCCATCGCGGCTGCCGTGTCCCGGCTGCCGCACGCGCCGCGCCATGCCCGCCCCGGCGGCTGTGCGCAATTGACCTTGCCGCCGCCCGGCGCTCCAATCCGCGAAAGCGGCGTGGGGAGCAACGCGCCCGCGGGGGAATTCCACGATGGTGCGTCTCATACTTGCGGGCATTGCGCTCGTACTTGTCGCGTTGGTTGGGTTCGTCGGCTACCGGACGATGTCGTTCACGGCGCCGCCGCCGCCCAGCGATGTCGCTGTCCCTGACACCAGCGCTTATGTGATCGACGTCCCGACAGCCGCGGCGCATCTTTCAGAAGCTATCCGCTTCCGCACCGTGTCGCTGGTGACCCCGGAAGAAGACCGCACGCCGTTCACCGAATTCCAGGCCTGGATGATCGCGACGTATCCGGCGTTCAACGCGGCCGCGCGGCGCGAGATGGTGAACGATCTCACGGTGATCTATACCTGGGAGGGCAGCGATCCCGCGCAGCCGCCGCTGCTTCTGCTTGCGCACCAGGACGTTGTGCCGGTGCCGGACGACACGCGCGCGGCGTGGAGCGTCGATCCGTTTGGCGGCGAGATTCGTGATGAAGCCGTGTGGGGACGCGGCGCGATTGATGACAAAGGCTCGCTCGTGCTGCTGCTCGAAGCGGCCGAGTATTTGGCCAAGCAGGGAAAGCGCCCGGTCCGCACGATTATTTTCGCGTTCGGTCATGACGAGGAACTCGGCGGCGAGGATGGCGCGGTGCAGGTTGCGGCGTTGTTGGCGGAACGCGGGGTGCGCGCCTGGTTTGTGCTTGATGAAGGCATGGCGGCGCTCAGCGAACACCCGCTGACCGGCGGCCCCGCCTCGATGATCGGCATTTCCGAACGTGGCTTTGGCACAATGCGCGTGCATGCTGTCGGCCAGCCGGGGCACTCTTCGATGCCGCCGCCGGAAACGGCTGTGTCACTGGTGTCCGAGGCGGTTGTGCGTATCCACGACATGCCGATCGAACAGCGTCTGGAGGGCGGACCGGCGCTCGACATGATGCGGGCGCTGGCGCCGGAGATTTCGCTCACCAACCGCATGGCTGTCGCCAATGAGTGGCTGTTTGGTCCGCTGCTGCGCGAGCGTATGGCGCAGGATCGCACCGCGCGTGCGCTGATGGGCACGACGGTCGCGCCGACCATGCTCAATGGCGGCGTCCGCCCGAACGTGTTGCCTGCGGAAGCGACGGCGATGATCAATTATCGTTTCCACCCGCGCGACACCGCGGCCGAAATTCTCGAACGCGCCCGGGGTGAGGTCGCCGATCTTGAGGGCGTTGACGTGGACTGGGCCGATACGCCGCGCGAGGCGACCGCGACGTCCAGCACGACCAGCGCCAGTTACGCGCTGCTGGCGGCGCTTTCGACGGCCGTCATGCCCGATGCGCCGGTGGCGCCGGGGCTCGTCTTGGCCGGCACCGATTCAAGAAACTATTCGGAGGTGGCTGAAAACGTGTATCGCTTCCAGCCGATGATGTTTGGCGCCGATGACCTCGCCGGGATTCACGGCACGAACGAGCATCTCAGTTTCGCCAATCTCGACCGCACAATCCGGTTCTATATCGGCCTCATGGAAGCAGGAGCGATGCAATGATCAGAACAGCACTGTTCGCCGCGGCGCTCGCGCTTGCAGCGTGCGCGCCCGCACAGGAAGCCCAGAACGAGGAGCCGACGCCTGTGTCCAACACCGCCGTTCCCGCGCCGACGCCAAGCGATGTGACGACGCATATAACCGCCGAGCAGAATGGGCAGGTCGTGCGTGTCGCGGTCAACCAGCGCTTCGCGGTTGAGCTCGTCGGTGTGCCGACGGCCGGTTATGTTTGGGCGCCGGCGCAAATTCCGGCTTTCGTGACGCGCGCGGGCGAAGCTTCGGGCAACACCAGCCAAGCGCAAAGCCAGCCGGGCTTCACCGGCGGCAACCATTGGGAAGTCACGATGTTCTCGGCGACAGCCGCCGGCACCGGCGACATCGTCATGGAGCAACGCCGCCCTTGGGAGGGCGCGGGCGAAGCGCCGAACGCGACCTTCCGCGTCACCATCGTCGCGGAATAGTGGGATCTTATCCCTTGGACCGTGCGTCTGCAGACGCGCATGCGGGCCTGAAGGCCCGCGATCCAAGATGATCTTCTTCGCCCAGACCGCTCTTTACATGCTGGCCGTCGGCGGCATCGTCGCCTGCACGCTGGCGCTCATTTTCTTTGCGGGCGGCGCGATGAATAAGGCGCGGCCGCTCGATATGCGCCGCCGCCGGGCCTTTCTCGCCGCGGCTTGCGCGTGCGGGATTGTCGCATCCGCGGCGCTAGGCTTTGTCGGCATCCCCGCGATCCTGTATCTCGCTCAGCAATGAGCGACCTTCTCCGTGATCTTTGGTATTTTGCCGCGACGTCGCGTGAGTTGAAGCGCGGCCAGATGTTCCGGCGCGAAATTCTCGGCGAGCCGGTGCTGCTTGGCCGTGACCAGGAGGGCAATGCCTTTGCACTCCGTGACATCTGCCCGCACCGCGCCGTGCCGCTGTCGGCTGGACGTATCGTGTCCGAGGACGGCGTGCAGACTGTCGAGTGCCCGTATCACGGCTGGCGCTATGGGACGCAGGACGGGGTCTGCAAACTTATCCCATCGATGGTGAAGGATCAGACCTACGACGCCAATCGCATTCGCGTGCGTCGTTTCCCGACATATGAAGCGAATGGGGTTGTGCTTGCATTCGTTTCGTCGGACCCGCGCTCAACGGCCGAACCGGCGGCGCCGCCGGAGTTCGGCCTTGGCGATTTTGTCGAACCCAAATTCGTCATTCATCGCATCTTCGCGGCGAACATGGACAACGCCGTCGTGGGTTTGATGGACCCCGCGCACGTGCCGTACGTGCACAATCAATGGTGGTGGCGCCCGCCGAGCACGGGGCGGCGTTTGAAGGAAAAGCGCTTCGTGCCGCGTGAGCGCGGATGGGCGATCGAGCGTCACGCGCCGAGCGGCAACTCGCTGGCCTATCGCATGCTTTTTGGCGGCAATGTCACGACCGAGATTTCGTTCATGCTGCCAGGCTTCCGGTGGGAGGTGGTCGAGAACGAGAAATCGCGTCTGTTTACGCTGACATTTCTTACGCCCGAGAACGAAACTTCGACGCGGATTACGCAAGTGACGTATTGGAAAAATGCGCCGCTGCTCGATGTGATGAAACCAATCCTTGTTCCGGCCGGCCGCGAGTTCCTCGATCAGGACGGGCGTATGGTCGATCTTCAGAACACTGGCCTCGCCTACAAGCCGGGCATGCTCTGGATCGACGACATCGACGTTCAGGCCAAGTGGTATTTGAAGTTGAAGCGCGAATGGACCAAGAGCCGCGAGGAAGAACGCGACTTTATGAATCCGATCGAGCCAACAACATTGCGCTGGATGAGTTGACGCTTAGCGCGGCGCGAGCACCACAGGCATGGTGACCTCGCGTGGATTGGCGTTGTCGGCCGGCATATCCTCTTGCAATACGAGGGTCGCCTGCGTTTCCCCGGTGACGATGAAGACCAATTCCGCGCGATAGGCGACATGCGCTTCGGTCACCCATTCCCCTTGCGCGCGCGCCGGCGCCTCGGCCAGCACCGTGCCGTCAGCGGCGACGAGCTTCACCGGAAATTGCGCCTCGAAAAACCAATCGCCGGGCGCCGCGCCTTCAACTATGACTGGCGTCGTCACGCGCGCGCCTGAAACCGGCGACGACACGTTCGCCAGGCTCACCGCGGTTTCGGCCGTGGTGGCGGGCGTCTCAGCCTGACGCGGCGGTGAGCAGGCGGCGAGCGCGAGACTAAGGCCGGCAATCAAGAGCGCGGTGGTGCGAACCATTGGTTTCCCTCTGGACTGGTACTATCGGCTGGCGCTGGGGCGACAAAAAGGCTCACGACGGCGCGCTATAAATCGCTTTGGCGACTTCCTCTTCACGCCGTTCGGCGATGATCCGGCGCGCGATTTCGTCCGGGATGCCCACGCCGTTCAGCAGCGCTTCGCCCAATTGCAGCGCGGCTTCGATCGAATCGGGGCTGGCGAGCGCCGCGCCGGCGGCGTGCAGGCGGCGTGCGTGTTCGCCGTCTCGGGCGCGCGCGTAAACCGGAATGTGCGGCCATGCGCGGCGGGCTTCGGCGACGATGCGCTCGACCGCTTCGGGGTCGTTGATTGTCACGACGATCGCGGCGGCGTTGGCCGCGCCGACGCTTTCCAAGGTTTGCGCGTTGGATGCATCGCCGTAGTGAACGGGCCGGCCTTCATCGCGGAATTTGGACACCGCGGCGGCGTCGCCTTCGATGGCGACATGGGAAATTTCCTGCGCGCTCAAGATATCCGCGAGTGTCGCGCCGACGCGTCCGAAGCCGGCGATGACGACGTGTCCGCTTTCCTGCGCCGCGTCCGCTGGAGGCGCGGCGGAGCCTGCCTTGTAGATGCGTCGCGCGAGGCGCGCGCCAAGACCCGCAACGATGGGTGTGACGAAGATCGAGAGCGCTGTGACGATCAACATGTAGCCGGCGGTATCTTGCGGGATGGCCCCGCCAGCCCTGGCCGCCGCGATGACAACGAAAGCAAACTCGCCCGATTGTCCAAGCAGCAGCCCCATCTGCAAGGCGCGTGGCCACGCGAAGCCGAAGACACGCGCGAGCACCGCGATGATGAGGCCTTTCACAACGAAAAGTCCTGCGACGCCGATCAAGATCAGCACCGGCTGATTCAGAAACAGCGGGATGTCAATTTGCATGCCGACGGTGACGAAGAAGAGTCCGAGCAGGAGGTCCTTGAACGGCTCCAGGTCGGTCTCGATCTGGTGGCGAAATTCGGTCTCGGCCAACAAGAGCCCGGCAAGGAATGCGCCGAGCGCGGCGGAGAGTCCGGCCATCTGCGCGGCGCCCGCCATGCCAATCGCGGCGAGGAAGGCCGCGGCAATGAAGATTTCGCGACTGTCGGCGGCGGCCACCCAGCGAAACAATGGCCGGAGCAACAGGCGTCCGATGATGATGATCGCGCCAAGCGAGATGAGGGCGGTCACCAGGGCGAGGCCGACCTGATCGCCAAAGGCGCTGCCGGTCGGGCTCAATGCGGCGACCACAAACAGGATCGGCACGACCATGAGATCCTGCATCAGCAAAATCGAAAAACTGGCGCGGCCAACGGGCGTCGAGATCTGGCTGCGTTCGCGCAAGAGTTGGAGCACAAGCGCCGTTGAAGAGAGCGCGAACGCCAGGCCCAGCACCGCCGCGACGGAGAAACTGTTGCCGAACGCCAGCGCGATGCCGCTAATCGCCAACGTGCACAGCGCGACCTGCAAGAAGCCAAGACCGAACACGTAGCGTCTCAGCGCCCACAAACGCTCGAACGACACTTCAAGACCGATCACGAACAGCAAGAAGACGATGCCAAGTTCGGCCAGCAGCAAGGTTGGTTGAGACTGTTCGAACTCGAACGCGGCGAGAAACGGCCAGCCTTGCGCCAGGCGGCCGAGCACGTGCGGGCCCATGGCGACGCCGATGATCAGGAAGCCCATTACAGTGCTGATCTTTGCTTTCTTCAAAGCCGGGATCAGCACGCAGGTCGCGCCCAGGAACACGAGCGCTTGGGTTAGGACTTCGCCTCCGCCGCTCTCGTGCTGCATTCGTTTCGCTCCCAAGGTGCGGCGCTGCACAGGTTGGCGTGGCGTCGCCCCTTTCGCAACTGCGAGAAAGTCGGTTTAAGTGACGTGACTCGCGAGGGATTGCATGGGCGCTGAGCTGATAACGCAACTGGAAACCGCTGCTGAAGCGGCAAGCGCCTACGCGGATGCGGCGAGAGTCGCGGTGCGGCCGCTTGTGAGCAAGGACGGCAAGCTGGACCGGGTGGCGCTCGACCGCGAGCAACACATCGTTCACGGCCTCGCTTGGGTCGCAACCTACGCCGAAACGCTGCGCGAAGTGCGCGACTGGGCGCGTGCGCTGAACGACGCCGGCAAGTTCGGCGAAACGGAACAATTGCTCGCGAGAGTGCTGGTCGCGGAATATGCGGCGCAGCTCGCCGGCGGCTTGCCGATGACGCAGGTTGAAACCATCCGGCCGGCGGATTTCGGGATCGATGCGCCGCCCGTCACACTTCGGGTGACACAAACAGAAAAGACGCGTCTCGCGGCGCTGCTGCATGATGCGCAGGGGCGCGCCACCTTCGAGAACACCAATCTCGATCCCGACTTCGAGATGATCCGCGATCAGTTCCGCAGCTTTGCCGACGACAAGATCGTGCCGCATGCTCACCAATGGCACTGCAACGATGAGCTGATCCCGATCGAGATTGTCGAGGAGATGGGCGCGCTGGGCGTGTTCGGCCTCACCATACCGGAAGAGTTCGGCGGCTCTGGCCTTGGCAAGACGTCGATGTGCGTTGTCTCCGAAGAGCTGTCGCGCGCGTGGATTGGCACAGGCTCGCTCGGCACGCGCAGCGAGATCGCCGCTGAGCTGATCATGATCGGCGGCACCGCCGAGCAGAAGGCCGAGTGGCTGCCGAAGATCGCCAGCGCGGAAATCTTGCCGACAGCGGTGTTTACCGAACCTAATACCGGCAGCGATTTGGGCTCGCTGCGCACCCGGGCGGTGAAGGATGGCGAGGCCTATGTCGTCACCGGGAACAAGACCTGGATCACACACGCGGCCCGCGCCGATGTGATGACGCTGCTGGTGCGGACCGATCCGAACACGACCGGCTTCAACGGCCTTTCCATGCTGCTCGCGCCGAAACAGCGCGGCGATGGCGACAAGCCGTTCCCGACCCCGGGCATGAGCGGCGGCGAGATCGAAGTCATCGGTTATCGCGGCATGAAGGAATACGAGATCGGCTTTGACGGTTTCAAAGTGCCGGCGGCAAATCTGCTCGGCGGCGTCGAGGGGCAGGGCTTCAAACAGCTGATGGCGACGTTCGAGAGCGCGCGTATTCAGACGGCCGCGCGCGCCGTTGGCGTGGCGCAGAGTGCGTTGGAGCTTGGGCTCAAATACGCGATCGACCGCAAGCAGTTCGGGCAGGAAATTTTCCATTTCCCGCGCGTGTCGAATAAGCTTGTGATGATCGCCGCCGAACTCATGGCGGCGCGTCAGATCACGTATTTCGCGGCGCGGCGCAAGGACAGCGGCAAACGATGCGATCTTGAAGCGGGGATGGCCAAGCTGCTGGCGGCGCGTGTGGCGTGGGCGGCGGCGGACAACGCGCTGCAAATCCACGGCGGCAACGGCTTTGCCGTCGAATATCCGATCAGCCGCGTTTTGGCGGATGCGCGCATTCTCAACATCTTCGAAGGCGCCGGTGAAATCCAAGCCATGGTCATCGGGCGAAGATTGCTGGAAGAGGGCGTCAACTAGCGCTATCAGGTCAGCGCCGAACCACGGAGCTCGCGGATGCGAATTGGATTTATCATTGTCGCACTTGCGCTTGGCGCCTGCACACAGCAGCCGGCGACGTACGCTCCTGACGTCGAACGCAATTTCATGTCGGCGTGCGAGAATCAGGGCTCGGCCAATGCGCTCTGCGCATGTGTGTGGGACAAGATCGAAGCAAACATCACACCAGGCGATTTTGCGTCGCTCGAGATCATGCCGGGCCCACAACGTGAGGCGCATCCGCTGACGGCGCAGATCAGCGGGTATGTCGCGGACTGTAACGCCGACCTGATGCCGCATATCGAGCCGGGAGAGGATGATCCGGTTCCGGGGCCGTAGGCGGGCGATTTAACGACGTTTGCGCTGTTCAATCTTAACGCTGTTGGGCGCATACTAACGCCATCACGCGGCAAGTTTTGCCGAGCGTGGGAGTTGAGCGATGCGTTTGGCGATCGCTGCCTTTGTAGGCGCACTCATGTTGGCTTCGTGCGGCGAGCACGCGCCAAATTCATACCCGCAAAGCGCCCATGAGCGCTTCTCGATGTCATGCCCGCCCGAGAGCGCGGTGTGCACGTGCACGTGGGATAAGATCACGCGAACGGTGACGTACGAGGAGTACGAAGCCGCGTTGGAGCGGTTCCGCGAAACCGGCCTGATGGAGCCGCGGATCACGCGCGCGCGCACGCAATGCCTGGAACGTCACCGCGAGTAGTGTCAGCCCTTCTTGGCAATGGCGCTATCGAGGCTGAGCGGACCTGGGCCGGCAGCGGCGATGTAGAGGAATGCGAAGCAAAACAAGATCGCGGCGTCGCCGCCGTTTTGCACCGGGTAAAAGGATTGCGTTGCGTGCGCCATCCAATACGCGACCGCCATCATGCCTGAGCAGACGAACGCGGCGGGCCGCGTGAACAAACCGACCGCAATGAGCGCGCCGCCAACGAGTTCGATCACGCCCGCGAACCACATCGTCGAGAACATTTCGGGCGGCTGCGCGAACATCTCTGTCGGCGGGAAGCCGAACAGCTTCGTCGTGCCGTGCGCCAGAAACAAAAGCCCGCTCACAAAGCGCAGCGCGCTGAGGAGTTGCGGCGAAAACCGATCCAAAAAGCCCATTTCCAAACCTCCGAAGCCATCAAATTGCGGGCGCCCGTTAGGGGCGTCAACGCACAGCGATGATACTTGTTCAGGAGGGGCGGCGGCTCTGGAGGGCGGCGAATAATGTCCCGTCGTCGAGCAAATCAAGCTCACCGCCGACGGGTACGCCGTGCGAGAGGCGGCTGACTGTGACATCAAGAGGCTGCAAGCGTTCGGCGAGATAGTGCGCCGTTGTCTGGCCGTCGACTGTCGCCGAGAGCGCCAGGATCACTTCGCGCACGCCGGCGCCGCTTGCGCGTTCGAGCAATTTCGAGATGCGCAAATCTTCCGGCCGCACGCCGTCCAGCGCCGAGAGCACGCCGCCCAACACATGGTAGCGGCCCTTGAACGCGCCGGCGCGCTCCAGCGCCCAGACATCGCCGACTTCCGCCACGACGCAGATGAGCCCGTCATCGCGATCGACGGCTGAGCACAGCATGCACGGGTCTTGCGTATCGAGCGCGCCGCAATTGGAGCAGGCGCGGACTTTCTGCGCCGCTTCATTCAAAGCGCCCGCAAGCGGCACCATTAGCGCATCCTTACGCTTCAACAGCTGCAACGCCGCCCGCCGCGCCGAACGCGGGCCTAGGCCCGGCACCTTCGCCAGCAGCGCAATGAGCGCTTCTATCTCGGGTGCGGCGGTGATTGATTTGGAACGGCTCATCAACCCGCCGCCGCATTATGGAGCGCAGCCGGACTGAGTTCTTTCGGCGCCACGGTCGTATCCAGGAAGGCGCGAAATTCTGGCGAAAAAGTCGCTTTTCGCAACAGCCACCACGATTGCACGCCGGGTTGATGGAAATACATTTCCAAATGGTTCGACCAGGGCTGCCAATCGCTCTCGCTAATCCGGCCCTTCTTGAATTGCAGAAACATATTCTCGTAGTGCTTGAAGAGCGCAAACAGCGCCGTGAGAAAGCGCATTCGATCGGCGTCGCTGAGGTCGGCGAAAGTCGGGCTCTTGCTCAGCAACCCCGCAGTGAAAGCCTCTGCGCTCGCGCCAATGACTTGCGCCAGCGCCATCCAGTTCGTCGCAATTGCTTGCTCGGTCTGCGCGCGCGTGGCGTCCGCTTGCTGGCGGATCTGCATCCCTACGAACACTAGCGACGCGAACACGGCAATCGCGCCAATGACTTGGCTGAACAGGGCAAGGCTTTCGAGGTTCATTGGCGAGGTTAGAACGGCATCTTGAAGCCGGGAAGGATGCCGAGGCCGCCGGAGAGACCCTTCATCTGCTCGTTCTGCTCGTCGTCGAGTTTGCGTCGCGCGTCGTCGTGTGCGGCCTTGATCAGGTCTTCCAGAATCTCGCGCTCGTCCGCCACCATCAGCGACGGATCGATACTGATCGAGACCAGCGCGTTCTTGCCGGTGATGGTGAGCTTCACCATGCCGCCGCCGGAGGAGCCTTCGACTTCCATCGCTTCCAGCTTCTTCTGCGCCTCGTTGATCTTGGCCTGCATCTGCTGGGCCTGGCGCATGATCTGCGAGATGTCTTTCATCTATCGGCTTCCTTCTTGCGCGCCGGGTTTTGCGGCGCGTTCGGCGCGGCTGGCATCGGCACAACATCGCCGCCTTGCGCGCTCTCATCCACCGGCTTCGTCACTTTGGCGATCTCGGCGCCCGGGAAATGCTTCAACGCTTCGGCGATGAACGGATGCTTTTTCAGGTCATCAAGTTCACGCTGGCGCTCGCGGCGGCGCTTGTCGGCCAAGCTCTCAACCGGCGCGGCGGATTCCGCCGTCGAACGGATCGTCCACTCAAACGGCGTGTGCTCTTCGAGGAACGATTTCAAGCGCCGCACCATGTCGCGCGGATGATCGGGACTTGCGACGAAGACAAGCTCGCCCTGCGGCGCGAACCTGACCACCTTCAAACGATCGAGCGCGACTTCAAGCTCGACGTCGTTCTCGAACTTGATGCGTTCCATCACTTCGTCAAACGTCGCGAACGGCGTTTCGGGATTTGCTCCCCCGCTTGCGGGGGAGCTGTCAGGCGAAGCCTGACTGAGGGGGCGGTGCGCCTCGGCGTCAGACATTTGTGTGCCCGCGCCCCCGCCGGCGCGCGCGTTGGGCGCGACCCCACCCCCCCTCACCGGGGGGGGCACACCCGCGCGGGGCCATAGCGCCCC
>JAEUMT010000018.1 GCA_016791365.1 Hyphomonadaceae bacterium | reverse complement strand
GGCGCTGAGTATGAGTTCGCTTGCGACAAGCGCATTGGCTTGGCCATGGCTTTCGCCGAGCGCGTGAACGTGGGCGAGGGCGCGTTTGAGTCCGGCGCCGTCTCGGACGACGTTCGCATCCGCTTCCATAAGCCGGCGAAGCTCAGCGCGAGGCCCATCAGCGAGTGTTGGCGGCGCGGTTGCGGGTTCCGGGGCGAGGGGAAGTTGTGAAGCGTCATCGCGCAGTCTGGCCGCGATTCGGTGTGCGAAGACCACGGCTTCGAGCAACGAGTTGGAGGCGAGACGATTGGCGCCGTGTGCGCCTGTTGATGCGCATTCGCCGACCGCCCAGAGGCCATCGACGCTTGAGCGGCCCCAAATATCGGTGGCGACGCCGCCCATGTGATAGTGCGCGGCTGGCGCGATCGGGATTGGCGCGATGCGCGGGTCGAGGCCGGCGCTCATGCAGGCTGCGAAAACTGTGGGGAAATGCGCCGGGAACTTCGAGCCGACCGCTTCGCGCGCATCGAGAAAGGCGCCGCGTCCGGCTTGGCGTTCGAGGTGGATGGCGCGCGCGACGACATCGCGTGGGGCAAGATCATCGACGAACGCTTCGCCCTTCGCGTTGACGACATGCGCGCCTTCACCCCGCAGCGCTTCGGTGGCGAGTGGCGCGGGATCGCGGCCGATGTCGATGGCAGTGGGGTGGAATTGCACAAATTCCGGATCGGCGATGAGCGCGCCGATGCGCGCGGCCATCGCGAAGCCTTGGCCTTGCGCTTCGGTTGGATTGGTGGTGACCGCGTAGAGGCCGCCGGCGCCGCCGGTGGCGAGAATGACTTCGCTGGCGGGGAAGGTTTCATCGCCGTCGCAGAGGACGCCGCAGACGCGGCCGTTGGCATCGCGCAGCAGTGCGCGTGCGCGTTTGCGTTCGACGATGTCGATATGCGGCGCGGCGCGGGCGGCGGCGATCAGCGCGTCCATGATGGCTTTGCCGGCGAGATCGCCTGAGACGCGCACGACGCGGGGGCGTGAGTGGGCGGCTTCCAGGCTTTGTGCAAGGGCGCCGTCGGGCGTGCGGTCGAAGGGTACGCCAAGCGCGATGAGATCGCGCACGCGATCAGGGCCTTCGCGGGCGATCAGAGATGCGATTGCCGGATCGACCAGGCCGGCGCCGGCGGCGACCGTGTCTTCCGCGTGGAGCTTTGGATCATCGCCTGGCGCGAGCGCTGCGGCGAGGCCGCCTTGCGCCCAGGCGGAAGAGGACGCTTGGCCGAGCGGCGCTTGGCTCAGCACCACGCAGCGGCGCGGCGCGAGTTTTAGCGCGAGGAAGAGGCCGGCGAGACCGGCGCCGACGATGAGGATGGAGGGCGCCTTCATTCCCTCCCCCCTTGCGGGGGAGGGTTAGGGAGGGGGGGCGTGCAGACGCGTCGATATTGGCAGGCAGTGGCGCGTTTGAACGCCCCCCGCCCCCAGCCCCCGCCGCACAAGGGGGCGGGGGTTCTGAAGCTCAGCGCAGGCGTGAGAAGGTGACTTGGCTGGAGTTGTTTGAACTCAGCACGCCGACGAGTTGGTCGGCTTCGCCGGCTTGCAGCACGAACGTATCTGGCTCGTAGCCTTCGAGCGGTTCGGCCATTTGGCAGGTGATGGTGAACTGGCCGCCGTCGTTTTGGCCGGTGCAGTTTTGGCGTGCGGTGAGAAACGCTGTTTGACCTGTATCGCGGTTCACTAGGCGCTCGTTGGAGAGAAGACGGATTGAGTAGAGGTCCGCCGCTTCGCGTACGATCACCGCCGCGCCGCTCATGATGCCGCCGACCTGCTCGTTGCCGTACGAGGCGGTTTGAAACGCCCAGGTGCCCGCGAACGCGTCGCCCGACTGAGCGTTCGCCGCCGGCGCAGAGCAGGCCGCCAAGGCCGCCGCGGCAATCAGAAACATACGCATACTTCGCCACTCCTTTTTGAAGGGTGGTGGGCGGCGAAATGGGCGGCAATTGGGCGGTTCGCGCGGGCTAGATGAGTTCTACCGCAACAGGCGCGCGGCCCGTCGCAAAAGCGCGTGGCTTCTCTTTCGGCAGATCGAGCATCGCTTTGATGGCGCGTTTGGCGCGCACGCGAACGTCCTCGGGGATCGTCACTTCGTGCTTCATCGTGGCGAGTGCGTCGTAGATGCCTTCGAGGGTGATGCGCTTCATGTGCGGGCAGAGGTTGCAGGGGCGGACGAAGTCCACGTCAGGCGCAGCTTGCGCGACGTTGTCGCTCATCGAGCATTCTGTGAGCAGCACGACCTTTGCGGGGCGTTTTTCAGTGACGTAGTCTTGTAGCGCCGCCGTCGAGCCGGCGAAGTCAGATGCGGCCATGACGTCGGGCGGGCATTCCGGGTGCGCGAGAACGACGACGCCAGGATGCGCCTGGCGCAGTTCGGCGATGTCTTCGGCGGTGAAACGCTCGTGCACTTCGCAGCGGCCATGCCACGAAATGATGTGAATACCGGTTTGAGTCGCGACATTCTTGGCGAGATACTCGTCGGGCAGCAGGATGACGCGATCGGTATTCCATTCGCGCGCCGCCCATTCGACGACGGCGGCGGCGTTGGACGACGTGCAGCAGATGTCGCTTTCGGCTTTCACATCGGCTGACGTGTTGACGTAGGTGACGACCGGCACGCCCGGGTAGCGTTGTTTGATGAGGCGCACATCGGCGCCGGTGATCGACGCGGCCAGCGAGCAGCCGGCGCGCAGGTCCGGGATCAGCACGGTTTTTTCAGGCGCGAGGATCTTCGAGGTCTCGGCCATGAAGTGCACGCCAGCCTGCACGATGATGTCGGCGTCGATCGTGGAAGCTTCGCGGGCGAGTTGGAGCGAGTCACCACGGAAGTCGCCCACGCAGTGGAAGATCTCCGAGGTCATGTAATTGTGCGCGAGGATGACCGCGTTCTTGGCGCGCTTCATCTTGTTGATGGCGGCGATCAGTGGTGCGTAAGCGGGCCACTCAACGGCAGGAATGACATGCTTCACGCGCTCGTAGAGCGGCGCTGTCTCAGCGGCGATCTCGGGGGTGTAGGCAAGGCCCCGGCGGGCGGCGGCATCGAGCGCGCCCCAGGCGCCGTGGACGGCGCGGGGGTCGCAGCCGCCTTCGGCGGACGTGAGGGGGGCGTCGATAATGCGGGCCATGTTTGGCCTCCCATGCGCCCGGAATAGGCGCTTATACTCTTTCGGAGCATATGTAGGGTGCAAAAGACAGCCGAGAAGACCCTCGGCTCACCCTTATGCTACGATTGAGCATAACCTGTGCGCGAACTTACTCCCGAAGATTCCCACGCGCAAGCAAAAGCCGGCCCCGCCATCTTACCGCTGTTCCCGGCTGCGATGGCCGGCGACGCCGGCTAAAAACACGATGGTTCTTTGGGAGTGCCTCCATGCGCCGCGTTCTGACACTGCTCGCCGCCACGTTCCTGACCGCCTGCGCGGGCACTTCTGAGACGCGGCCAGGGCCGACCGAAACGCAAACGCCGACGGCGGAGTTCGCGCTGCGGCCGGCGCGCTTTGAAGACATTCCCGATTGGACGCGCGTTGATCTGGCGCCGGCGCTGATGGCGTTTCGGCGCGCGTGCGATGGCCGGCGCCTGCGCGATCCTGGCGCGGCGTTGCCCGGCGGCGGCCGCTATGGCGGCACAGTCGCCGATTGGGCGCCGGCATGTTCCGCCGCGCAGAATGTAGCGCCTGGCGCCGAGCGTGCGTTCTTCGAAGCGAACTTCATTCCGAACATGGTCAGCGGCGGCGGCGAAGCGCGCGTGACTGCGTATTACGAACCGATCATCGAAGCGCGACGTTTGCCCGACGCGGTTTATTCAGCGCCGCTGATGCGCAAGCCTGGCGATATGGTCACCGTCGATGTCGCCGCCTTCGCCGAGGCTTATGACAACGAAGCATTGCGGGGCGCCCCGCGCGCGTTGACGGGGCAGCTCAACGGCGCGCAGGTGCTGCCATATCCGAAGCGCGAGGATCTTGGATTGGCGGCGGACCAGGCGTTTGCGTGGGCGCATCCGGTCGATGTCTATAACCTTCAGATCCAAGGTTCGGGCCGCATTGCGTTTCCTGATGGGACGCAGGCGCGCGCCTCATTCGCGGCGCAGAACGGTTATCGCTGGCGCTCGGCACTGGGCGCGCTGCGTGACTCTGGTCAGTTGCAGGGCGGCGCCACGTGGCAGAATTTTCGCGCCTGGAGCGATCGCACCGGCGCCGATGCAACGCGCCAGGCGCTGAACGCCGATCCGTCTTATGTCTTCTTTCAGGAAGAGCGCATCGACGATCCTGGCGCGGGTCCGCGCGGCGCGGCTGGCGTGCCGCTGACGCCGATGGGATCGATCGCGGTTGATCCGGCGTTTCATCCGTACGGCGCGGTCGTGTTTGTTGATGGCGAATTTGACGGGCAGCCGTTCCGGCATTTGTTCGTGGCGCAGGATACGGGCGGCGCGATCCGTCGCGGGCCGTTGCGCGGCGACGTGTTTTTCGGTTCGGGCCCGGAGGCGGGCCGCGCCGCCGAACTCATGAATTCAGCATCACCGCGCTGGTGGACACTCACGCCGCGCGCCGCGCCGATCTCCTGATGCGCGCGCGCTGGAAGTATGTCTGTTACGTCGATGATGCTGGAGATGAAGTTCTTGAAACCTTCGATCCGGAGATCATTCACGCGCAGTACGTGGAAAAACAAGGCATAGCCCGCGGCCGCCTGATTTCCGCGGGTTTTGCGACCGCGCATGGCGAATGTTACGGCCATTCGACCTCGCTCAACATGTCCAGCCGCCCGCATGCCGATACCGGGTTGCTCCGCGGGCGAATTGGTTAGCTGCTTATGGTGGTTCTGCAGCTATGCTCGTTCAGCTAGCATTCAGGCGCGGCTGCAAAGCTGGCGCGGGGGTGCGGTCGAACCGGGCGGGATCCATGCGACGTATCGCTATTAGTCTGGCGGCAGCGGCGACGCTTGCAGGCTGCGCCGTAAGCAATGAGACGTATCCGCGTTCGGCCGTGACGACGGTGTTTTCGCCGCCAGTGTCGAACGTGCCGACGATCTATACGACAGCGCCGCGCGCGCCGCTGCACAGCGAACTCTTCGCGTGCAATTCGTGGGGCTCGAACCTCGGGCTCATAGGGCAGCGCGGCGAGGCGACGAACTACACGCCTTATGTTGATACGCCGGCCGGTGCGCTGCTGCGCAATCCGACAGAAGTGGGATGCTTGTCGTCGGGTTTCGGTTTTCGCACTTCGACTGGCGGCGCGCGCCAACACAATGGCGTCGATCTCGCCAATCGCGAAGGCGGTTTCATTTACGCCGCGGGCGACGGGCGCATTGTTTCGGCGGACTATCGCACCGGTTTTGGCAATTTCATCGAGATTGATCACGGCAACGGCGTGCATACGCGCTACGCGCATATGGCGGAGTTCGATCCCAATTTGCGGCCGGGCGCGCGCATCGCGGCAGGCGCGCCAATGGGCCGTATGGGCATGACCGGAAACGCAACCGGCGTGCACCTGCACTATGAGATCATCGTCGATGGATTGCAGGTTGATCCGATCAATTACGGCGCGCCGCAGCCGTTCGTGACGACGCCGGTGACGCACACGTATCAGCAACCGATTCCGATTGCGCCTACGCCTGTGGAAGGCGCGCCGCCGGAGACGATCGTTGAGCAGCCCATCGCGCCGCCGGCGACCGTAACGCCGGCCATTCAGAACTATCCCGAGCCGGTTCGGCTGCAGCGCCCGGACGGCATGCGCTAGGTCTTCTCCTCAGCGCGCCGTCGCGATCTCGGCGTCCGTCAGCGGCACGCTTGAGATGTCCATCTTGGCGGAGCCTTCGACCAATTCGCGCGAGTGCGAGATATAGAGGATCGTGTGGTTCTGGAGATCAAGAATGCGGCGAATTGCGGTGTTCTTGAAAAAGAGCGATGTGCGCTGGTTGAAGATTTCCTCGCCCGAACGTGACGCTTCGATGCCGGCGAGATTGATCGGGCCAATGCGCTGGCACGAGACCGCCGAGTTGGATGGGTTTTCGAACCAATTGCCCTGACGGATGCGATCAAGCATCGAACGATCGAAGTAGGCGACGTGGCAAACAACGCCCGCAATATCGGGGTCGGGCAGCGCTTCGACCATGATCTCGTTGCCGAGCAGGTCGTTGGAAAATTCGCCGACCTGGCTGTCGCGATCGCCGCCGCACGCGGCCAACATTGCGCACATGGTTGCCGCGACCACCGCCGCGCTCAGCTTCAATGTCATGGACCTTCTCCTGCAGCTCGTTAGGACGCATTGAGGCTTTATTTGTTCCCGGCGCTAGTCCCCACGCGGCGCGGGAACGTGGATGCCGCCAACGGGGCGCTCGCTGAGAGTTTCGTGGCGTGCGCGGAATAGCTCGGCCGGGCGGCCGCCAGCGCTGGTGTCGACCTGGCCTGTGCCTTCGACGAGGCCGGTGCGATCGAGCAGGCGGCGGAAGTTCTGCTTGTGAAGCTCCAGTCCGGCGATTGCTTCAACAACGCGTTGAAGATGGAGCAGGGTAAAGTGTTCGGGCGCGAGTTCGAACACGACGGGGCGATACTTTATTTTTGCACGCAGGCGGCCGATGGCGGTTGCGAGGATGCGGCGGTGATCGGACGCCATGGGTTCGCCAAGGCCTGGCTCGGCTTCCATCGCGCGCGCCGCTTTGCCGTCGAAGCGGGCGCGGTCGCGCGCGGCTTCGGGCGCCAGACCGGCTTCGTAGAGAAGCTCGTAACGATCGAGCGCGCGTTCTTCATTCCAGACCGCGCCTTCCAGCGCGAAGGCCAGGCGCGCGCGCGCGCGGCGCTGGTTGCTGGTCTCGGGGTCTGACGGCGCTTGCGCCCACGCGCGCAGGCGCGGCGCGATGATTTCATCGATCACGGACGGTCTGCCGTCGCGCCAATCTTCCCATGGGAAGAAATCGTACCAGGTGCGCCAACGCGCGCCGGCGCGATCGAGAACGGCGCGCGACGGGGTGAGCGCGAGATACGAGATCGAGATCACGCGCTCTGATCCGGCGCTTTCGGCCATCGGCATTTCGCGACCGCGATCGCCGAACGTGTAGAGTTGTTCGGCGTAACCGATGTCGAAGCTGGTTTGCTCTTTTACCCAGCCACGTAGAGAGAGTTCGAGTGTTCTATCGCCAGCCGGATCGAACGGGCCGAAGGGAAGCGCGGCGGCGTCGCCGCCGTCGCGGGTGACGACGACGTAGGGCGCGTCTTCGGTGACCGCGACGACGACGGCCGACAATCCGATGGTGACGCGCGCTTCGCTCATGCCGCGAACCGTGATGGCAGCGTGAAGGGTTCGGCTTCCCTGATGTCGGGCCAGCGCGGATAGCCGCGGCCGATGGCTTCTATGGCTGCGCTCATGCGGCCTTTGCGGGCGAGCGCTGCATCTGCAAGCGCGACGAAGCGGCGGTTTGGTGTTGCTGTCGGCGATACGTCGCGGAGCGCTTTGGCGATCGCGCGCTCGTCGATATCAGGGTTGTGCGCGCAAGCGGTGATGAACGCTGTCGCCGTCGAGCGAGAAATGCCGGCATAGCAGTGGATCAAAATTGGCTGGCTTCGATCCCAGAGGCCGACGAAATCAAGAATGTGCTTCGTGCGTGTCGCACAAAGCGGATCCATGCCTTCTTCGTCTTCTTCGATGTCGTGAACTTCGAGGCGCAGGTGCCTGTCGGCGACTTCCTTGATTATTGGAAATGGCGTGTCGGGATCGAGCAGGCTGACGACGTGCGAGACTTTGTTCAAACGCGCTATGTGCGGCGCGCGGGAAAGGGGGCAAACGATGATGGTCATGCGCCGTCAGTTTAGGCTGGATCGATCAGCGACCGGAAGCGCTTCACGAAGGCTTCTTGCACTTGCGCCGTGCTTTGGGGAGTCAGTTTGAGCTTCATGCCCCGCGGGGGCGGGCCGAAGAAGCGCTTGGCTTCCGCTTCGGTGAAGCCGGCCAGCTGGGTGGCTTCGAAATAGGCGCAGATGATGTCGGCGCGCTTGATGACGCCTTTGACGACGGCCGACGGATGTGGAGGCAAGCCAAAGCGCATGTGGATCGCCGCTTCGAGCTTTGCCTCGAAGGCTTTGTAGTCAAGGCCGAGCGCCGCCTTGAACGGGCTGATCATATCGCCGATCACGTATTCGGGCGCATCGTGCAAAAGCGCCATGAGGCGCCGCTTGCGATCCCAATCGGGAGCGATCTTGCGGACGATCTCTTCAACCACCAATGAGTGCTGCGCGACCGAGAAGGCGTGCGTGCCGATGGTTTGTCCGTTCCAGCGCGCGACGCGCGCGAGGCCGTGCGCGATGTCTTCGATCTCGATATCGAGCGGCGAGGGATCGAGCAGATCGAGCCGCCGTCCTGACAACATGCGTTGCCAGGCGCGTGGCTTCTCTGCGGGTTTGGGCGACGGGGCGCGAGGCATGGGCGTTACATACCGGCTCTAAGCTGCGTGGGTAAACGCTTTCGCCTCGGCGCCGGGCTTTTGGCTGGCGCTTGCCGCAAAGGCGCCTAAGCTCGCTGAAAAGGACCACGCGGGAGGAGAGTGCTGTGACGGAAACCGCGGGTCCAGCGCCGCTTGGCGTGCGTGCTGTCAGCGCCGGCTATCGCACCTATGCGATGGGGCTGCTGCTGCTCATCTATGTGATGAACTTTGTCGACCGGCAGGTGGTCAATATTCTCGCCGAGCCGATCAAGCGCGAGCTTCATTTGCTGGATTGGCAAGTCGGCGCGATGAGCGGGTTGGCGTTCGCGCTTTTCTATACGGTGCTGGGATTGCCGATCGCGCGCGCGGCCGAGCGCGGACATCGCCCACTGATCATCGCTGGCGCGCTGGCGCTTTGGTCGTTGTTCACGGCGCTCTGCGGACTGACGCAGAATTTCGTGCAATTGCTGCTTGCGCGCATTGGCGTCGGCGTTGGCGAGGCCGGTTGCACGCCGCCGGCGCATTCGCTGATCGTGGACTATGTGCCCAAGGAGAAGCGTGCTTCGGCGTTGGCGTTCTACTCGATGGGCACCCCGCTCGGCAGTTTGGTGGGGATGGGGCTGGGCGGGCTCATCGCCGATGCGCATGGCTGGCGGATGGCGTTCATCGTCTGCGGCATTCCTGGCGTTGTGCTGGCGATTGTGGCGGCGCTTTCGCTTGTTGAGCCGCGTATCCGTGCGACGGCGGAAGAGTTGCAGCAGCGTGCGCAGGCCCTTCGTGACGCCAAGCCGTTTCGCGAGGCGCTGGTGACTTTGCGCAGGAAGCGGACGTTCTGGCTGGTGTCGTTCGCCGCGGCGATCAAGGCGTTCATCGGCTATGGCCAGGCGCCATTCGCGGCGTCCTTCTTTTATCGCAACCATGCCGAGGAGGTTGGACAGCTCGCGGCGATGTTCGGCTTGCAGGCCGGCGGCTTTTTAGGTCTCGCACTTGGGCTGATGGCCGGCATAGGCGGTGCGATCGGCGCGTTTGCGGGCGGCATGATTGCGGACAAGTTTGGCGGGCGCGACTATCGCGCTTATGTCAGCGTGCCGGCGATCGCTTCCATCGCGGTCATACCTGTGTTTATCGCCGGGATGCTTTCGCCGTCGGCGTCGTTTGCGCTGGCGATGCTGTTCTTCGGCTCGATCATCGGGACGCTTTGGTACGGCCCGGTCTATGCGACGGCGCAGACGATCGTGCCGCCGCATATGCGCGCGACCGCATCCGCGATATTGCTGTTCATCATCAACCTGATCGGATTGGGGCTTGGGCCGATCTTCGTTGGCGCGCTTTCTGACGTATTTGCGATATCGTTCGGCTTGGGTGAAGGCGAAGGCGTGCGGTGGGCGTTGCTGGTGTCGGCGTTGACGGGACTGCTCGCGGCGGCGCTGTTCTGGATGGCGCGCAGGTCGATCCGGGATGAGATGGCGGGCTAGGTCAGCACGGCGCGATAGCGGCGGCTGCCGAGGACGGTGCGGCCTTCGCTAAGCGTGATTTCGAGATCGCCAGAGGGCGTTGGTTTTAACGCTGTGATCTTGGCGCGGTTCACGAGGCGCGAGCGGTGAACGCGGATGAAGCCGCGCGCGATGAGACGTGATTCCCAGGAAGCGAGCGTGCCGCGCACGAGGTGGGTTTTGGCGCCGGTGTGGAATTCGACGTAATTGCCAGCGGCTTCGACATGGCTGATGTCGGTGGGCGCGAGGAAGACGGCCGCGCCGCCGTCGCGGACTTCGATGCGTTCGTCCGCTGGCGGTTGGGCGGCGGTGGCTGTGCGCCCGGCGATATAGTGGAAGATCCAGTAGGTGGCGGCGATGGTGGCGTAGGTCAGGACGTCCTTGCGCCATTCGTAGAAGCTGACGAGGGCGACGCCGTCATCGAAGAAGCCGTAGTGCTCGCGGGCGAGCCAATAGGCGCCCTCGCGCAGCAGCCAGATGAAAATCACGTGGACGGCGGCGAAGGGGAGTGTGAGCGCGAAATGGATGAGGGCGGGGCGGATGAGGTTGTCCCGCGTCGGCGTCCAGCGGCGTACCGCCATGCCGATCAGCGGCGCCATGGCGACGATGATGACCGCGCTCGTCATTTCCCAGAGCCAAGGCTCCCACCATTGGAAGTCCATGCCGGAGCGGCTCATCTCCAAATAGTCGGAGGAAGCGTTCACGGTGACGATCGCCAACGAGACCAATGCGACGAAAACCCATGGCCGCCACTCGGCCCGGGCCCATCCGTTCGTCCCTTTTTCGTCGCCGGTGGTCACCGGAGGCTCCCCGTTCGTCCCGGCCAGCCGCCGGATGTGGCGCCAGCGTAGCGGGGCGGGCCGAAGCGGGAAAGAAGCGGGGCCCGAAGGAGAGCCGACCCGCAATGACCGACCGCCGCCATGATCTCGACTGGCTCCGCATCATCGCGTTTGGCCTGCTCATTCTCTACCATTGCGGTATGTTTTACGTGACCTGGGACTGGCACGTGAAATCGCGGGCGGCGAGCGACGTCATCGAGCCGCTGATGGTGCTGACCAATCCCTGGCGGCTGACGCTGCTGTTTCTGATCTCGGGCGCGGCGACGCGGTTCATGGCCGACAAGATGAGCGCGTGGAAGCTCACCGGCTCGCGGATGGGCCGGCTTTGGCCGCCGTTGCTGTTGGCGGTGTTCGTGACCGTTCCGCCACAGAGCTATTATGAGATTGTCGAGGCTCTGCAGGCGCTGCCGGCGCACCTTGCGGCCCAATACCCGCTGGCGCTGGACAATTTCTACGTCAAATACGCGACAGCTTCCGGCAATTGGTGCGACGACGACGGCTGCCTGACGACGCCGACGTACAACCACATGTGGTTTGTCGCGTACCTCATTTTCTACACGCTCGCGCTTGTGCCGTTATTGCCGCTGTTGCGGCGGGTTCCCAAGGCTGCGAGCGTGCTGATATCCGGGCCGTTGCTGATCCTCACGCCGTGGCTGATCATGGCGGCGCTGCGCGTCACGCTGTTTCCGACCTTCGGCGAAAGCCACGACTTCCGCGAAGACTGGTATCTGCACGCGCTTTATTTCGGCGTGTTCCTCTTCGGGTTCGCGATCGCCAAGAACCAGGCATTCTTCGATCAGTGCGTGAAGCTGCGCTGGGTCGCGCTCGCGATTGCGCTCGGTTCGTGGGCGGCGATCGTCACCTATTATGGCTCGTATCCCGACGGTGTGACGCCGCCTGATTGGCTGCGCTTCGTCATGCGTTGCGTGCACGAACTCGATGCGTGGTGCGCGATCATCGCCGCGCTTGGTTTCGCGCATCGTTATTTGAAGAACGCGGATGGCCCGATCCGGCGCATGCTGACACAGGCGATCTTCCCGTTTTACCTGATCCATCAAACGATCATCGTCGTTGCCGGCCACCATCTCGATGAGCTTGAGTTGCCGCTTTGGATCGAGGCGCCGCTGCTTGTCGGCGCGACCGCCTTGGGGTGCTGGCTTTTCTACGATCTGGGGCGCCGGGTTCCCATTCTGCGCGTGTGGATAGGCCTGCCCTCGAAAATGCCGCATCGGGCTGCTAGCCTGCCGGCAGTGGTGATTGGGGAGGCGCGTTAGCCTCCGGCGGCTCTGCCACGCCCGCCAGACCGGAGCGTAAATGTTCTTCTGGTTCCTTGTTGCAGTCGGTCTTGTCGTTGGCCTGACGTTGCTCGGTGCGTTCATGACGCGCCGATCGGGCGGCTGGGATCACGAGGACGGCGGCCCGATGGGTCCCTGGGTCGATCACTGACGCGAGCATCGGGCTGACGCCCGCCGCAAACCGCTGGCGAGTCTTCTGTTTTGCTTGCGTCGGGCGCGTCTGTGCGCCTTACATTGCTTGATAGAATGGAGCGCCCACTCTCAATCCGCCGCGCGGCGCCGCGCGATGCTGACGCTATCGCCAAGCTCGCCGCCGAGGCCGCGAGTCAGGAAGGCGCGTTGTCGAGTCTGGATGTTGACCGGATCAAGTCGCATGCCTTCGGTTCGAACGCTCTGTTCGAGGTCTGGGTCGCGCAGGAGCGGGTCGGGGCGCCGATCGTGGCGCAGGCCATCATCACCAAGAGTTACGACATGCGTAGGGGCGCGCCGAGCATCGTGCTCTGCGAGCTCTATGTTGTGCCTGAGCATCGCCGCGGCGGCCTCGCCCGCGCGATGATGAGCGCCGTGGCGCGGCGGGCCCGTGATGTGGGCGCGCGGGAGCTGGCGATCACGACCGGGGTCGAGAACGAGGTTGCACAGAAATTCTTCGCCGCTGTCGGCGCCAAACGGCGCGAAGCGGCCATGTTCATGATGTCAGCGGACGGCATTGAGTGGCTTGCCGCGGAAGGCAATTAGCGGGGGAACGGGGAATAGGGAGTTGGGAATAGGGAGCCGAGTGAACGTTTGCGCGTCAACATTCCCTATTCCCCACTCCCTATTCCCGGGACAAAGGGAGAGAGAACGTGATCGCGAAACCATTGCTCAGGGCGGCAGCGTCCTGGATCGCCATCGCCGCGCTAACCGCGTGCGCGACGACGTCGGCACCAAGCGGGACGACTTCAAGCAACACGCGTCCGACCGCGCAGTCCGCGGCGGAATTCGTGCAGGCGGCGGAAGAAGAGCTGATGCGCCGCTCGGAATACGAGGGCCGCGTCGCCTGGGTCTATAACACCAACATCACCTACGACACGGAATGGCTGTTGCAGCGCTCCGACGCCGAAGCTACCGAAGCGCGCGTGCGCCTGGCGAGCGAAGCGGGCCGGTACGCAAACGTCGAACTGCCGGCCGACACGCGCCGTAAGGTCGATCTGCTGCGTTTGAGCCTCACGCTGCCTGCACCGCAGCGCGAAGGCGCCGCCGGCCAGCTTTCGGAAATCACCACGCGCCTGGCGTCGATCTACTCGACGGGACGCATTGAGTATCAAGGCCGCCAGGTCACGCTCGATGAACTCGAGACGCTGATGGGGACCGAGCACAACCCGGCGCGCCTGGAAGAGATTTGGACCAAGTGGCACGCGGTCGCCGCGCCGATGCGCGATGATTATGCGCGTATGGTCGAAATTTCCAACGAAGGCGCGCGCGATCTTGGCTTCGAAGACGTCGGCAATATGTGGCTGTCGAATTACGACATGTCCGCCGACGACATGGAGCGGGAGGTCGAGCGCCTCTGGGGACAGCTCTCGCCCTTTTATGAGCAGCTGCATTGCTATGTCCGCGCGCGCCTGAACGATCGCTATGGCGATGCGGTCGTGCCGATGGATCAGCCGATCCGCGCCGACCTGCTCGGCAACATGTGGGCGCAGGATTGGTCGACGCTTTTCCCGCTGGTGCGCCCCTCGGGCGGCCGCGCGACCTATGACACGACGGAACTGCTCACACGCGCGCGCTACACGCCGGTGCAGATGACGGAAACGGCGGAGCGCTTCTACACCTCGCTCGGCTTCCCGGAATTGCCGGATACGTTCTGGGAGCGCTCGCTGCTGACGCGGCCGCGCGATCGCGATGTTGTGTGTCACGCGTCAGCCTGGGACATCGACAATGTCGACGATCTGCGCGTGAAGCAGTGCATTCAGATCAATGCCGAACACTTCCAGACCATCCACCATGAGCTTGGTCATAACTTTTACCAGCGCGCCTACAATCAGCAGCCCTTCCTCTATCGGAACGGCGCGCATGATGGTTTCCACGAAGCGATCGGTGATTTCATCGCGCTGAACATCACGCCGCAATATCTGGTCGACATCAACCTGCTGCGTCGCAATCAGATTCCGCCGGCCGCCGCTGACACCAACTTGTTGCTCGAACGCGCGCTGGAGAAAATCTCCTTCCTGCCGTTCGCGCTGACGATGGATCAATGGCGCTGGCAGGTGTTCGACGGCCGCATCACGCCTGACCGCTACAACGCGGCCTGGTGGGAATTGCGCGAGCGCTATTCTGGCGTTCGTCCGCCGAATGCGCGCGGCGAAGAATTCTTCGATCCGGGCGCCAAGTATCACATCGCCAACAACGTGCCGTACTTACGCTACTTCCTGTCCTACGTGCTGCAGTTCCAGTTCTACGAAGCGGCTTGCCGCCAAGCAGGCTGGGAAGGCCCGCTGCATCGCTGCACGGTTTATGGCAACCGCGAAGTCGGTGAACGCTTCGCCCGCATGCTGGAAATGGGCGCTTCGCACCCCTGGCCGGATGCGTTGGAAGCGTTCACCGGCACGCGTCAAATGGATGGCGGCGCCATGGTGCGTTACTTCCAGCCATTGATGGACGATCTGCGCACCCGCAACCGCGGGCGTGAGTGCGGTTGGTGAGTCCGGCGTTGGTGGCGGGCTGACGTTGGCGTCATGCTGAGCTTGTCGAAGCATGGCGCCACGCACCGGCCCTTGGGGTGTGTCCGTCACGCCTTCGACACGCTCAGGCTGACGCTGGTGGGTGGCTCAGACGTCGTGCGATTTGCGAACGGACCCGCCTCAGGCGCTCTTCTGCACGAAAATCGAACCGGCGCTGTAGCCGGCGCCGAAGGAACAGATGAGTCCTTTGTCGCCGACTTTGAGGTCGTCGCTGTGATTGTGGAAGGCGATGATCGAGCCGGCGCCGGCGGTGTTGCCGTAAACGTCGAGCACGGTCGGCGCTTCGTCTTGGCTTGCTTCGTGCCCGAGCACGCGCTCGGCGATCAGGCGGTTCATGTTTGAGTTGGCCTGATGCAGCCAAAGGCGGCGCATGTCGCTCGCCTTCAAATTCATCGCGGCCATTTGCTCGAGGATCATCTCTGAAACTAGCGGCACGACCTCTTTGAACACCTTGCGGCCCTGTTGGGTGATGAGCTTGTCAGGATCGTCGCGATGGGCTTCGTCGCCGCGATTGAGGAAGCCGAAGTTGTTGCGGATGTTGTTGGAGAACACCGTCTTCAGCTTTGAGCCGAGAATGGTCCAGGCGCCCTTTGGCGCGATCTCGGCGCGCTCGACCAGGATCGCCACGGCGGCATCGCCGAAGATGAAGTGCGAGTCGCGGTCGCGGAAATTGAGATGGCCGGTTGTGAGTTCGGGGTTCACCACCAGCACGGATTGCGCGTGTCCGGCGCGCACAATGTCGATGGCGTTTTGAATGGCGAAGGTCGCCGAGGAGCAGGCGACGTTCATGTCGTAGCCGAAGCCGCCGGCGCCGAGGGCGTTTTGTACTTCGATCGCTAGCGCAGGGTATGGGCGCTGCAACGATGAGCATGAACAGATGACCGCGCCGACATCGGCGGCGTCTCGGCCCGCGCGCTCCAAGGCTTGCTTGGCCGCGATAACCGCAACTTCGGCCATCAGCGAAATCTCGGTGTTCGGACGCTCGGGGATGCGCGGAACCATGCGGTCCACGTCGAGCGAGCCGGCTTTATCCATCACGAAGCGGTGCTTGATGCCGGACGCTTTCTCGATGAATTCCACGCTTGAGGGCTGCAGCGCCGTCTTGGTTCCCGCCGCGATTTCCGCCGCGTGTTCGGCGTTGAAGCGCGCGACGTACGTGTTGAACGACGCGACCAGTTCAGCGTTGGTGATGGAATCCGACGGCGTCCAAAGGCCGGTCGCGGAAATGGCGACAGTCAATGCGTGGTCCCCGTTTGCCGCGCTGCAACATGCGCGCAGGACGCCGTTAAACCCGCAAGGGCGAAGGCGTCAATCCGGCTCCCCACAGCTTAGGACCATGGAGCGCGGGCGTCCCCGCCCGCGACCGCCTGTGCATGCTCCATGGGGCGCATGCGGGCGGGACGCCCGCGCTCCATTGCGGCGCTAGTACGCACCGTCCTCCTGGCGCGGCACGATGAGCCAAGGTGGGGCGTCGAGGCGGACTTGCCGATCTGCCGCCGTCAGGTTGGCGCCCGCCCTGGCGGCGTCCAGTGCCCGATCCAAGCGCAGCAAAGCGATGGCGCGGCCCGCCACGCCGGTGCGCACCGACCCAATCTCCGCTTCGCCCGTGAGCACCGGCGTTCCGAACGCGATTCCCTCGCCCTCAAACACGACAGGGCAGAACTTCTTGCGCGTCGTCGCCCGCCGCTTCATGCGGCTGACGTTCTCCTGGCCGACGAAGCAGCCTTTATCGAACGCAACGCCGTTCAACTCTTCCAGCAGCGCTTCGCCCGCGAACACTTCTTCGGGCTGGGCGTCGCGCGCGAGATCGGGAACGCCCGCGGCGATATGGCGATCATCCAGCGAGGCGGGAGGAGCGTCGCCTTTGGCCGCGATCGCGCGATAGCCGAGCGCCGCCAGGCGTGGATCGCTGACGGCGCCATCAAACGCGTCGGCGCTGATCAGCACGTCGTGTTCAGCGCTCACATCGGCCAGCGTCACATTTGCCCGCAGTTTGTATATTGAAAGCCGCCGCAGCAAGTCGGCGCCGCGTGACGGAGCGACGTCCAGCAGCAGGCCATCGGCCCGCTCCCACACGAACATGTCGGCGTTGACCTTGCCCTGTGGAGAAAGCAGCGCCGCATACGCAACGCCGGCGGCGTCCAATTTGTCTAAGTCCTGTGTCAGCAGATTTTGCAGGAACGGCCGCGCGTCCGGCCCGCCCACCGCGATCAAACCGCGCTCAATTCGCCCCGGGCGTGTCATGGCGACCACTTGGGCCGCGCCGTGATGCCGCGCAACCCCGCCGCACTGGCTTTGTTGACTTCACATTTACCCCCGTCGCGCCTTTAACCAGCGCGAGATGGCGTCCGTCCTTTTCCTTGCCCCGGCCGACCTTGGAGAAACCGTGCTCGCCACGGGGGCTTTGGCGCATGTGCTGGGCGCGGGCGACGAACTTACGGTTCTCACCAGCGCCGACGCGCGCCCGCTCTTCCGTTCAGCGCCAGGCCTGAAAGCGCAATACACGGTTGAGGGCATTGGTGATGTGGGCCGGTTCGTTGAACTGGCGTGGAGCCGGCGCGCGCGCCGCTTTGATCTGATGCTTGATACGCGCCGGACGCCGGCCGCGCTCGTGCTGCCGGCAAAGCAGAAGCTGATTTTGCCGGCGCCCGAAGTGCTGCGTCACTTCAGCGAAGATCTGAGTACGCTCGTTGGCAGTGAGCGGACGCTCGCGCCAACAATCTGGCTCGACGATCGTGCGCGCGCCGCCGCCGCCGCGATTACCCCGGATGGGGCGCCGGTGCTGCTCGTTGCGCCTGGCGGCAACAACGCCGTCAAACGCTGGCCACACGAGCGCTTCGCTGCCGTCGCACGGCGCCTTGCCACGGGCGCGCTCAACGGCGCGCGCATTGTCGTGCTCAGCGCCGCAACGCGCGACGATGAGATCGCCGCGCGCATCGTTTCCAGCCTCGATGCTGACGGCGTTCCGGCGAGTGGCGCTGGGCTTGATCTTCTCGCGGCGGCCGCGCTCGCCGAACGCGCCACGCTCACGATCGGCAATGACAACGCGCTAACCCACATCGCCGCCGCGATGGGGGTGCCGACTTTGACGCTGTTCGGCCCGACCGACGAACGCGTGCGCGCCCCGCGCGGTGCGCGGGCCCGCACGCTGCGCGCCAGGAGCTTTGAGGAAGCGACTCTGGACGAGGGCGGCGCAATGGACGACATCAGCATCGACGCGGTGGAAGCCGCGGCGCTCGAATTGCTGCACGCCGGAGGCTTGAGATGAGTACGTTCGTGATGCGCCGGCCGGATGACTGGCACGTCCATCTCAGGGACGGCGCCATGCTCGCGGGCGTGGTCAATTTCACCGCGCGGCAGTTTGCGCGCGCGATCGTCATGCCCAATCTCAATCCGCCGGTCACCACGGTCGCGGCGGCCGAGGCTTACAGATCGCGTATCCTGGCGGCGCTTGAGCCGGGGCTTTCGTTCACGCCGTTGATGACCTGTTATTTGACGGACGATATCGACGCTGGTGAGATCGAGCGCGGTTTTGCCGCTGGCGCCTTTACGGCATGCAAGCTCTATCCGGCGCACGCGACGACCAATTCCAGCCACGGCGTGACGGACATCAGGAATATCCGTGGGGCGTTGGAGACGATGCAGCGCATCGGCATACCCTTGTTGCTGCATGGCGAGGTGACTGACAAGCACGTCGATATTTTTGACCGCGAAGCCGTGTTCATCGATCAGATATTATCGAAGCTTGTCGCCGATTTTCCCGCGCTCAGGATCGTGCTTGAGCATATCACAACGGAAGAAGCGGCGACGTTCGTCGCGGCGGGGCCGGCCACGCTCGCGGCGACGATCACGGCGCATCATCTCGATTACAATCGCAACGCCATGTTCGAAGGCGGCATACGCCCGCACTATTATTGTCTGCCTGTCGCCAAGCGCGAGCACCACCGGCTGGCGCTGCGCAAGGCCGCAATTTCGGGGTCTCCCAAGTTCTTCCTGGGCACCGATTCAGCGCCGCACGCTGTCGGCGCCAAGGAAACAGCATGCGGATGCGCGGGTGTTTTTAGCGCGCCGCACGCGCTTGAAAGCTACGCGAAGGTCTTCGATGAAGAAAATGCGATGGACCGTTTTGAAGCTTTCGCATCGGAGCATGGGCCGCGCTTTTATGGGCTGCCTCTCAACGAAGAGCGCATAACGCTTGAACGCGAGGCGCAGATTGTACCCGGACGCATTGGCGCTGGGGGGGCGGAGATCGTGCCGTTCCATGCGGGCGCCACGCTGGGCTGGCGATTGAGCGGCGCGGCCTGACGCCACGCCGCCTTGTGCTTTACGAAAGTACCGATTGATGACGCCAGCCTATCTCGAGCCAACCCAGGAAAGCGGCCGTGCGCTTCTTATGCGCGGGATCGCGGGCCCTGTTGTGATGCTCAATCTCATTCGGCTGCGCGATGTGGCTGACTATTCGGAGGCGCCGGAATTGGCGCCGGCAACGCCGATCAGCGGCGCGCAGGCCTTCGACCTCTACATCGCGCACACGATGCCGTTCTTGAAGGACAGCGGCGGTGAACTCGCGCTGCTCGGCCGGGGTGGGCCATTCTTCATCGGGCCGCCGGACGAGCGCTGGGATGTCGCCATGCTGGTGCGGCAAGGCAGTGTTCAATCGTTCGTGGCGTTTGCCTCGAACCCTGCATACTTGGTTGGTCTGGGACATCGCACCGCCGCGATCAGCGACTCGCGGCTCTTGCCGTTGGAAGAGGTGGCCGCTCTGAGTGGTTAGGCGGCGTTCAACGCCGAACCTAGCTCACGCACAATCCGTCGCGACAAGTTGCGTCCTCTTCGGTGAAGCAGCAATGCCGCGCGCCTTGACCCATGCGGTCGCGTGCCTTACATTGCGCCTTACAGAAAGTAAGCCATCATGACGACCGCCACCGTTACGACCAAAGGCCAGCTGACGCTGCCTAAGGAAATCCGAACCGCCCTTGGCGTGGGTCCGGGCGATAGGGTGGAGTTTGTCCGGATGGAGGACGGCAACTTCGCCGTCATGGCCGCCACGCAATCGGTGAAGAAGCTCAAGGGCCTCATCCCGAAACCGCGGAAGCCGGTGTCGCTCGCGGACATGGACGCGGCCATCGCGCGCGGGGTCAAGGGCGAGTGATCGGGCTCGACACGAACGTTGTTGTGCGCTTCCTCGCGCAGGACGACGACGTACAATCGCCAATCGCTACCCGTTTCATGAACCGCCTCAGCAGAGAACGGCCCGGCTTTGTCGGTTGCGTCGTGCTGGCCGAAATCACTTGGGTTCTCTCGCGCGCCTACAAGGCCTCGCGCGATGACATCGCGGCGGCCGTTGAAGGCCTGCTGCGGTCGTCGGAACTCGTGGTGGAAAATGCGCCCGCCGCCTATCGCGCGCTTGCTATTTATCGAAGTGCGCCATCGGCGGAGTATGCCGACGCTCTAATTTCTGAAATCGCCGCGCTGGCGGGCGCGAGCGAAACTGTGACGTTTGACACGGGCGCGGCCGCTGAACTTGGCATGCGTCTGTTGCGCTAATATGGACCGCCGGCGTCCCGCCGGCCCACGCCACTCTATCAAGCATGGAGCGCGGAGCTCCGACTCGCATGCGCGCTGTTGGACTTTCAAACATTAGCGCAGGCCGGCGGGACGCCGGCGGTCCATATTTTTTAACTCACTCCCAGTCCGTCGCGGTAGATCTTTGCGTCTTCTTCGGTGAAGCAACAGAACACGATGCGCTTTAGTTTCGGTGCTTTGGGTAATTCCTGTTCGCACGCGGCGACGGCGATGCCGCACGCGAACCCGCGCGGCCAGCCGTAAACGCCGGTGCCCAGGCAGGGAAACGCGATCGACACGAAGCCGCGCGACGCCGCCATCTTGATCGCGGATGTGTAGCATTTGGCGAGGCCGGCGACTTTGGCGCCGCGTGGGCCTTCATCGGTCCATACCGGCGCGGCGGTGTGGATGATGAACTTCATCGGCGCGTTGAAGCCGGGCGTGATCACTGCTTCGCCGGTGAGGATTGGCGGGATGCGCGAGGTGGCTTCTGTCAGCTTTGGTCCGGCTGCCGCGCGCAATGCGCCGTCGACGCCGCTCCCGGGCATCAGCTGCCGGTTCGCGGCGTTCACGACGGCGTCGAGCGCCAGCGTCTCGATCCTTCCCACCATGATTTCAAACGGCGCGCTCATAGCCTGGTATTTCTACGCATCCGGGCGGCGATTGTCGCGGCGGCTTTTCTTGCCCACATTGGTCAGCGTGGAAAAACTGCACCGCATGAAGCCTGGAGAGCGCCGCGCGCTGACCGCGGGCGAAATCGCACTGGGGCGAACGGTGTTCGGCGACGAAATCGCCTGGGGGAAAATCCGAATCTTGCAGGCGCCGGCGCTTGGCTTCGGCGCCATGGTCCCGTTTGGGCGGACGATGATCTTTTCCAAATGGCGCGCCGCGTACGATTTCAGCGCGGCGTCGCTCTGGGACCAGGGTTGGTTCGCGCACGAGTTGACGCATGTCTGGCAGGCTGCGCGCGGTGTCGTGCTCGGCGCGGCGAAGCTCAAGGCGCTTGGCAGAGCCGCTTACGCCTACACGCCGCAATCGTCGAAGCTCAGTGCTTATAACATCGAGCGCCAGGCGGAGATCGTGCGGCATTTGTTTTTGGCGCGCGCCGGCGCCGCCGAAGAGGGCGCGCCGTCGCGCGAATGGTTGGAAGCGACGTGGGCCGGACGGTGAGACGTCGCGCTTTGAGAGGCTCAGCGTGGCGCACTTCAAACACCGGCGCCACGACCGTTAGGGATCGTTGGCGCGGAGGGTGAACTCGCCGCGCTTTGCGCGCTCCGGCAGCGTGGCGCAAAATTCGGAGACCGCGTCCTCGCCGTAGCGATCGACCATGTCCGCGAGCGCGGCGTAGATGGCGACGGATGCGATGACTTCCGGCTCGGCGCCTTCCTTCAGCGCCGTATCCCACGCATCCAGAATGAGTTGGAGCGCGCGGCCTTTTTTTTCGGGATCGTCAGCGCTCATTGGCCGGCGTGTCGTGCGCTCAAGCCTTGCGCGATGCGCAGACCGCGGGCGCGCAGCTCCGCTTCCATTTGGCGCGTGGTGGCGTCGCACACGGGAAAGCGCGCTTCCTCCTGGCGATAGCCGCGGTTGAAGCCTTCAACCAGGACGCCGTTATATTGCGGCTCGCGCTCGATGACTCCGCGCATGTAATTGCGCCAACGCTGGTCGCCGCGGCCGTCGCAGACGACACGCAGATAGTGCGCGCCGCCGAGCACTTCGGCCAAGGTCACGAGCTGGCCGCGATACCATTCCTCGCCGCGCGCGGGCGGCGTTTGTTGAGCTGGAGCAGGCTGACGGCGCGGTTGCTGGGCCGCTGCCGGCAGAGCGGCGGCGGCGATGAGCACGGCGCAAAACAAGACGCGCAATTTCATGGGTTCGCGGGTAGCTCCCAAACAGGGCGGGAGTGTGGAACAGGCATTCAGCCCGCCGTCACGCCCGGCTTTCGGTTGGCCCATGGCTGCGCCTGTTCCAGCTCATAGGCAAGTTCCAGGAGACGCTTTTCCTGACCCTTCGCGGCCGAGAAGTGGATGCCGATTGGCAGCCCAGCCGCTGACGAGCCCAGCGGCACGCTCATGGCCGGCGCGCCGGCCACGTTTTGAAGCGGTGTGTAGCCGACATAATCGTTGAGCGTGTTGAACACGGCCATGCCCTTGGCGCCGTCTATGGTTCCGAGCGGGACGGGCGGCTTGGCGAGGACCGGCGTCAGATAGACGTCGGTGGTTTCGAAGAAGGCGGCGTATGCGGCTTCGACCGCGCGCAAACGGCCGATTGCGGCTTGCAGCGCCGGCAGGCCTTGCTGGTTTGCGTGCCGGGCAAGTTCTATGGTGAGGGGCTCAAGCAATTGATCGAGCGGGGCGTCGGCGCCCGCTTGCGATTGCACAAGTTGGACGACCTCGGCCGCGCCGAACGCCCAGAGCAGAATAAAGTCGGCTGAGAATTGCGGGCCGTCGATGGTGGGCTTGGCTTCCGTGACGGTGTGACCAAGCGAACGGCAGAGTTCGGCGGCGGCTTCGACCGCGGCGCGGACTTCCGGATCAGGCTGGTTGCCGAGGGCGTTTGGAATATCGAGCGCGACGCGCAGACGCTGTGTGTTCGGCGCGCTGACGACGCCGACCGGCGGGAATGTCGGCGTGGCGCCGGTTTGTTCGGTCGCCGCGAGCCAGGCGGCCGTGTCGCGGACGCTGCGGCTGACGCAGCCGTTCACTGAAATGTCGATGCCGTTGTCCGGGCGTCCGCCGGGCACCGAGCGTCCGCGTGAGGGCTTGAGGCCGAAGAGGCCGTTGCAGGAGGCCGGGATGCGGATCGAACCGCCGCCATCGCTGGCGTGCGCGACCGGCACGACGCGCGCGGCGACAGCGACCGCGGCGCCGCCGGATGAGCCGCCGCTGGAGCGTGACACGTCCCAGGGATTTTTGGTCGCGCCGCTCAACAGCGTTTCGGTTGTTGCGGTGAGGCCAAATTCTGGTGTCGTCGACTTGCCGAACGGCGCGAGGCCGGCGGCGAGCAGCGCGTCCATGTACGGAGGCTGTTCTTGTGCGATGTTGTTGGCGAAGGCGCGGCTGCCGTACTTCGTTGGCTGGCCGGTCATTGGCATAAGATCTTTGATGAGCGTGGGCACGCCAGCGAATGGCCCGCTCAGCGTTTCGCCCGCGCGGGCGCGGCCGAATTCGTAGAGCGGCGAGGCGATGAAATTGAGATCGCCGTTGACCCGTTCGCTGCGCGCGATGGCGGCTTCAAGCGCTTCGGCGGCGGTGATCTCGCCGCCGCGAATTGCAGCAGCGACGCCTGTCGCATCATGCTCGCCAAGCGCGTCCGAAGGCGCGCCGCCACCGAGGCGTTCGCATCCGGCGGCGGTGGTCAGCGCCCCAAGCGCGGCCGCGCTTGCGACGATTTCGCGACGTGAAACGGTCATCCAACTTCCCCCTATGTCGTGCTCTTTCGGCCCGCGCGTTTAGATTGGCGCAGAGCGAGGCTTGCCCGCAAGCGGGGAAAGGGCCTTGCCTTGGCGTCAAGCGCGCGCCAGGAGCCGTGTGATGTCACGCATTCGCGCCGATTTGTTGCTTGTGGCGCGCGGCCTTGTCGAAAGCCGCGCCAAGGCGCGCGCCGCCATTGAGGCGGGCGGCGTGCGCGCCAATGGCGTGGTGTTGGGGAAGGCGTCTGATCTCGTTGATGAGGCGGCGGCGCTTGATGTGACTCTGCCGCATCCTTGGGTGTCGCGCGGCGGCGTGAAGCTGGAAGCGGCGCTTGATGCGTTCGGCGTCGATCCTGCCGGGCGCGTTTGTCTTGATGTTGGTTCTTCCACCGGCGGCTTCACGCAGGTGCTGATTTCGCGCGGTGCGGCGCGCGTCTATGCCGTCGATGTCGGCCGCGATCAGTTGCATGCTTCGCTTCGTTCGGATGAGCGCATCGTTCGCCTTGAGCAAACGGACGCGCGTGGGCTGACGCGCGCGCGGATCGTTGAAGCGCCGTCGCTGGTTGTTTGCGATGCGAGCTTCATCGGCGCGGCGAAAGTTCTCGCGACTCCATTTGCGCTAGCGGCCGAGCACGCCGACGCAATCGTGCTGATCAAACCGCAATTTGAAGCGGGGCCGAAGGCCGGGCGGGATGGTGTGCTGGATGAGGAGACGGCGCGCGTCGCCGCCGAAGGCGCGATCGCCACGCTTGATAGGCTTGAGGGCTTTACGGTGAGTGCGTCGATCGATTCACCGATCCGCGGTGGTGACGGCAATCTTGAGCGGCTTGTTCATTTGAAACGCTAGAAGCGGGTAGGTGTCGCGAGTCTGTTTTTCAGGCTCAGCGTGACGCTGCCTCAGGCCCGTCGGTTGCTCAGGGTCCGGTCGCGCTGTCGCGGATGACGGCAAAGAAAGACCCCGGCTCTTGGGGAGCCGGGGTTTCAGTCATTGCGTACGTACTTTAGGCGGGGTTCACCTATGGAGATTACTCGGCGCGCCAGACGCCATCGCTGCCGCGGCACATCAGAACTTCTTCGCGATATTCACGGCCGTTTGGTGCGCGCGTGATTTGCTCGCCCATGCGGCAGTCGCGATCGTCGCCGCGATAATAGCCGTCTTCATAGGGGCCGCCGTAGAGGTCTTCATCCTGGCTGCCGTAATAGGGGCGGTCGGACGGATAATTGGCGGCCTGGCCCGTGTACGGGTCGTAGCTGCCCTGGACCTGGCCGCAATTGGCGGTCGAGCGGCCAATGGCGCCGCCGGCGACCGCGCCGACAACCGCGCCAAGGCCGGCGCCTTCGCCGCGCACGCCACGGTCGGCGACTTCGCGGCCCAGGAGGGCGCCGATGACGCCGCCGATTACGGCGCCGCCGGTGGTGCGGTTATTTCGCGAGGTCTGACATTGTTGCTGCGTCGCGACGTGTTCGTCGTGATAGCTCCGGTATTGCTGGGCTGCCGCAGGTTGGGCAAACGCCGTAAGGGCGGTCGCCATGGCGGCGGCGGCAAGTAGTGAACGGCGCATGGGGTGGCTCCCTTTAACTCGAGCCGAAGAAAGCAAATCCAGTCTGAACGGCACATGAAGCGTATGAACCGCCTCTCCCGCTCCCGGCCTCGTCAGGCGGGAAAGCCCGATTTACCGGCCGCGGAAGAGCGTCTGCTGGAAATTTCGGCGGTCGGATCGCGTGGCGATTCAACCGCTGAGGGAGAAAACGGCCCGATTTACACTCCGTACGCGCTGCCCGGCGAACAGGTGCGCGCCCGTGTCGTCGGAGGGCGGGCCGAGGTGCTGGAGGTCTTGCGGTCCAGTCCCGAGCGCCAGGCGCCGGCGTGCAGGCACTTTGGCCGGTGCGGCGGGTGTCAGCTTCAGCACTGGCGGGACGAACCGTACCTCGCTTGGAAGCGGGAGCAGGTGGTCGAGGCGCTTACCAAGCGCGGCTTCGGCGGCGCGCGGGTTGAACCGACGATTGCGGCCTGGGGCGAAGGGCGCCGCCGCGCGGCTCTGCACGCGGCGCGTCAGAACAATCAGGTGCGGATCGGCTTTATTGAGCGCGGCGGCGCACGCTTGACGCCGATCTCACAGTGTCCGGTGTTGGCGCCGCAGCTTGAAGCGGTGGTGCTAAAGCTTGCGCCGCTGGCTGAGTTGGCGCTGCCGGCGCGGGGCGAGATCACGCTGCAATGTTTGCTGACGGACGCCGGCGTCGATGTTTCGATCAAGGGCGCGGGGCGTGTTGATCTCCTTCACCGCGCCGCGCTTGAAAAACTCATCGCGGAGGCCGCCGCGCTAAATTTGGCGCGGCTCTCTTTCGACGGCGATCCGATCGTTGAACGCGCGAAGCCGATATTGCGCATGGGACGCGCTGTGGTTAGCCCACCGCCTGGCGCGTTCCTGCAGCCAACTGTGTTGGGGGAAGAGACATTGGCCCGCTTGACGCTTGAGGCGCTGCACGGCGCCAAACGCGTCGTCGACCTCTTTTCGGGCATTGGCACGTTCGCGCTTCGGATTGCCGAGCACGCCGAGGTGCTTGCCGCGGAAGGCGACAACGAAATGCTCGCGGCGTTGAAGAAGGCGTCCGATGGCGCGGGCGGGGCGTTGAAGGAGATCACGACGTTGCGCCGCGACCTATTGCGTACGCCGCTTTCGACGCTGGAAATGAAGAAGTTCGACGCCGCCGTCATGGACCCGCCGCGTTCAGGGGCGCGTCAGCAGGCTGAGCAGATCGCGCGGGCGCCAATTCGGAAGCTGGCCTACGTGTCATGTGATCCGGCGAGCTTTGCGCGGGATATCAAAGTTCTGATCGAGCACGGATTTACACTCACCAAGATCACGCCGGTAGATCAGTTCCGCTGGAGCCCGCATATCGAACTCGTCGGAGCGTTCGAGCGATGAATACGGACCGTCGGCGACGCGCCGGCATGCGCATTGTTCTGACAATCTGGCTCAGGCCGGCGGGACGCCGGCGGTCCATATTGGCGCGCGTATGACCAAGATCACGCTCCTCGATTACGAACGTTCGCGCCGCAAACGCGATCCGAAGGCTGATGCGGCGCCGCTCGAAGATGGCTACTGGCGCAAGAAAACGCTCACCGAGATGAACGAGCGTGAATGGGAAGCGTTGTGCGATCGGTGCAGCAAGTGCTGCGTCATCTCGATCGAAGACGCCGATACAGGTGAGCTTTATCTGACGGATGTTTCCTGCAAGCTATTCGACACCAAGTCCTGTGGTTGCGGCGACTATGAAAACCGCAAGCAATACGTTCCCGATTGCGTGAAGCTGACGCCGAAGAACGTGCCGAAACTGGATTGGCTGCCGCGCACGTGCGCGTATCGATTGGTGTCGGAAGGCAAAGACCTGTTCTGGTGGCATCCGCTGCTCACCGGCGACGAAGACAGCGTTCATGTTGCGAAAGTGTCGGTGCGAAATAAGACGCGCCCGGAAGGGCGGTTGAAAATGCCGGGGCTTATCAAGCGCATTACGCGCTGGCCGGATCCGCTTGAAAAACCGCCGGCGAAATATCGCAGACGTAAGCGCGTCAAACGCTGAGGCTTGCGCGCTAGACCGAAAGTCACAGAAATGCCGCGCGTGCGACGCCGGCGCGGGTAGAGGAGCGGGCGCGGGCGCGCTACATCTGGCCTATGAGCTTGTTGCGCGATATCGGCCGCGCTCGTTACGCCGCCGCCCAGGGCGCGCGCGTCGCCTGGTATATGAGCCAGTACCTGCTGGCGCGCCGCATCTCGGGCCCGTTCAACCGCCCCGGCGAACCAAAATTCGAACCGCAGGCGCCCGAAGGCGATGCGCAGAGCATCCGCGCGGCGTTCTTGGACCTCTTCGCGCGCGATCGCGCCAATATCGAAGCAGGATACTATCCCGCGCCGGATGACATCCGGCTGACGCGCGCCATCGAAGCGCTGCGTAGCTCGGCTAACTTTTTCCGCGATCTGCCCAACGTCGATCAGCGCCGTCTTGAGCGCGACGGCACCGAGGTTCGCGAACAGGCGAAGGGCGATGGCCGCTATCCCACGTACTATCTCCAGAACTTCCACTACCAGAGCGGCGGCTGGCTGAGCGAGGACAGCGCCAGGCTTTACGACACCCAAGTTGAGATATTGTTCGGCGGCGCCGCCGATGCGATGCGCCGTATCGCGCTGGGCGCGCTCGCGCGCGCGGTTCGCGGGACCGACCAGCGTAAAGTGAAGTTACTGGATGTTGCGTCGGGCAATGGGCGGTTCCTGCGCCAAGTGATGGCTGCACTGCCGCGCATGCCGGCGACGGGGCTTGATCTTTCGCCCGCCTATTGCGCCGAAGCACGCAAGCGTCTGGCGGCGTGGCCGCAGGTTGAGATTGTGACCGGTGCGATCGAGCAGGCGCCGTTCGAAGATGCTTCGTTTGACGCTGCAACGTGCGTCTATCTGTTCCATGAACTGCCGCCCCGCGTGCGCCGCGATGCGGCCCGCGAGATTGGACGTGTCTTGAAGCCCGGCGCGGCGTTCGTGCTCGCGGATTCAATTCAGACAGGCGATGCGGCGGACCTCGACCGGATGCTAGAATACTTCCCGGTTGGTTTTCATGAGCCGTATTTCAGCTCGTACCTCAAGGAAGATTTCGCCGCCTTGTTTGGCGAGTTCGGGTTCGACGTTGTCGAGACCGAGTTGGCCTTCCTCACCAAGGTGACGCGTTTTCGTAAGCGCTAGCGATCTTGTCGGCTTCGGCGTCGGACTCTTCTGTGTAAGGCGACTCGTCTTCGGACCCAGACGGAGTGGCGTAATCGGCCGCGCTGCTCTCGTAGCTTGGCGTATCGTTCTCGTAGAGGGCTACGATCTGCTGTTCCAGGTCCTCCGTGGAGGTCGCATCGGGCGGCGGGGCGCCGTCATCGGCGCCGGCCAAGTCATCGCTCGTTGCGGCATCCGCGCTGTCGATAAAGGTTGGCGCGTCCCAGGAGATTGTGCGGAACCGATCGCCTACGTAGTTGGCGGCGTCGACGACGCGGACATAAGCAGAGGGTTGTTCGCGATTGTAGTCGGCGCGGGCGGCGCCGAGGTCGAACCCGCCGGTGACCATGACGTCCACGGCGGCGATGGCGAACAAGGCAATGCCTGCAAACGCGCCACACGCCATCAGGCGTTCTTTCAGAACCGGGTTGTCATCAAGCATGGCCATCGGCCTCCGCGCGACAAACAAATCAGCGCGAAGCCGGTTCCGGGCCGGAGCTTACGAAATCAGCTAGAGTGCGGGGTCTTCTTCGCCGCCGACGTCGACGGCGCCAGGCTTGGTGATGTCAATCTTGCCGTCCTCGACCGTGAGCGGAGCGGCCTCGACCGCGTCCTCAACGGCCGCCAGTTCAGCTTCCGGTTCGCCAAGCAGTGTTTCGGTCGTGAAGCTGTAGTCGACTTCGGTCGCCTTGAGCGCGGCATCCGCAACGGCCGGCAATTCGACATCCGCGGGCGCGGTGACCGGCGCGGCCGGGACGACGCGCACCGGCCGGTATTCCGCGGCATAGGCTGAGTGCGGGCCAAAGTCGGCGCCGCCGGTGACGATGGCGTCGACGCTGCCGATCGCGAAAAGTCCAATGAAAGCAAACGTCGCGTACTTCGCTGCGCGGTCGCGCTGCTCCGGACTGCGCTTGAAGCGCCAGAGGCCGACACGCGCATGCCGAAACGCTAATTGGGCGCGCGGGCCGATGTCGCGGACCATTTGTGAAAACGGGACGCGATTGCGACGAGATTGTTTTCGTTTGCGTAACATTTTCCCGACCCCACAGGAACCTCGGCACTGTACGCGCGTTCGCTGCGCGATGCCAGACAAAGACGATCCGCTCGCGGCGTTGCGCGGACGCGCCTACGCCCTTGCGGGCAGCGGTCACTATCAGGACTGGGCCTCACTCAGCGCGGCGCTTGTGGATGGCGGCGCCCCGGACGTGATTGTCCGCCAGCTGACGCATGACGCGCTGTTTCAACTCATGCTCAAGGACCGCATGACGAGCGGGCGCAGGGAGTAATCCGCGCCGCGCCGATTGCTCCAAACCTCTCATGGCCGTAACCTTGGGCCAGGGAGTGGGACATGTCAGAAGGCAAGGTCGCCATTGTCACCGTACACGGCACCGGGGACACGGCAGAGAGCGCGGACGGCGCGAAGTGGTTTCAGCGGGGTTCGCAATTCAGCCAGCGCCTGCTGCAGCATCTGAGCGCGCAGGGCATCGACGGGGAAATTGTCCCACATTTGTGGAGCGGCGCAAACAGCGCCTGGGACCGTGAACGCGGCGCCAACACGCTCGCGGCGCGGCTGCGCGGTCTCTACAAGCGCTATGACACCATCCATGTTGTCGGCCACAGCCATGGCGGCAACGTCGCCAATGACGCGGCGGTGCTGCTGAAATGGGGCCTCCGCCGCAATGCCGCGCGCGAGAAATTTGATAGCCTCACGACTGTTGGCACGCCGTTTTTCAACGTTCGCACCGGCACGCCGCAGCGCATCGCCGGCGTGTTGTTCCTGGTCATCGCCTGGGCCAGCGCGGTGGTTTTCCCGTTGCTTGCGGCGCTTCTGATTTGGGGCGCGTTGAGCGGCGAGAACCTGATGGACATGGGCAGCCCGCAAGCCGAGCTCACGGCGACGGCGATCTACATTCTGATCGTCGGACCATGCACGTTGTTCATGCTGAGCATGTCGCGACAAGGCATTCGCCGCATCCTGCGCCCCAAGACAGGCGGCAGAACCCGGACTTCGATCTTCAGCATCTGGCATCAGAACGATGAGGCGATCGCGTTCCTGCAGCGCGTCGAAGAACTCAATCTTGAGCCGTTTCCGCGCGGTTCGCTTTATCGTGGTTCGCGCGGCGCGGCGATCGCGTTCGGCGTGCTCGCCGTGCTGGCGATAGGTCTGCTGAACCCTCTGCTCTATAGCCTCGGTCAAGCCGACGTGCTGGGCATGATGGAAGGCATCGCCGACGACGATGTGGCGAGCAACATCGCCGTGATGGCGGTGGTTAGCTTATTGCTCTCTCCGGCGATCTTCACTGTGGTCTATTTTGTGTATCGCTTCATTGTCGGCGGTTTCGTTCAGGAAGTCGGTGCGCGTGGCTCAATGAACCGCTTCGTGGGCGGGGTCATGCGCGGCGTGGCGATGGGGCGGGACGGCGATCAGGTGTTGTGCAACGTGTCGCCGCGTTCGCATACGCACTCGACGCAGGACCAGGTGCTGAGCGGCGAATGCGCTGCACGCATGCAGGAGCACGCCAACGGCGCGGCGGGTAAGCTGATCGACAAATATCGCTGGGCGCTGTTCACTGTCGGCGGCGACAACAGCGCTTCGCTGACCTCACTCACCACCGATGCGATGACGTGGGATAGTCTGATCCACACGACCTATTTCGATCAGCCTGAGGTGGCGGTGGCGGTTGGCGATCATATTGCCCGCACGGTCCGCGAAAGCGCGCATGCGCGCGCGCCGGCGCCGAGTTCAACGGCCACTCTGCCCGCGATGGCGTAGCATCGCGTCGGCGAGGACGCAGGCGAGCATGGCTTCGGCGACGGGCGCCGCGCGAATGCCGACGCATGGGTCGTGGCGGCCCTTGGTCGAGACGTCCGCGTTCCGGCCGTCCCGGGTTACGGTTTGGCGCGGCGTGAGGATCGATGAGGTTGGCTTGATCGCGAGGCGCGCGATGATTGGCTGGCCGGTCGAGATGCCGCCGAGCACACCGCCCGCAGCGTTGGAGAGAAATACCGGTTTGCCGTCATTGCCGGCGCGCATTTCGTCGGCGTTTTCGACGCCGGTGAGTTCGGCGGCGCCGAAGCCGGCGCCGATCTCAACGCCCTTGACGGCGTTGATGCTCATCAGCGCACCCGCGATTTCGGCGTCGAGCTTGCCGTAAACCGGCGCGCCCCAGCCGGCTGGCACGCCCGTGGCTTCGACTTCAACGATCGCGCCGACGGAGTTGCCGTCCTTGCGGGTTGCGTCGAGCAATTCTTCCCAGCGCTTCGCGGTCCCGGCGTCGGGGCACCAGAACGGATTGTTCTCGGTCTCGGCCCAATCCCAGCGCGCACGATCGATCGCGATCTTGCCGACCTGCACCAGGGCGGCGCGGATCTGAACGTCGCCCAGGATGCGCCGCGCCACGGCGCCGGCGGCGACGCGCGCCGCAGTCTCGCGAGCGGAGGAGCGCCCGCCGCCACGATAATCGCGTAGGCCGTATTTGGCGTCATAGACATAGTCGGCGTGGCCCGGGCGATAGAGATCGCGGATGTCGTCGTAGTCTTTGCCGCGTTGGTCGACATTTTCGATCATGAGCGAGATCGGCGCGCCGGTGGTGACCTGGCCTTCGGTGCGATCGTCTTCGAACACGCCGGAGAGGATCTTCACTTCATCGGGTTCGCGCCGCTGGGTGACGAAGCGGCTCGTGCCGGGCGCGCGGCGGTTCAGCCAGTACTGGATGTCGGCAACCGTGAGCGGCAGGCCTGACGGGCAGCCGTCAACGACACAGCCGAGCGCCGGCCCGTGGCTTTCGCCCCAGGTGGTGACGCGGAAGAGGTGGCCGAACGTGTTGTGGGACATCTTACTGAAAGCCCTTATATCCAAGGCGCAAAGAAGGGGAGCACGATTCCTTGTCAGGCGACGATCTCATACCGCCTTCGCCGCAATACGATCCGACGGCCGCGCCTCCGCCGGACGATGCGGGGCTGTTCGTCGAGAATGAGCCGTTTGCGCTGTTCGAGCGCTGGTTCAAGGAGGCCAAGGAGAAGGAGCCGAACGATCCGAACGGCATGGCGCTCGCGACGGCGGACGCCGCAGGCTTTCCCGATGTCCGCATGGTGCTGATGAAGAGCTTCGAGGATGGAGGCTTCGTTTTCTACACCAATGCGCAAAGCGCGAAGGGGACGCAGCTTGGCGAGAACCAGCGGGCGGCGGTGGTGTTTCATTGGAAATCGCTGCGCCGGCAGGTGCGGGCGCGTGGCGCGATTTCGTTTGTCTCCGACACGGAGGCGGATGCCTATTTCAAGAGCCGTGATCGCGGCGCGCGGCTCGGCGCTTGGGCCAGCGCGCAATCTCGGCCGCTTGAGGATCGGCTGGCGTTGGAAAAGCGTATCGCCGAGTACGCCTTGAAGTACGGCGTCGGCGAAGTGCCGCGGCCGGATTATTGGCGCGGGTATAAGCTGACGCCGCTCAGTTTTGAGTTCTGGCGCGATCGCCCGTTCCGCTTGCACGACCGGCTGACCTTCACCCGCGATGCGCCGGGCGAGGCGTGGCGCAAGGCGCGGCTCTACCCCTAAGCGGAATATGGACCACCGGCGCCCTCGCCGGCATGCACTGGCGTTGGCCGGCGAGGGCGCCGGCGGTCCATATTTGCGCGGCACGACCTTACGCGCTTAAATCGCCCCAACGACATAACGGGAGGCGAAGGCGATGCTTGGGCTTATGCAGAATTGGCCGTTGACGGTCGATCGGATTCTCGATCACGCCAATAGCGCCTTCCCAAATCGCGAAGTCGCCACGCGTGCGATCGAAGACGGTCAGCTGAAACGCACGACTTATGCGCAGATCGCGGCGCGGGCCAGGCAGGTCACCAATGCCTTGCGCGAGCGGTCGATCGCGATGGGCGATCGCGTCGCGACGCTCGCCTGGAATACCGATCGCCATCTCGAAGCCTGGTACGGCGCGATGGGCATGGGCGCGGTGCTGCACACGCTGAACCCGCGACTTTTCCCGGAGCAGATCGCCTGGATCGTCAACCACGCCGAAGACAAGATCATCTTCTTCGACGTCACGTTCACAGCGATCGTCGAGAAGATCGCGCCGCTGTTGAAGACCGTTCAGCTCTATGTCGCGTTCACCGATCGCGCCAATCTCCCGCAATCGTCACTGCCGATGATCGCCTATGAGGACTTCATCGCCGGCCAATCGACCGAGGCGCGCTGGGGCGGCTTCGATGAAAACACGGCGTGCGGGCTTTGCTATACGTCGGGCACGACGGGCGATCCCAAGGGCGTGCTCTATTCGCACCGCTCCAACGTGCTTCACGCGATGGCGGCCAATCAGACCGATGTGTTCGGCTGCGGCGCGCGCGACGTCGTGATGCCGATCGTGCCGATGTTCCATGCCAACGCTTGGGCGATTGCGTTCGTCGCGCCGATGTGCGGGGCAAAGCTCGTGATGCCGGGCGCGAAGCTGGACGGTCAAAGCGTCTATGAATTGTTGGAAGGCGAGAAAGTCACCTTCACCGCGGCGGTGCCGACAGTGTGGCAGGGCCTGCTGGGTTTCCTGCGCGAGCACAATTTGAAGCCGACAACGCTGAAACGTGTTGCGATTGGCGGGTCGGCCATTCCGGAGACGGTGCTGCGCGCGTTCGAGGAAGATTACGGCGTCGAAGTCATCCACGCCTGGGGGATGACCGAGATGAGCCCGATCGGCACCACCGGCAAGCTGTTGCCGGATCATTATGCGCAAGATCACGAAGCGCAGATCAAGGCGAAGATGAAGCAGGGGCGCGTGCCGTTCACTGTCGAGATGAAGATCGTCGATGACGAGGGCAAGCTCATGCCGCACGACGGCAAGGCTTTTGGCCGCCTCCAGGTGCGCGGCCCGTCCGTGGCGCGCGCCTACTTCAAGAACGCCGGCGCAAAGAACGAGCGCGGCGAGTGCCTGGAGACTTGCGGCTTCTTCGACACTGGCGATGTCGCGACCATTGATCCGCTTGGCATCATGCAGATCACCGATCGCGCCAAGGACGTCATCAAGTCCGGCGGCGAGTGGATTAGCTCGATCGATATCGAGAATATCGCCATGGGCGCGGAAGGCGTCGCCAACGCGGCGGTGATCGGCGTGGCGCATCCGAAATGGGATGAGCGGCCGCTGCTGGTCATTCAGCCCAAGCCGGGCGCGAGCCCGTCGAAAGAGGCGATCCTCAAGTTCCTGGAGGGCAAGATCGCCAAGTGGTGGACGCCAGACGACGTCCAATTCGTGGACGCGATCCCGCTTGGAGCGACTGGCAAGATCAACAAGCTGGCACTCAGAGAGCAGTTCAGGGACTACAAACTGCCGAGCGCGCAGGCTGCGGAGTAGGGCCGGAACCGGCGCGGCGGCAAAGCGTTCTCACGCCAGACCGCGCTAAAGGCACTATCCCACGGCAACACCCTTTGGATCAGGTCAAAATCGACGCCATTGAAACGGCTCCGGGCCACCGGGGCCGTTTTCGTGTGTTAGCCCGGACGGCATAGGCCGCTTGCCAGAATACGCGTCGCATCCGCGAAGGCGTAAATTCGCATCTCCGAAGCAGGAGACGCGGACCGTGCGCTACCGTATCGAATTCCTGAGAGAGACCACCGAAGAGGGCGCCATATGCCTCATTCGCCCGCCGCTTGACGTCGAGTTGGCGACGGCGCGGTTTCAGGCGCATGTGTGGAGCGTCAGCGCGCGCGAAGAACTGGGCGCCACCGGTTTTCAAATCCGCGATTTGCGCAACGAAGGCTGCATCGTAACGCTCGAGGATTTCGACGGCCCGCCGCCAACGGTTCACTGAGGGCGAACACTCCTCGCCCTTGATGGGCGAGCCTGGAACTAGGCCAGCCTGTATTCGGTATCGACGCATGGCGGGTCGAAGGTCACGACCTTGCCGATCCGCACCAGCCTGATCATGTGCGCGAGCACGGAGTGGCAGGCGGCCGGGTGCAGACGCTTGTCGACGTCGGCATAGATGACGCTGACCATGTCCTTGATGCGCGTGTGGCCGGCCTGCATTTGAGCGAGGATTTGCGCTTCGCGATTCTTGCGGTGGTCGATGAAGGCCTGAACAAAAGGGCGCACGTCGCGCACGGGCGGGCCGTGTGTCGGCCACAAGGTGGTGAAGTCGCGGTCGCGCACTTTTTCGAGGCTGTTGAAGTAATCGGTCATGTCGCCATCGGGCGGGCCGATGACGGTGGTTGACCAACCCATGATGTGATCGCCGGGGAAGAGCGCGTTTTCCTCGATCAGCGCGTAGGCCATGTGGTTGGTGGTGTGGCCCGGGGTGAAGACCGCCTCGATCGTCCAGCCCGGGCCGCTGAAGCGCTGGCCGTCCTCAACGTCGATGTCCGGCGTGAAATAGTGGTCATCACCCGCTTCGAGTCGCAGCTCATCGCAATCGCTTGGCTTGGGCGGAAGCGTGCTTGCGTACACTTTCGCGCCGGTGCGCGCGGCAAGCGGATGCGCCGCGGGCGAGTGGTCCATATGCCGATGGGTGACGAGAATGTGCGTGACCTTCTCGCCTTTGACCGCGTCCAACAGCGCCTCGATGTGTTCCGGATCGTCCGGGCCGGGATCGATGATCGCCACTTCGCCGTGACCGACGATGTAAACGCCGGTGCCTCTGAACGTGAACGGGCCGGGATTGTTGGCGACAAGGCGGCGGATCAGCGGGCTGACCTGCTGTGGCTTCTCGTACTCAAAGTCCATCTCGCGGACGAATGGGATTTGGGCCGCCACTAGCGGGTCTCAGCCGAGAACGAACTTACGGAAGGCATCCCGCAACATATAGGTCGCTTTGATCTTGTCCGGGAGATTGAGGCCGATGGGGGGGCCCATGTCGGTCTTGTTGGCGTCGACGATGTAAAGCTTACCGTCATTGCGATCACGCAAAACATCCACGCCGCCCCATTCCAAGCCGATCTCGCGCGTGAAGGCGCTGATCTGGTCAAGTTCTTCGCGGCTGAAGACTTCGTCGGGCGTCCGCAGCAGCACTTCGGAGTTCGTATTGAGAAAGCGCTTGGTTACTTCGCGGCGTTTGATGAACACGCAAACCGGTTTTCCGCCTACGGTGGAGGTGCGCAGATCTTCAACGAGGTTGAGATCGGCATTCATGCGATTATCAACGACACGCTGGTAAACGCGTCCGGGGATCGCCGCCGTGGGACATTGGACGATGTGCCCGTCGTGAGCGGCGTTGATCTCGGATTTTTCGACGGCCAGGCCGGTGAAGGTCGCGGGGTCGACGGCGAGCGGATTGCCGAAGGCGGCGGCGCAGGCGCGGGCGACGTTCGTTTTTGAAACGTCGCGGCAGTCGAAATTCACCAATTTCACGCCGGGCTTCAACTTCGCGGGCGGATCATTGGGGCTGTAGGTCGCGTCTTCAAATTGCATGACGACGTCAGCTTGACTGGCGTCTTTGGCGAGGCGTGCGCCGGCGGCGCGGGAAACCGAGAAGATCAAGTACCAGGGCCGCGCGCGTTCGGGCGTGAAGAAGATCGTGAAGCGCGGCTCCAGCGGCTTGATGGCCTTGGCGGCGAAGAAATAGCGAAACCACGCTGTCACCTGATTGATGACGGATGGTGAATATGGGACGCGCGCGCCGGTCTTGCGCACGGTTAAGCCGGTCAGGCCGAACTCAAAGTCCTTGAGCCACACAGACCCGGAGGTCTGGAAAACGCGGGGCGTTGCATCTGTCACGAGGTTAAAGGCTCCGCGGCCCGGCGCTTGCTAGCGGATGCGCCATGCAAAGCGCATTCGCCGTCTGTGTGTTCACCTTGGATCGCGTGCGCACTGTGCTGCTGGCCCTGTCCCTGATCGTCTTATTGAAGACGGCGTGGATACTGATGCTGCCGACCGTCGGCGGTTAGGCCTTCGGCGCCAGCGTTTCGAGCGCCCCCCGCGCCCCACTCAAGTCGTAACCCGCCTTTTGAGCCAAAGCGATTATTTCGTCGGGCCGACGGTTCCCGGCAAGCGCCTCGGCCATGGCCCAGGCTGTTATTGAGCGCGTACCGGTTCGGCAATAGGCAAGCACAGGGCCGTTTGCCTCATCCAGCATCGCCGCCGTCTCCGCAACGATCGCCGGGGAGGGCGGCAGGCCCTGAAACGGGATGGCCCTGAATTCGACCCCGGCAGCCTCTGCTTCGGCCTTCATTTCGCCGGCGGGCGGCTGGCCGGGCGCCTCACCGTCAGGCCGGTTGATCACGATGGTCCGAAAGCCTTCGGCGGCGGCGCGCGCGACGTCGCCCGGTTCCAGCTGAGCAGCCACCGCAAAGTCCGGCGTCACACGCTTAAATTCACTCATCCGACCACCCTACATCCCCACGTTGACACGGCCTTGCGGGGACGCAAGGTTTCGCACGCCTCGACACTGCTTCGGCGCCACAGGACCTGAGAATGTTAGCTCAAGCCGTTCGGCGCCTTCTTCTCGCGATACCAACATTACTTGCAATCGTCGCTGCTGCGTTCGTGCTGATGCACCTCGCGCCAGGCGGGCCGTTCACCAAGGAACGGCAGATGCCGCCGGAGATCGAGCGGCGGCTGCTGGCGGAATACAATCTCGACCAACCGATCCATGTCCAGCTTGGGCATTACCTCGCCGGCCTCGTGCGCGGCGATCTCGGCCCGTCGATGACCTACAAGGATAAGGACGTCGTCGACATCATCGCCGAGGGGGCGCCGACGAGCGCGATCCTGGGCCTGAGCGCGATGGCCCTTGCGATCGTGGTGGGAAGTTTCCTTGGCGTCATCGCCGCGCTGAGACAGAACAAGGCGCAAGACTACCTGATCATGGGGCTCGCGATCGCCGGTGTGTGTTTGCCGGCCCTGGTCGTCGGACCGATCATGCAGCTGTTTTTCGGCATCCAGTGGCAGATCCTCCCGACGCAGGGGCTCCATCGGGACGAATTCGGCGTCGTATATCTGCTGTTGCCGGTGCTGACGTTGTCGTTGCCGATTATCGCGATTGTGTCGCGCCTGATGCGGGCCTCGATGATTGAAGCGCTGCGCTCGAACGCGATCCGCACGGCGCGCGCCAAGGGATTGCCCGAAGCGCAGGTGATTTGGCGCCATGCGCTGCCGATCGCCATGCTGCCTGTCGTCTCGTACGCGGGGCCGGCGCTGGCGGGCGTGATGGCGGGCTCGTTCGTTATCGAGACGGTGTTCGCGCTGCCGGGGATCGGCAAACAATTTGTGCTCGCCGCGCAGCAGCGCGACTACACGCTCGTGATGGGCGTGGTGCTGATCTACTCGTTCCTGATCATCCTTTTGAACCTCGCCGCGGATCTGATGTACCGGGTGCTCGACCCGCGGAGTCGCGCGGCATGAGCGACATTCTGATCGACGACACGCCGCAGCCGCAGGCGATCAAGGGCCGCTCGCTTTGGGAGGACGCGCGCAGGCGCCTGATGCGCAATCCGGCCGCGGTGACGAGTCTCTACGTTGTCGCCATCCTGGTGCTCATCGCAGTGTTTGGGCCGTTCCTGTGGGTGCACAAGTACGACACCATCTTCCGCGAAAGCGTCGCGATCGCGCCGACCTGGAAGGACATGCACATCCTCGGCACCGATACCGAGGGCCGCGACATGGTTGCGCGCCTCATCTTCGGGCTTGGCATATCGCTGCTTGTCGGTCTTGCCGCGACCATCGTGGCGCTTTCGATCGGCGTGACCTACGGCGCTATTGCCGGTTTCGTTGGCGGCTGGGTCGATGAAGGCATGATGCGCTTCGTCGACGTGCTTTATTCGATCCCGTTCGTGTTCTTCGTCATCGTGCTGATGACGGTGGTGCAGACAGACAGTCCCGTCACCAACTTGATGCTCATCTTTATGGCCATCGGCGCAGTCGAATGGCTGACCATGTCGCGCATCGTGCGCGGTCAAACTATCGCGCTGCGCAAGAAGGAATTCGTTGAAGCGGCGCGCGCAGCGGGGGCTAAGCCAATTCAGATCGTGTTCCGGCATATCGTCCCAAACGTACTGGGCCCTGTTGTCGTGTTCGCGACGCTGAACATTCCGGTGATCATTCTGGCGGAGAGCTTTCTGTCGTTCATTGGGCTTGGGGTTCAGGAGCCGTTGACATCGCTCGGGCGGCTTATCTCGACCGGCGCGGGGCAGATGATCAACGCGCCGTGGATGCTGTTGGCCCCGGCGGTGACGATGTTGATCACGCTCCTGGCGCTCAATTTTCTGGGCGACGGCCTGCGCGACGCGCTCGATCCCAAAGAGCGTTGAACCCTTTCTGCCAGGTTCGACTGGCGCGGAGAAGAAGATGGCGGCGTTGTGGACCGATCGGCGGCGGCTCTTGACCGGAGCAGGCGGGCTGACAGCGGCGGCCGCGCTTGGCGCCTGCGCGAACGGGCAGATTGTCGGCTTTGATAAAGCCAAGCGCTCGCTCGATATCTGCAATCAGGGCGAGCCGCTTTCGCTTGATCCGCACAAGGCGGTCGGCACCTGGGAAAACAACATCATTGGCAACATGTTTGTCGGCCTCACCACGGAGGACGCAAAGGGAGAGCCAATTGCGGGCATGGCTGAGCGTTGGGAAACCAGCGCCGACGGCCTCACTTGGACGTTCCAGCTGCGCCGCGCGCAATGGTCGGATGGTGAAGCCTGCGACGCGCACGATTTTGCCTTCGCGTTTCGCAGGATTCTCAATCCCGAGAACATGTCCGAGTACGCGTCGCTGCTCTTTCCGATCAAGAACGCCGAGGCGGTTGCATCGGGGCGGATGGAGACCGGGGCGGTTGGCGTCAACGCGCTCGATGATTTGACGCTGGAGATTCAGCTTGAACACCCGGCGGCGTATCTTCCGCAGCTCCTGATGCACTACACGGCCTATCCGGTGCCGAAGCATATTGTCGAACGGTACGGGGATGACTGGGTTCAACCCGACCACATTGCGGTGAACGGCGCTTTCAAGCTGGTCAAATGGTGGTCGAACTACATCGTTCACCTGGAACGCAATCCGCAATTCTTCGACGCCGCCAATGTCGTGATGGAGAATTTGTATTTCTATCCCTCAAACGATGTGAACGCGGCGGCGCGGCGCGTGCTGAGTGGCGAGGCCGGATGGTCAACGCGGTTTCCCTCGAACCAGGTTGAGCAATTGCGCAGGGATTTGCCGGGTTACGTCCGGGTGTCGCAATATCTCACGTGCAACTATTTTTCGTTCAACACGGCCAAGGCGCCGTTTAACGACGTCCGCGTGCGTCAGGCGCTTACCATGGCGTACGACCGCACTTGGGTTGCGGCGAACATTTATCGCACCGGCGAGCAGGCGGCGTATTCGTTCGTGCCTCCCGGGATCATGGAATATCCGGGAACGGCGCGGTATCGCTGGGCGGACCAGCCGATTGAGCAACGCCGACAAGCGGCCGAGCGTTTGCTGCGGGCGGCCGGGTTTGGGCCCAACAATCCGTTGCGCTTCGAATTTACGCACCGCAACACCAGCGACAATCCGCGCGTTGCTGTCATTGTGCAGAGCAATTGGCGCGCGATTGCGCCGTGGGTGACGGTGGAGCTGCGGGGCGTTGAGACGCAGGTGCACTACGCGAATCTGCGTGCCAAGAATTTCGATATCGGAGACGGCGCCTGGTCCGCCGACTTCAACGACGCCAAGAATTATCTCTTCCTTCTGGAGACGCGGACGGGCGCGCAGAACTATCCAAGCTATTCAAACGCTGAATATGACCGGCTGGTGCACGAGAGCGACTTTGAAATCGATGCGGCGCGCCGTGGCGAGACAATGTCGCGCGCCGAGCAGATCGCGCTCGATGAAGCGCCGATTTGCACCAGCGTCTTCATCAACTCGACCAATCTCGTGCACCCCGACCTCACGGGCTACGAGGACAACATCAGCGATTTTCACCGCGCCCGCTGGTTCGGAATCAGGAACGCGTAATCCTCACCCGCTTGCGGGGGAGGTCCGAGCGAAGCGAGGGGTGGGGGTAAGTCTGTCCAAAGACTTGGCGCCCGCCCGCCCGCCCCCTCAGTCATCGCGCTCCGCGCGCTGACAGCTCCCCCGTAAACGGGTGAGCAGTACGCCGCTTTGCGATCAGAACGGCCCGCCGGCTTCTTCCGCGCCGATGGCTTTGATCGCGAAAGCGTAGTCGTGGGCGATTTCGCGCAGGTACTCGAACCGTCCGGCGCTGCCGGCATGGCCGGCGCCCATGTTCATCTTGAGCAGGATTGGCTTGCCGCTTGTCGTGTGCGGCCGAAGTTTCGCCACCCACTTGGCCGGCTCCCAATAGGTTACGCGCGGATCGGTGAGGCCGCCGGTTGAAAGCACGGCGGGGTACGCCTTTTGCGTCACGTTCGTGTAGGGGCAGTAGGAAGCCATGTAATCGTAGGCCGCGGGATCCTCGAGCGGATTGCCCCATTCGGGCCATTCCGGCGGCGTCAGCGGCAGGGATGTGTCGCTCATCGTGTTGATCACGTCGATGAACGGCACGCCGCCGATCACGCCGGCCCAAAGATCGGGACGCATGTTGTTGATCGCGCCCATCAGCAGGCCGCCGGCGGAGCGGCCTTCGCACACGATGTTGCCGGGGCGGCCATAGCCCGCGCCGATCAGTTCTTCGGCGACGGTGATGAAGTCGGTGAAGCTGTTGCGCTTGTTGAAGCGGCGACCGTCCTGGAACCAGCTGAAGCCCATTTCCGAGCCGCCGCGCACGTGCGCGATGGCGTAAATCCAACCGCGATCGACGAGGCTGAAGCGGCGGATCGAGAAATCCGCATCCATCGAAATGCCGTACGAGCCGTAGCCGTACAGATAGAGTGGGGCGCTGCCATTTAGGGGCGTTCCGCGTCGCATCAGAATGGTAATCGGAATGCGCTTACCGTCGCTTGCGGTCGCGAAGAACCGGCCGGTTTGATAGTGGTCAGGATTGTGACCTGACGGGATTTCTTGCGTTTTGCGCAGAACTTGAGTCTTGGCCCCCATGTCGTAGTCGAACCACTTCAGCGGCGTCGTGGGTGACTCGTAGATGTAGCGCAGCGTCGCCGTGTCGTACTCGTACCCGCCGGCCATCTCGATGTTATAGGCTTGCTCAGTCAGCGAGATCTCGTGCTCGGCGCCGCCGCGATGACGGATGACGATTTGTGGCAGCGCATTCGAACGCACCGCGCGCACGAGGTAATCCTTCGTCGCATGCAGGCCGAGGATGTAGCGGCCCTCCTGATGCGGCAAGAACTCGCGCCATTGTGAACGCGACGTACGGCCAGGCTCGGCTGTCATGATCTTGAAATCGACGGCGTTGTCGGCGTTGGTGACGATATACCAGCGGCCATCCCAATGCGTTGGGGTGTAGAGCAATTCGTCTTCGCGCCCATGGAAAAGCGTCGGCGGCGCCGTGGGATCATCGAACCAAATCGTGTGGAATTCTGACTGCGAGCCGTTGCCGGTGCTGATCAGGATGTACTCTCGGCTTTCGCTGAGCGTAACGCCGATGAAGAAGCCATCGTCCGGCTCTTCATAGACAAGCACGTCTTCGTCGCCCAGCATGTTGCGGCGATAGACCTTGGCCGGGCGGCCGTTGTCGTCGCGGAAAATCCAGTAAAGATAGAGTGAACTCGGCGACCAGCAGAAATCGCCGGTGCAGTTCGTGATTGGGTTCGGAAGGATTTCGCCGGTGTGCAACTGCTTGATGTAAACGGTGTAGATTTCCGAGCCTTGCTCATCGACGGCGTAGGCGATGTAGGCGTGATCGGGTGAGTGCTCGGCAGCGATCACTTTGTAGAACGTCTTACCACGCGCTTGCGCGTCGACATCGATGAGAACCTGCTCTGCGCCGCCGCCGCGCGGGCGACGCGCGTATTTCGGATGCTGTGCGCCGGTCTCGAAGCGACGGTAATACTCCCATGGGCCATCAGGTGACGGCACGGATGAATCGTCTTCCTTTGTGCGCCCGCGCAGCTCTTGATAGATGCGTTCCTGCAGCGCCGCCGTCGGCGCCATTTGCTGTTCGCGATAGGCGTTCTCCGTATCGAGATAGGCGCGGATGTCAGCTTTCAGCAGCGATGGATCGCGCATCACTTCTTGCCAATTGTCGTCCTTCAGCCACGCGTAATTGTCGACGCGTGTGCGGCCGATCTGTTCGAACGTCTTTGGTTCGACGCGCGCGACGGGCGGAGAAAGCGGCGACGAGAGCGGCGGCGTAGCTTCGGGCATGGGAGCATCCGTTGAGGCGCAAGCGGGAAGAAGGGCGGCGACCGGCAAAGCAGCGCTGGCTTGGAGAAGTTCACGACGGTTCATGAGATCGCCTTCTGCGAGGAATGAACGGGGGCGGTCAATGGGTTAGGTGAGGCGGAGCAAGATCGCCGTGGCGTCGTCGCTCTGCTTGAATCGCGGATGTTGCGATCCGGCGGCGTCGGCAACTTCAATCGCCCTCAATTCGCGCCCCAGTTCCTGCAGTCCAACCGCGATCGCAGCCTTCACCAGCGCCGCGGGCTCATAGGCGCGGTACCTGTCGGTCAGGGCCGCAAACCCATCGGTCATCAGCAAAATGTGAGCGGGGCGTTTCAGCGAGAGCGTCCAGGCCCGCGCATGATCGGCGCAGGCGGGATGGAGGCCGAAGGTCCAGAAGCGCCCGCCTTCCTGATTGATCGCGGCGCGATTGCGGCGAAGCGTTTCGATCGCTGCTTTTCGCTTCAAGAGCGGCTTGTCGGCGTCCGGCTGCGAAGCGGCAAGCTTGACCTCGTCGTCCAGTCCGTCATGGCCGCCGACCACTTGCACGCCATCGGCGTCAAGCGCGAACACACGGCAATCGCCGAGGTCAACGCCATCGATCACGCCACGTTCATTTTCCGTGATCATGAGCAGCGACGCTGTCGGCAGTTGCCAACGTTCTATGGTTTGGCCGCGCGTCAGATAAGAAAACGTGCTCGCAGCGGTTTCGCTTGCGGAGCGGACAGCTTCGCGCAGATCGCCATAGGTCCAGGCGTTGAGGCTTGTGTTTGCCACTTGCGCGATCCAGCTCGCATCGGACGCCGTCTTGGTGACAGGCGTCTCGGAGAGATCCGTCGCGCCGTCGATCACCCACGCGGACTTGTGCTGAAAGCCCAGCGTGTCGTCGTTTTGCTTTGCGCGATCCCCGGCGAGTGAGATCGCTTCAACGAAGGTCAGCATCAGCCCGGGAAAACCAAAGACACGACTTCAGCCACGCACGCGGGGCGCTCCTGACCCTCAAGCTCGATCGTGAACTCGTTGGTGACCTGGTAGCCGCCGCCGCGCTGTTCGCAGCTCAGCATCTTAGCGCGCATGCGCAGGCGCGAGCCGACCGGCACCATGTTGGTGAAGCGGACCTTGTTGGAGCCGTAATTGATGCCGCGCGAAACGCCGGTGTAGCTGACGATGTTCTTGGCTAGAAATGGGATGAGCGAGAGGACGAGATAGCCGTGCGCGATCGGCGCGCCGAGTTCCTTGGTCGCCCGCTCGACGTCGACGTGAATCCACTGGTGGTCGCCCGTCGCGTCCGCGAAACGATTGACCCGGTCCTGGGTGATCTCCAGCCAATCGGACACGCCGATCTCCTGGCCGACCAGGGTCTGGATTTCAGAAATCGGAATTTCGCGCATGAATAGTCTCCTGCCCCGGGAGTAGTCCTGGGGCTGGCGCTTGTCGAGTTGCCGCCACGTTCCGCACATGCTTCCCCGCAGCGGGGGAGCTGTCAGCGCAGCTGACAGAGGGGGCGGAGGGCCGCGCTCCCCCTCTGCTTCCTCCCGCTTCGCGGGAGTCAGCACCTCCCCCGCAGGCGGGGGAGGAGTATGCAAGAGCGACAATTGCCGCCCCAAGCGACACACGCTATCTCGCGGCCATGTCCCTAGACCCGCTCGCGCCAGGAACCCTGGCTCTCGCCGAAGAATTCGGCCTCTCCAAGGACGAATATGACCTCGTTCTAAAGAAGCTCGGCCGCACGCCGAACACCACCGAGCTGGGCATCTTCTCGGTCATGTGGAGCGAGCACTGCTCGTACAAATCGACGCGCGCGCACCTGGCGAAGTTTCCGACCAAGGCGCCGCACGTGATCTATGGCCCGGGCGAGAACGCTGGCGCCATCGATATCGGCGAGGGGCTCGCCGCCATCTTCAAGATGGAAAGCCATAATCACCCGAGCTTCATCGAGCCGTTCCAGGGCGCCGCGACCGGCGTCGGCGGTATTCTGCGCGACGTGTTCACGATGGGCGCGCGGCCGGTGGCGATCATGAATGCGCTGCGCTTTGGTGAACCCGATCACCCGAAGACGCGCAAGCTTGTGGATGGCGTTGTGTCGGGCATCAGCTTCTATGGCAATTGCGTCGGCGTGCCGACAGTCGGCGGCGAAACCAATTTCGACGCGCGCTACAACGGCAACATCCTGGTGAACGTGTTCTGTCTCGGCATCGCCGATAAGAACAAGATATTCACCAGCGCCGCCAAGGGCGCGAACAATCCTGTCGTTTATGTCGGCGCTAAGACTGGCCGCGACGGCATTCACGGCGCGACGATGGCGAGCGCCGAGTTCGATGATGACTCGGATGCGCAGCGCCCGACGGTGCAAGTCGGCGACCCCTTCCTTGAAAAGCTGCTTATCGAAGCCTGCCTCGAACTGATGGCGACGGACGCGATCATCGGCATTCAGGACATGGGCGCCGCCGGTCTCACGTCTTCGTCTGTCGAAATGGCCTCGAAGGGCGAAGCCGGCATTCTGCTCGATCTCGACGCCGTGCCGGCGCGCGAAGAGGGCATGACGCCGTACGAGTTCATGCTCTCGGAAAGCCAAGAGCGCATGTTGATGACGCTAAAGCCGGGCCGTGAAGAAGAAGCCAAGCGCATCTTCGAAAAGTGGGGGCTTGATGCGGCGGTCATCGGCCAAACCACCGATACCGGCAATCTGACGCTGCGCTGGCACGGCCAGATCGTCTGCGACATCCCGCTTGGGCCGCTCGCGGATGAAGCGCCGAAATATGAGCGCCCGTATGTGCAGCCGCTAAAAGCGATCCCGCTCACCGAGGGCGAGCAGAAGCGTCTCACCGATGAGTATCCGGGTTTTGTGAACTCGCTCACGACGTTGCTGTCGCAACCAGATCAAGCGTCGAAGCGCTGGATCTGGGAGCAATACGATCGTCACGTCATGGGCGACACGCTCGCGGACTCTGGGAGCGATGCGGCCATCATCCGGCTCTATGGTTCGCAGCGCGCGCTGGCGATGACGTGCGATGTCACGCCGCGTTACGTCGAGGCCGATGCTTACGAAGGCGGCAAGCAAGCGGTGGCGGAAGCCTGGCGCAATTTGAGCGTCACCGGCGCGCGCCCGCTTGCGGTCACGGACAATTTGAATTTCGGCAATCCGCAAAAGCCCGAAATCATGGGCCAGATCGTGCATGCGATCGAAGGCATGGCTGAAGCCTGCCGCGAACTCTCGTTCCCGGTGATCAGCGGCAATGTCTCGCTCTATAATGAGACCAATGGCCAAGCGATCCTGCCGACGCCGGCGATTGGTGGTGTCGGCATTCTCGACAATATGGAGCGCCGCGCGACGGCCGATCGCCTGCAGCAAGGCGACACGCTCGTCCTCATCGGCGACACCGCCGGTCATCTCGGCCAGTCCATCTACGCGCGCGATCTCTTCAAGCTCGGCGGCGCCGCGCCGAAGGTCGATCTCGCGCTGGAAAAGAAGAACGGCGACTTCGTCCGTTCGCTGATCGCTGACGGCACGGTCCGCGCGGCGCACGATTTGAGCGACGGCGGTGTCGGACTCGCCGCGGCTGAAATGGCGCTCGGCTCAAACGTTGGCGTTTCGCTGGGCTACCAGGGCGATTTGGCGGACGCGGCGTTCCTTTATAGCGAAGACCAAGCGCGCTATTTGATCGCGTTCGCGCCCAACAAGCTCGCCGATCTCGACAAACGCGCTCGCGCCGCCGGCGTCAGCTATCTCGTCGTCGGCGAAGCCGGCGGCCGGGAGATCAGTTATCTAGGCGCCGGCGGAAACCGCGAGCGCGCGAGCCTGGATGACTTGCGCAAAGCTCACGAAGGCTGGCTGCCTGCCTATATGAAGGTGGCGCACTAGCTCCTCACCCGTTTGCGGGGGAGGTGGCGAGCGCAGTGGGCCGGAGGGGGTGAGTCCGTTTCAGAATGTGGCGCCGCGTCCCCTCAGTCATCACGCTTCGCGTGCTGACAGCTCCCCCGCAAGCGGGTGAGCAGCTAAGGTGGCGCAACTAACTCCTCACCCGCTTGCGGGGGAGGTCCCGAGCGAAGCGAGGGGAGGGGGACAGTGCGCGACAACGAGAAACAATCCCGCGAATTCGCCAAGCAACTCCGCAGAAAGATGCCGCGCTCCGAAGCACTGCTCTGGAGCTACATTCGCAGGGGTGGCGTGAACGGCGCGCGCTTTCGCCGGCAGCATCCCATAGGCCCGTATATCGCGGATTTCGCGTGCGTAGCCGCAAAGCTCGTTGTTGAGGTCGATGGCTATACGCACTGGACATCAGAGCAGTTGGAACACGACACGCGCCGCACCAAGTATCTCTCCGAGCGAGGATGGCGTGTACTGCGCGTGACGAGTGCGGATGTGTACGACAATCTCTCCGGCGTATGGGAAACCATCGCCCATCACTTACCCCCTCCGGCTGCTTCGCAGCCACCTCCCCCGCAAGCGGGTGAGGAGTAAGGTTCAGGATGCCCCAACACGACTACGATCTTATTGTTATTGGCGCGGGCTCGGGGGGCGTGCGGGCGGCGCGGCTGGCGGCGAAGACGGGCGCGAAGGTTGCGATTACCGAGCAGGTGCAGGTTGGCGGCACGTGCGTGCTGCGCGGCTGTGTGCCCAAGAAGCTGCTTGTGTATGCGTCCGAGTATTCGCAGGCGTTTCGCGATGCGAAGGGCTTCGGCTGGACTGTGGACTGGGCGCGGTTTGATTGGCCGACGCTGCGCGACTCCGTGCAGGCTGAAGTCAACCGGCTTTCCGGGCTTTATCTCGAAAACCTCAAGAACGCGGGCGTCGAACTCTTTGAAGATCGCGCCGTGCTCACCGATCCGCACACGGTCCGGCTGGTGCGGGAGGGGCGCTATCTTTCGGCTGACAGAATTCTCGTCGCCACCGGCGGTCACACCTATCGTCCCGAGGAAACGCCGGGGCACGAACTCGGGATCACCTCAACAGACGCCTTCCTGCTGAAAGATCTGCCATCGCGCGTCGTCATCGCCGGCGGTGGATTTATAGCGTGCGAGTTCGCGACGATTTTTTCCGGGCTCGGCGTGGAAACCACCGTCGTTTATCGCGGCGAGCGCATTTTGCGCGGCTTCGATCACGACGTGCGCTTTCATGTGCAATCCGAACTGGCGCGGAGCGGCGTCAACATCATCTGCGGCTCGACCATTGATGAACTCACGCCGCTCGCGGACGACCGCAAGCTGGTGAAGCTTTCAAATTCGATGCGCATCGAAGCGGACCAAGTGCTGTGGGCGGTGGGACGCGTGCCCAATACGATGAATATGGGGCTCGAAGCGTCGGGTGTGCGGTTAACGGATCGCGGCGCTATCGCTGTCGATGAATATTCGCGCTCCAGTGTTCCGCACATTTCGGCGGTCGGCGACGTTACGGATCGCGTAAACCTCACGCCTGTCGCGATCCGCGAGGCGATGGCCTACGTCGCCACTGAATTTCTCAACACGCCGACGGCCTTCGACCACGCCGACGTCGCCAGCGCCGTGTTCTCGCGCCCGCCCGTCGGGGCCGTTGGGCTCACCGAGGAACGCGCGCGTGAGAAGGGGCACAAGCTCAAAATCTATCGCTCCAGCTTCCGGCCGATGAAACACATCCTTGCCGGCAACGAGCAGCGTACGCTGATGAAGATGGTCGTGGATGCAAAAACCGATCTGGTGCTGGGCGTACACATTGCCGGCGTCGATGCGCCCGAGATTATCCAAGTCGCTGCTGTTGCTGTGAAGGCCAAGCTCACGAAAGCGCAGTGGGATGCGACCTGCGCTGTCCACCCCACCGCCGCCGAAGAACTTGTGCTGATGGGCGAACCTGTGAGCCACGATAACGAAGCGCCAGCCTGACGAAGCAGCGTCGTTGCAAGAAGTAGCGTCACCCTGAGCCTGTCGAAGGGCGACGCGGACCCTCCGGTGCGTGGGCGTCGTGCTTCGACAAGCTCAGCATGACGCCAATTCAAACATCGCCGAAGCAAGACAACGAGGCGCCGGCCTAAGCCGACGCCTCGCGTCGTTTCACATTAGCGCCGTCGTTTAGCGGCGTTGTGTCGGTCCGCCTTCGAGCCGATCACCGCGATCGCGGCCGTTGCGATCGTCACGGCGATCATCGAAGCGGCCGTCACGGCCATCGCGATAATTGCGGTCATCTTGGTTGTTCCAGTTGCGGTCGTCACGGTCGTAGCGGCCGAAGCTGCCATAGTTGCGGTCGAAATCGCGCGCTTCGCGCCACGCATAGTCGCGCATTTGCAGGTGCGGCGCGAAGATGCGGTCGATCGGCCGGCGGTGACGATTGTCGAACACGAACGCGACGCAGCCCTGGCGATTGCAACGATCGGTGTAGGCGTAGGTCAGGCCGGGTTCGAAACGGAACGGGCGATCCTGCAGGCGGTGGAACATGCGATCGCCGCGGTTGAACGTCATCACGCGGCCATCCTTGCGGATGGTGATCTCCTGGCGGCCGCGGAAGTCGCCGCGATCCCAGTCGCGGTCGCGATCGCCGCGCCGGAAGTCTTGCGCCGAGGCAGCGCCAGCGGTCGCGAGTGTCATCGCGGCGAGAGCCGCAGCAAAAAACTTCGTCTTCATGGTACCTTGCGCTCCCGAGACGATCCTTGCCGTCTCATGTCTCAACTACCCTCGAGACACAGATTGGCGCCGCGTTGCTGAACCCAGACTGAGATTCACGTTCGGTTTGCAGTGGGGAACACTGCGCCCATGGCTTGACCCAAGTTTACCAGAAACTAACCCTCCGCGCCGACCGTCCGGGGTTCTGAAATTATGGACGAAAAGAAAGGGGCAAGAATGCCCGCGCGTATCATCTCGGTGATCAACATGAAGGGCGGCGTCGGTAAATCGACGACGACTGTCTCGCTCGCCGAAACGCTTGCGCATCACCAGCGCCGCCGTGTGTTGGTGATCGATCTCGATCCGCAAACCAACGCCTCGATCATGGTTGCTGGTCCCGAGAAGTGGAACAGCATGCGCGAAGCTGAGCGCACGCTCGATTTCTATTTCGAGAGCTACATCGTCCAGCAGAAGCCGAAGCCGTTCAAACAGCTGATCGAAAAGCAAGTCAGCGATTTGAAAGGCAAGCCTGATGTGTCGCTGTGCGCCTCGGCGCCGGAATTTCGCATCGTCGAACGCGACATGATCGAGAGCTTCGTCAAGCGCGGCTTCCAGATCGATATGATCCAGAAATGGATCCTCGAACGCTTCGCCAATGGCTTGAAGAACGTCTTGAACGATTACGATTACATCCTGATCGATTGCCCGCCTGGGATTTCGCTGTTCGCGGAAGCGGCTTTGATTGCCGCTGATACGATCCTGGTGCCGTCAATTCCGGACTATGTTTCGCGCCTCGGCCTCATCACGTTCCGCAAGCGCGCGTTGCGCCTGATCAATGAGCGCCGTGGCGGTCCGTCGCAACTCATGGTGCTCGCCACCAAGTACGAGGACAGCTTCTCGCTGCACCGCTCGGAAGCGTCGCTGCTGAAAGACAATCTCGGCGATGCGATGTTTGATGTCCGTATTCCGCAGAACGTCGATATCGCCAAGGCGGCGGAATGGTCCGAGACACCCCGCACCTTCGAGCAGAAGTACGGCTCGATGGCTAACACGATCAAAAAGCTCGGCGAAGAATTCCAGAGCAAGGTCGAGGTCGCGCCCAGTCTATGAGCCTCAACAAAACGCTCGACCGCCTGTTTGACGAAATCCGCCGCGAAGCGAAGCGCAATCCGGAATTCGCGGATCGCCTGGACGCGGTGCTGCAGCGCCATGACTCGCGGCGCGATGTGGCGGATGAAGTGTTGGAGGACGTTGCAGAATCCTCACCCGCGAGCGGGGGAGGTCCGAGCGCAGCGAGGGGAGGGGGAAAGTCCGCCAACCGTCGCGCCGCGCCCCCTCAGTCGGCTGCGCCGACAGCTCCCCCGCAAGCGGGGGAGCAAAGCGCGCAGGCGCTCAATCCCGCTGGCCTTTACAAGAAAGAGGGTGAAGACGCGCTCACCGCGGCTCTCGCCGATCACGACCTAAGCGCGCTCCGCGCCCTCGTCGCCGAACACAATCTCGATCCCAGCGGCGTGACGCCCTCGCTCACGCGCGATGAACTCGCCGCCCACATCGTGTCGCAAGCCAAGCGCCGCGCCGAGCGCGATGAGAAGATGTTCGATTACTAGGCGGGCTGCCGACGGTCCATATTAGCTTAACAACGCATCCCGCATCAGCGGAATGAGCGCGCCGGTCTCCTGATCCCAAATCGGAAACGCGCCGGCAAAATCCCACACGCACCAACCGATGCCATTGGCTTCGCAAAGCTCGCGCACCGTGCGTGTCCATTGTGCGCGTTGCTGGATCGGCAGCGCGCGGTTTACGCCGAACTCACCCAATTGCATCGCGTAGCCGCGCCGCGCGCCCCAATCGACAGCGCGCATCAGATGTTCGCGCACCTGGGTGCGATCGGCGCCCGTTCCCCAGTCGCGTCCGAAGTTTGGTGCGTCGGCGCCCAACCATTCCGCGCTCTGATGCGTGAATGCGTGCGGCTCGTAGTAATGCACGCTTACGGCGATGTTGGGGCCCTCAGGAGGACGCCAGTCACGTAGTGCGTCAATGTTCTGCCAATTGCCTGGGCCGAGCACGATCAGCCGGTCGGCGCCGCCGCGGTCGCGGATCACGTCGACGACGTCGCGCTGCAAATCCATCAGCGCGCCATTGGCCCAGTTCGGCCCGTTCGGTTCGTTGAACGGCTCCAGCATCAACCCCGCGGGCGCGCCGCGGTAGTGGTGCGCGATGACATTCCACATGCCGAGGAAGCGGTCGCGCTGGCGCGCCGGTTTGCTAAGCAGCCGCTCATAGTGATGCATGTCGAGTTGCACTTTGAGACGAAGCCCAAGCGCGTGATCGACGATCTCATCGATGCGGCGCCAGAAATCGCCGCCGAAGGCGTAGGGCGGCGCCGAGCCCGCGTGCGCATCGAACCGCACCGGCAAGCGTATGCCGTCGAACCCTGCGTCGCGGATCGCATCGAGGTGCGGCAGTTCGATCCGATAGCCCCAATCGCCCTCATTCGGCGCCTCGAGCGCGTTGCCGAGATTGACGCCGCGACGCATGGGGAACGGCGCGGGCGGGGCCTGGCTCTGAGCTTGCGGCGAACACGCGGCGAGGGCCGCGGCGCCGGCAATCACATCACGACGATTCATCCCGTCACCCTACCACCCATTCCCCGGGGCGATGCGAAGCATCGATCCCGGGACCCATAAACACGTTTGTTTCGCGCTTAGACTCCCAAACAGTCGCGTTTATGGGCCCCGGACTTGGCCTGCGGCCAATCCGGGGATGAGTGGTGGGATGACGAGAGGGAATTTCGCCGCTAAGCACCGCCCCCAATGTTCGATAAAATCCTGATTGCCAACCGCGGCGAAGTCGCCGTCCGCATCATCCGCACCGCGCGCCGGCTCGGCATCAAGACGGCTATCGTCTTCTCGGAAGCCGACGCCGACAGCCTCGCGGTCGAGATGGCCGACGAGGCGGTGTTCATCGGACCGCCGCCTGCCGCGCAGAGCTATCTTGTTATTGATAAGATCGTCGCCGCCGCGAAGCAGACCGGCGCGCAGGCGATCCATCCCGGCTTCGGCTTCCTTTCCGAGAAGGCCGAGTTCGCGGATCGCCTCGTGGCCGAGAAGATCGTCTTCATCGGCCCGAACGCGCACGCCATCCGCGCGATGGGCGACAAGATCGAGTCGAAGAAGAGCGCCGCCGAAGCTGGCGTCTCGTGCGTGCCGGGGTTCATCGGCGAAATCGAAGGCGTCGAGCACGCCGTGCAGATCTCCGAAGAGATCGGCTATCCGGTGATGATCAAGGCCAGCGCCGGCGGCGGCGGCAAAGGCATCCGGGTCGCTTACAATCGTAAGGAAGTGGAAGAGGGCTTCCCGGCAGTGCGCGCCGAAGCCAAAGGCGCCTTCGGCGACGACCGTATCTTCATCGAAAAGTTCGTCACCGCGCCCAGGCACATCGAAATTCAGGTGATGGGCGATAAGCACGGCAACGTCGTGCATCTGTTCGAGCGCGAATGCTCAATCCAGCGTCGCAACCAGAAAGTCATCGAAGAAGCGCCGTCGCCGCTGCTCGATGAAAAGACGCGCATGGCGATGGGCGAACAAGCCTGCGCCCTCGCGCGTGCTGTGAACTACGATAGCGCCGGCACGGTCGAGTTCGTCGCCAGCGGCGCCGACAAGAGCTTCTATTTCTTGGAAATGAACACGCGTCTCCAGGTCGAGCACCCGGTGTCGGAGATGATCACCGGCCTCGATCTGGTCGAGCAGATGATCCGCGTCGCCGCCGACGAGCCGCTGAAATTCAAGCAGAAGGATTTGAAGATCAGAGGCTGGGCGATCGAAAGCCGCATCTACGCCGAGGATCCATACCGCAACTTCTTGCCCAGCATCGGCCGCCTTCGCGCCTATCAAGCCCCTGCCGAAGGCAAATTCGGCGACGTTACGCTCCGCAACGAAACCGGCGTCCGCGAGGGTGACGAGATTTCGATGTTCTACGATCCGATGATCGCCAAGCTGATCACCCACGCGCCGACGCGGATCGCCGCCATCGATGCGCAAGCCGCCGCGCTCGACAATTTCCTCATCGACGGCATCGCCGACAACATTCCGTTCCTCGGCGCGGTGATGGAGGAAAAGGACTTCCGCAAGGGCGATTTCACCACCGCCTACATCAAGCAACATTTTCCAGACGGTTTCGAAGGCGTCCCGCCGACGAGCGAGCAGGAAAAGTTGCTGATCGCCACCGCAGCCATCGCCCGCTGCTTCACCGCCCGCCGCGCCCGCGACATCAGCGGCGGCCTCAATGGCGGCGCGAACGATTGGCAGCGTGATTGGACGGTCATCCTCAACGGCGCCCACCATCTCACCAATGTCGATCTCGATGATGCCGGCGCCGCGATCGCCATCGACGGCAAGACCCATCGCCTCGACACCGTCGCGCGCCCCGGCGCGCGCATCATCAGCGGCAAGTTCGACGGCAAGCCGTTCTCGGTGAAAATCAAGACCGCGCCTGGGGGCTACACGCTCCGTCACCGGGGCGTGACGGTGCTCGCGCAAGTCGCAACTCCGCGCGGCGCCGAGTTGCACAAGAAGATTCCGGAAAAGCAGAAGGCCGACACTTCCAAGCTCATCGTCTCGCCGATGCCGGGGCTTGTGATCTCTATCGATGTAAAGCCGGGCCAAGACGTCAAGTCGGGCGAGGGCGTCGCCGTCGTCGAAGCCATGAAAATGCAAAACATCATCCGCGCCGAACGCGACGGGGTGATCGCCAAGGTCAACATCGCGGCCGGCGCCAGCGTGGCGGCGGACGAAGTGATGATTGAGCTGGCTTAATATGGACCGCCGGCGTCCCGCCGGCCTGTGCTGGCGCTTGAAGATTGGAGCGCGCGGCTCCCGCGGCGCATGCTCGGCCTAACCTTGATACGCTCGAGCAGGCCGGCGGGACGCCGGCGGTCCATATTGGCCCGGCGCTTTTCGCGACGTCATTTGATTTGCCTCAAGCCGCTTGCGCGCCGCTAAGATGAGCATGCTCACCGGAGCAGTCTCATGAGCGAGCATTTTGACGTCCTGATCGCCGGCGCCGGCATTTCCGGCATCGGATCGGCTTATCACCTGAAGCAGCAATGCCCGGGCAAGTCCTTCGTCGTTCTCGAAGCGCTGGAGAGCTTCGGCGGCACGTGGCTGATGCACACCTATCCGGGCATCCGTTCCGATAGCGATCTTTATACTTTCGGCTATCGCTTCAAACCGTGGCTCGGCACGCCAATTGCGGGCGCTCAGGAAATTCTCGACTACATGAACGAGGTGATCGAGGAAGCCGATCTCACTCCGCACATTCGCTACAAGCACAAAATCACCTCGGCTTCGTTCTCGCGCGAGACCAATCTCTGGACTGTGGAATCCGAGCGCACGGACACCGGCGAGCGCCGCGTGTTCACCTGCAATTTTCTCTGGATGTGCCAGGGCTATTACGAGCATGCCCAGGGCTACACGCCCGATTGGCCGGGGATGAAAGACTACAAAGGCCAGATCGTTCACCCGCAGACCTGGCCGAAGGACATCGATCTCAAGGACAAGAACGTTCTGGTCATCGGCTCGGGCGCGACGACGGCGACGGTGGTTCCCGCAATCGCGGGCGAGTGCAGGCACGTCACGGTGCTGCAGCGGTCGCCGACCTATTTCATTCCCGGGCGTAACATCAATGAATTGGTCGAGATGCTGCGCACCATCGGCGTCGATGAGATGACGATCCACGATATCGCGCGGAGGAAGATTCTCTTCGACCAGGATCAATTCACGAAGCGCTCGTTCGAGGACCCCGAACCGCTGCGCGAAGAATTGCTGGGCGGCGTGCGCATGTTCCTCGGGCCCGACTATGACATGACCCATTTCACGCCGCGCTATCGTCCATGGCGCCAGCGCATCGCGTTCGTGCCCGATGGCGATCTCTTTCAGGGAATCGCAAGCGGCAAAGCGACGATGGTGACGGACGAGATCGACCGGTTCACCGAGGCGGGCGTGCTGCTCAAATCCGGCCAGGAGCTGAAAGCGGATATCATCATCACCGCGACAGGCTTCAATCTGAGCGTGCTCGGCGGCATCCCTTTCAAGGTCGATGGTGAACCGATCGATTTTTCGAAAACCGTCACCTATCGCGGCATGATGTTCACTGGCGTGCCCAACATGGTTTGGGTGTTCGGGTATTTCCGCGCCAGCTGGACGCTGCGCGTCGATCTTCTCGGGGATTTCGTCTGCCGTTTGCTGCGGCACATGGATGAGAACGGCGTCCGCCGTGTCGAGGTCGCGATACCGGCGGGTGACGAGAGCATGGACATTCTGCCTTGGATTGACGCCGAGAACTTCAATCCCGGCTACCTCATGCGTCGCATGCATCTGTTGCCGAAGCGCGGGTCGAAGTATGAGTGGCAGCACACTCAGGACTATTGGCGCGAGAAAGAAGAGATACCCGCCATAGATCTCGGCGGCGGCGAATTTCTCTATGGCTGAGTCATGACGGCGCACGTCGGCAGCACTTGCGAATAGAACTGGCGCCGTGAGGCGGGCCGCGTATGCGACCGGTCAGCAAGGCTTGTCGTCGGTTCATCGATTTTCCTCTGGCGACTTCAGCGCGTCTCCGCCAATGTCCGCGCCGCAAGGGGACCACATGAACAAGCTTATCGTGCTCGCAGCCGCAGCATTTCTTGCGCTCGCAGGTTGCAATCAGAATGCCGCCAACTGGGATGAGTTTCAGAGCAATTACATCGACCGCGCGTTCGAAATCGATCCGACGTTTGGGGCCGGGCAAGGGCGTCACGAGTTTGATGGGCGTCTTCCTGACTGGAGCGAAGAAGGGCTCACGGCGGCCAAGACGTTCTTGCGCGACACGATCACGCAAGCCGAAGCCATGCGCGGCTTGAACGAGCAGCAGACGTTTCAGCGCGACTATCTCGTTGCCGTTGCGCGCGGACAGCTGTTTTGGTTGGACACGGCTGATCAACCGCACACGAACCCTGCTTATTACATGGGCGCCTTAAGCCCCTCGATGTATGTCGCGCGTCCTTACGCGGCCGCTGATGTTCGTCTGCGCGCCTATATTCAATACCTGCAAGCGGTGCCGAACGCGGCGCAGCAAATTCGCGCCAACTTGCGCACGCCGATGCCGCTCACGTTCGTGAACTTCGGCGTGTCATCGTTCGGCGGCTTGGCTGACTATTATTTGGGCGACGGCAAGGCGGCGTTTGCCGAAGTCAACGATCCGGCGCTTCAAAGCCAGCTGACAGCGGCCTCCGCCACGGCTTCAGCGGCGATGCGGGAATTGTCGGACTGGGTTGAATCGCAGCGTCCGACCGCGACCGGTGATTTTGCGCTTGGCGCGGAACGCTTCTCGCAAATGCTGCGCGATACCGAGATGGTGGACTTGTCGCTCGAAGAGCTTGAGCGCATTGGGCGCGAGGATCTGGCGCGCAACCAGGCCGCGATGCGTGAGGCTTGTGGGCAGTTCGCCCCGGGGGCGACCATTCCGCAATGCATGGCGCGGATGGGTGAGCACAAGCCGCAAGGTGGTTCAGTGGAAGGCGCGCGCGCTCAACTCGCGGGGCTGCGTCAGTTCATTGTCGATCACAATCTGGTTTCCATTCCCGGCACGGAAGAGGCGCAAGTGGCGGAGGCGCCGCCATTCCGCCGGCAGAACTTCGCCTACATTGATATTCCGGGTCCGTACGAGACGAACCTGCCGTCGGTCTATTATATCGCGCCGCCGGACCCGTCGTGGCCCGCGCAAGTGCAGCGCGATTTCGTGCCGGGACAGGCCGAGTTGCTGTTCGTGTCCGCGCACGAAGTTTGGCCTGGGCACTTCCTCAACTTCCTGCACGCCAACCGGTCGCAAAACCAGTTCGGGCGCGTGTTCGTTGGCTACGCTTACGCGGAGGGCTGGGCGCATTACACCGAAGAGATGATGTGGGACGCCGGCCTCGGTAATGGCGATGCGGAAACGCACGTGGGGCAAATCTCGAACGCCTTGCGCCGTGATTGCCGTTATCTGTCAGCGATCCTGATGCACACCGGCCGTATGACGGTGGATCAGTCGCGCGAGATGTTCGTCAACGAGTGCTATCAAGACGAAGGCAACGCTCGCCAACAAGCGGCGCGCGGCACGTACGATCCGGCGTATTTGAACTACACGCTGGGCAAACTGATGATCCGCCGCTTGCGTGAGGATTGGACGGCGACCCATGGCGGCCGCGAAGGCTGGCATGACTTTCACGACCAGTTCCTGAGCTTCGGCGGCCCGCCGATTCCGCTGGTCCGCCAGCAGATGATGGGCGGCGAAGCGCAAGCCGTTCTCTAGGTGAAGGCAATCCGGCGGTGCGTGACGCGCCGCCGGATGTGCTCGCCTTAGCGCAGGCGTTTGGCTTTCGCGACGGCGGCGTCAAGCGCTGACAGGAAACGTGAGCGGTCCATTTGCGAAAATGGCTTTGGCCCGCCGCCGACTTCGCCGAATGACCGCAGATGTTCCATCAATTCGCGCTGCGCCAAAGCGGCGCCGATGGAGCTTTCGGTGAAGGCTTTGCCCGTGGCGCCGAGAGCCGCGCCGCCGGCTTTGAGTGCGCGGCTTGCAAGTGGGATGTCGTTGGTGATGACGATGTCGCCTGGCTGGACGCGGGCGGCAATCCAATCGTCGGCGACGTCCGGTCCGGCGTCGACGACGGTGAGCGTGACATCGGGCGGCACGCGCATGAAGGCATTGGCGACGACCTGGACCGGGCATCCGGTGCGCCGCGCGACGCGGTAAATCTCTTCTTTGACGGGGCAGGCGTCGGCGTCGACGAAGATGGTCGGCGCGCTCAATACATGCACCGTGTTGGGCGGACCATGCAGTCGCGGCACTCGCGATTGTCCCAACCGGCGCCCTCGGGGCTTAGCGCCGCCGTCAGCCAATCGGCTAAGGGCATGCCGCCGCTGGTCTCGGTGTAGAAGCGCGGGGTGCGTAGGATCGAGTGCGTTTCACCTGACGCCAAATAGGACCGGAAGTTTGGGGCTTGTTGGCGCTCGGCCAAAGCCGTCGTCATTTCGTTTGTCCACGCGACGCAGGCGTTTTCAGCGCCCATCAGCGCGTAGAAGCTGGACTGTGTGATGTCATGAGCAGTGGTGTACTGGGCGAAGCGATCGCCGGGGTAGCGCGCGGCGACGCGGGCGACGACATCGACGTCCGGCGTCAGCATCGTGTTGCGCGGAAAGACCTCGCGCGGCAGCGCGAACCGCCAACTGGCGTTGCGCTGATCGAGGAAGGTCTGGGTCATGACGCCTTGACCGGCGTCGCCCAGCATCAACGCGCGGCCGCGCGGGAAGGCGGCGCGTATGCGCGGATAGTGGGTGGAAGCGCCATAGGCGCCCGCGCTGGAGCCGGCCACGAGCAATTGGCCTGGTTGAGGGAAGTTGTGTTTCAGCCAGTCCAGAACGACGCGGAAGTTATCGGCGCCGCGATGTTCGATCGCATAGGGCTCGCCGGTGTCGGGATCGGTGTAGTGGGCGGTGTTTGAGCCTGAGTGCACATCGCCGGTGCAGTAAGGCACGTACACGATGCTCCAATCGCGCACCGGGTTGCGCGGGTTGTCGAGATCGAAAATTCCGCCGAAGCGATTTGGATTGTCGGCGGGGATGAGTTCGGGTTTGTAGAAACCGTCATCATCGCGCTCGGCTTCGCGACGGCGTGGGATGGCGCAGGTGATGTCGTCCCAACAGGCGCCGCCGCCGTCGAAGAAGATCACCAGACCATCGGCCGTGCCGCGATGAAACCAGAAACGGTAGGCGGGATCGGAGCCCTGGGCGTGCGAACAGGTTGGCGTGTAGAGCCGGCCATCGAGACGCGTTGGCGCCGGCGTGATTTGAACCCAGGCGTCTTGGCCTTCGGCGGGCGCGTCAGCGCGCGCGGCGGAGCATCCGCTCAGCGCCAGCGCCGCCATAACCACATATGCCTTCAGCCTACCCATCACCACTCTGTCCACAGCAGCCGGATCAAAGCCGCCCGCCAAGGCGCGAGCGGTGCGGAAATAGGGAATTTTGATGGACTTGGAGCGCAAAAGCAAAAGGGCCGGAGAGGGAAGTCTCCGGCCCAATGCGTCGGCGGCAGTTAGATCAGGCGGCCGTGCGGCGCTTGCTGGCGTAGTCGATGATCGAGAGCAGCAGGTAGGCGACGCCGACCGAGCCCAGGATGACGGCCGGGATCCACATGCCATGGCGCGCGTCGCCGCCCGGATCGAAGCCATCCATCACGTAACCAGCGGCAAGGAAGCCGCCGGCAAGTGAGAGCAGGATCACGGCGTTGCCCAGGGTTTTGCGGGCGCGGTTGCCTTCATCCAGCATGTTTTGGGTGAGCTGCTGCACCAGGGCCGGATCGATGTTCTGGCCGCGTGAGAGCGCCTGCGAAACGAGATCGTGGGCGGAGCGCTTAGTGCGCTCCCTGGCAAGCGTCGGGACGAGGATGATCGCGGCGAGAAATCCGAAAAACACGAAAGGAATGAGAAAGTCGGCGTCCATTGTCAACTCCATAGCCTCTAGGGACGTTGCCCTATTGCTGACACAGATGCGGGGGGCTTCGGGTTTGGACGCAGTCGCCGGCGAAAAAGCTCAGCGCGCGGGGGCGGCGTCGATCCACAGGTTGAAGGTCGAGCCCTGGCCGGGGCTGCTTTCACAGCTGACGTCGCCGCCCATGAGCCGCGCTAGGCGGCGCACCAGCGCAAGGCCGAGGCCCGCGCCGTCGGCGCGCCGCGTGGGGGCTCTTTCGCCTTGAACGAACGGTTCGAAGATCCGCGCCTGATCCTCGGCGCTGATGCCAGCGCCAGTGTCGCTGACGCTAAAGATGAGACGATCAATCGTGCCAAGCTGCTCGCGCCTCGCGCTGATCCTGATCTCGCCGTCGCGCGTGAATTTGGCGGCGTTCGACACAAGCTGCATCAGGCATTGATGCAGACGCATGTGATCGATCTCGGCTTCGCCGAGAGCGCCGGCCTCGGAGACGGTGAGGCGGTTATTGCCCGCGGCCGCGAGCGGCAACGCCGCCTCACTTAATTGTTGGAGAATGGCCGAGCCAAGGCCGCGTTCGCGGCGCAGCACGATCGCACCGGTCTCGAGCTTTGAAAGATCGAGTATGAGGTCGATGACGCCGAGCAATTGTCGCGCCGATGTCCTGATCTTGGTTGCGTCTTCGGCGATTGGACCGGCTTCGGCTTCCTCCTCGATGAGTTCGGCATAGCCGATGACAGCATTGAGCGGGGAGCGCAGTTCGTGGCTCATGGTCGATAGAAATTGCGATTTCGCGGCGTTGGCCTGCTCCGCCGATGCGCGCGCCTCGGCGTCGCGCGCGAGTTTGGTGAGCAGCGCCCGGCGATCGAACCCGAACATGCCGGCCGCAAGCATCAGCGCGCCGAGGCTCGAAATTGAAATCGCGGACTCAAGGCTGAGGCCGGTCGTCATTAGCGGCGCGGAGAGCGAGAGCGCGGCGAGCGGTATGACGCAGGACAACAACAGCGCGCGGTTGGCGGAGAAATAGACGAACAGATGGTTCGCGGAGCCGCATATCCATGCGGTCGCCAGCACCATCCCCATCGCTTCGCCGGACCTCCAGATCATCACCGGATAGATCGTGTAGGCGGTGGCGCCGATGACATTGATGGCGGCGAGCCAGCCAAAGCCTTCAGCTTGCGAGCGGCGCGCCGCGGGAAGGGCGAGCCTGTTTTCAAGATGGGGGCGGAGGGCGATCTCCCACGCGACGATAAAAGCGAGCCAGAGCGCGGCGAGCCAGATCGGCAGCATCGCCAGCGAGATCAACGCCATCACGATCGTGTAGCAGGTGCGCGGGAGCGCCCCGTGACGCACGTTCGCGATCACCTCATCGACGGTCTGCGTGGTCACCCAGCCGCGCGGGCGCTCGAAGGGGGCGAAGGAATCACTCACTGCCATATGCGGAGCCTATCGCGCCGCGGCCTTCGGGGCGGAGTCAAAGCCGGAACGGCGCTGCTTTGATCCGCTCGCGCAAAGAAAAAGGCGCGCTTGCGAGGCGCGCCTTGGAGGCTTTGCACTTTAGGAGGGGTAACGCTTGTGCGCTACGTTCGTAGCGCGGTGCGATCGGCCGGGGCGCGCATCAGCGGTTGAGCGGTTTGCTGAGTGCGCTTGAGAAGATCGAGCGCATCGTAGCGCGCGAACCATTCCTGCAAGCTGATGCGCTTGGCGGTTCTGTCGGCTGGAGCGTTCATCTCATTCTCTCCGTTGTCTCGCGAGATGAGATGTCCGCGCGCGTGCGCCTGGATGCAATTATCTCTCGCGGCCTATGTCGGCGGAGGTTGTTGTTCCGTTGTGCCGAACACGCGCTCGAACGATGCGCGAAGCGCGGCGTCGGCGTCGCTCATTGTTACAGGAAGTCCAAGATCGACGAGGCTTGTGACGCCGAATTGCGGCGCGGAGATTCCACACGGCGTGATGCCGGAGAAATGTTCCAGATCGGGTTCAACGTTGAACGCGATGCCGTGAAAGCTCACCCATTTGCGTAAGCGCACGCCGATAGCGGCGATCTTGTCTTCGCGCGCCCAACCTGGGCCTTTGCGTTCCACCCACACGCCGACGCGGCCTTCGCGGATTTCGCCTTTGACGTTGAAGTCGGCGAGGGCGCCGATGATCCATCGCTCAAGATCAGCGACGAACCTGGTCACGTCGCGTCCGCGTTTGCGCAGGTCCATCATCACGTAGGCCACGCGCTGACCGGGGCCGTGATAGGTGAATTGGCCGCCGCGCCCGGTTCGAAAAACCGGGAAACGATCGGGCGCCAGCAGGTCGGCATCCTTGGCGCTGACGCCGGCCGTGTAGAGCGGAGGATGTTCCAAGAGCCAAACGAGTTCGCCGGCTTCATCCGCCGCGATGGCCGCGGCGCGCGCTTCCATCGCGACGACGGCGGCCTCGTACTCAACCAATCCGGGAGAAACAGCCCAGCCGATCATTCGTTCACGCGCCCGCAACCCTTTCAGGTTCGACTAGAGCAGAATCAAATGGGGTCGTCGCGTGTCTGGTAAAACCCAAGCTCATCATGTCGATATCGAGTTGTCGGTGGTTCTCGGGCGTTGCTCGATGCCGATGCAGCAATTGCTGCGGATGGGCCGGGGCGCGGTAATCCCGCTGGACACCAAGGAGACCGACGAACTCTGGATCCTGGCCGCCGGCCACCCGATCGCCCGGGGGGAGATCACGATCCAGGGCGACAGGCTGTGCATCACGGTAACCGAGCCCGCTGATGTCCACGAATTTAACGCGGCAGCCTAGGAACCCCCTAGATTTGGGCTAGACGGAATCTTGCCTATCCGTTCATGTATGGTTCGGGCGCGGGACGCCATGCTGCTGACCGCACGCCGGAGCCGGTGTGCGCTACTGACGGGGAAGTCTATGAACATGAAGACGCGTATCGCAGCCGTCGTCGCGGCCGCTGCTGTTGTCCTGACCGCGGGCGCCGCGGCTGCTCAGAATTGGCAAGGTGCGCCTACCTACGGCAGCGTTCAGCTGCGTTCGGGCTTCACGCCCGATCCGCATCAAGTCCAACTCGTGGCTGGCGGTCCGATCGACTCGCGCGCGGCTCTTGGCGCCGCCTGCCCGGGATTCATCGCCAATAACCCGGATTTCGACCTCTACTGGACCGCTGGCAGCGGCTCGCTTCCGTTGGTGATCTCGGCAAGCTCGAACACCGACACCACGCTGGTTGTCCGCACGCCGGCCGGCCAGTGGCTCTGCGAAGACGATGGCGGCTTTAACGGCATGAATCCGGGCCTGCGTATCGATCACCCGGTAAGCGGTCTCTACGACATCTGGGTCGGCACTTACGCCCAGGGCAACGCCCCGGCGGTTCTGTCGATCTCAGAGCTCACCAGCCACTAAGGCGAACGCTGAAGCTGATCCGCAAGGCCCGGGGCAACCCGGGCCTTGTTCGTTTGCAGCGGGTCTGGTAACCCCGCGCCCCTAAATGCGCTCGTGGCGGAATTGGTAGACGCACTGCCTTGAGGTGGCAGCGAGTAACATCGTGGAGGTTCGAGTCCTCTCGAGCGCACCAGCCTTCGCGCTTTGCGCTACGGCTGGCAGGCCAAGCGCCCAACCTTGAAGCGCGAAGGCTGCCCTCCGAAGCTTTAGCGAAGGAGGGCGGGATCAAGCTAAGCTGAAACATGTTCTATGTTTACTTGCTTGAGAGCGAAGCATTCCCAGGGCAGCGCTATACTGGATTCACCGCGGATGTCGCAGCAAGGCTGAAGGTCCACAACAAGGGTGATTCGTCTCACACCTCCAAATATCGCCCATGGCGACTCGTCGCTTATTTCGCGTTTGAGGACGAGAAACGAGCCATTGCGTTTGAGCGCTACCTGAAATCGGGCTCGGGCAAGGCATTTGCCAACAAGCGCTTATGGTGATGCTGTCTTGTTAATTCGCGCACCGCGAAGTTTGGCCTGTGGCGACTGAAAGCCTGCTTGGCGTTCGATGACGAGCGGAAGGCTCGCGTTTTCGAAGCCTACCTTAAGTCCGGCTCCGGCGACGCGATTGCCGGGAAGAGGCTTTGGCAACCCCAAACGAAAAAGAGGCCTCTGTTGCCGGGGCCTCTTTCTCTTCTGGCGTCTCCACTTGCGCGGTTCTTCCAGACGTTAGGAGTAAGCTCGCGAGGCGCGGATGAATTCTTGCGCGCGGCGCGAATTTGTCAGGCGCCTTTGCGCCGCCATGGGAACAGGGCGCGCAGCTTCTCGTCACGCAGCCACAGACCGCCCCACATGAAAAGCGCCAGATAGATGCTGAAAAGCGTATGGCTAAAGTGCGGGCTGTCGACGCGAATGTGAGTCGCCATCGCGCCGCCGAACAGGCCCATGAACAAAGTCGCCCCAAGCACGCTGGTCGGCGGATACAGATAGAGCAGGGTGAGCGTAAGTTCTACGACCCCGATCCACATCGCATTTCCGGGCGGCCATCCCAATTGCGCCAGTGTTTCTTCGGCGATCGGCATGCCGAGCAGCTTCGGCGCCACTGACGCGCCCAACATGAACAGGACGAACAGTCCTGAGAGCACGCGTCCAATCCAAACAGAAGCACTGGCCTTCATCGTCGCCTCCTTGATGCTGGTTCGAGGACGATTCTATCCAGTGCGATCCTACAACGTCACCCGATCTTCAATCGCACAAAGCCCATCGCGCCTTCCTGGTCGCCGTCATAGAGCGGCGCCAATGCGTCGGAGGCGAAATGCTGCTGCAGCACGGCGCCGACGCCGAAGACGGCATTCTCGTTGATCCGCCAATCGCGGATTACGCCGGCGCTGAGCCGCGCGACATTCTCGACCGGCCCATGATGCGCGGCGCCCAGTTCATCGGTTTCGATCGCTTCCGCACGGGCGAACCATGTCCAGCGTGCATCCGGGCGCCACGCCGCTTCCGCCAGCCATGCATCGAGCGAGACGCCGTCGGTGCGCTCCTTGTTCGCGAACGCGAGGGTGATTGAATAGGACGCATCAACGCCCATCGGCCTTGTATAGACGCCGCTGACTGACCAGCGTTCTTCGTCTTCATCAGGCTCCAGGGCCTCGGGAGAGGAGATGTCCGCCCATGAGGCCTGCAGCGACAGGTTCGGGTTGGGATTCCAGCTCACGCGCAACGCCGATGAATCGAGATCGCCGGATTCGATGTCGTAGCGCTCCTCATCCGGCTCGCGGCCGCGAAAGCGCGATGCTTCGAGTTTCCAGCCGTTGTGCGTGACGCCCGCCGTCAACACGCCAAAGGTGATGTGCGTGCTGTCAAGCCAGTGGTGGGTCAGCGGCGCTTCGGGTGTGTCGGCGGCCGACGCACGATGCATGAATGCCGGTGGGCCAAACGCCGGCTCGCCCGGGAGGCCGCCATAGATAAAGACAGACGAGTCATACGCGAAGCTGTGCGCGTACGACGCCGATAGCTCCATGAACAAATCATGCGGGTGCTGGCGGTCGACCAAAGGCTCGACGCCGTCCGCGCTCTCGCCGGCGGCAAACAATAGCGGATAACCGCGCGCGCCCATAAACGGATCGGGCGAGACCATGGCGCGCAGGTTCAGCGTGCCGTTTTCGCCGATGGAGCGGCGCGCGGCGCCCATCACCATGCCGCTGATGAACGCCTTCTCATCGCCGCGCGGCCCGTCGGACCAGGCGTAAACGCCGTTGAGCAGGGCGTGGCTCATGATCATCCAGTCACCGCGCTGGCTGTGGGCGCCGCCATGCCGGCTTACGTCCGGTTGCCAGGATGTGCCTGACGCCTCACGGCTCGTCGCATACGGTCCCAGCGCGCCGAACATGCCGCCAGTAATGACTTCGTCTGGAGCGCTTTCATACTGCGGCTCCGTCTGCGTCTCGCTCTGTCCATCCTCCATATGGCCGTGATCGTGCTGATGATCCTGCGCCCATGCGGGCGTGGCTATGAGGAGCCAAACGGCAGGCGCCGCAATCCAGAGCTTCATGACGTCCTCGTTCTGAGCGCGTGCAATCATAAACCCTTAATGCGCCCGATTTCCTAGCGCGAGATTGACGCGTGGGGTTGACGTGAGGGCCAACGCGGCGTTTTGGGAGGGCACGAAACCACTACGTCCAAGAGTGAAGCGGCCCGCCGATGAACACCGAGACCGAACCGGCGGCGGAACAGCGCCACGCGCCTTCCGAAGACGCCCAATTCATCGTCGCGATCATCGCGGCGGCCGGTGACCATGATGGTCCTGCGCTACGCCGTCAGTTGGCGAATTTGGATCCTGCCGACATTGCCGATGTCATCGAGCACGTGCCGCTTGAGACGGCGCGCACCATTGCCAAGATGGTGGGGCGTTACCTTCCGCCCGAATTCCTCGCCGAGCTGTCCTGGGAGCGCCGCGAGGAAATTCTTCCGGAGCTGCCGTCGGACTATGTTGGCCGCGCGCTTGGTCAGCTCGACACCGACGACGCCGCCGCCGTCGCCGCCGACATCGATGAAAAGCAACTCGGCAAGGTGCTCGCTGCCGCCGACGAGGATACGCGTCTCGCCGTCGAAGAAGCGCTGTCGTTCGAGGAGGAGACGGCCGGGCGTCTCATGCAGCGCGAATACGTCGCCGCGCCGGAAGGAGACAGCGTTGGCGACGTCATTGACCGGCTGCGCGAGGATTCCGCGGAGCTGCCGGACGAGTTCTTCGAGATTTATGTCGTCGATGCGCTGATGCATCCGATCGGCGCGGTGCGCGTCTCAAGCTTGCTGCGCGCGCGCCGCGAAACGCCGCTCGTCAACATCATGCGCGCGCCGCTGATCCTGATCCGTCAGGAGATGGACCAGGAAGAGGTGGCGCAGACGTTTCAGAAATATCACATGGCGTCGGCGCCGGTGGTCGATGAATCCGGCCGCATCAAGGGCATGGTGACGGTCGATGATATCGTGGATATTATCAGCGAGGAGAGCGAAGAGGATTTGCTCAAGCTCGCCGGCGTCAGCGAGGCCGCGCAAACCGACAGCGTGCTGAAATCTGTCCGCGCGCGCGCGCCGTGGCTGCTGGTGAATCTGGGCACGGCGGTGATCGCGTCCTGGGTGATTTCGAACTTTGAAGGTTCGATCAATCAACTCATCGCGCTGGCGGTGCTGATGCCGATCGTTGCATCAATGGGTGGAAATGCCGGCACGCAGGCGCTTGCCGTTGCGGTGCGCGCCATTGCTTCGCGCGATCTCACCGAAGGCAACGCGCCGCGCTACATCCTGCGTGAGGCGATGACGGCGGTTTCGAACGGCGCCATTTTCGCGGTCGTGCTCGCGGTGGTGGTGGCGATCTGGTTCAAGATGCCGCTGCTGGCGCTTGCGATGGCGCTGGCGATTTTGATCAACTTCGCTTGCGCTGGGCTCGCGGGCATTCTGGTGCCGCTTACGCTGCGCCGCTTCGGCGCCGATCCGGCGGTTTCGTCATCCGTCTTTGTCACCTTCGTGACGGACATTGTGGGCTTTCTCGCATTCCTCGGTTTGGCGACGCTCATTCTCCTGAGCTGAGTGTGAGTTGGCGGCTTGCGTGGGTTCCGGTTCGGCGCTAGATGCGAATGGTTATTAACTGGCGCGTGAGGGTGGCGTGACGAAGAGACTGATTGTTGCCGGCTTGGCCGCCGGTGTTGCGCTCATGACGGCATCAGCGTCCGCGCACACATCTTATATGCAGCCCAATCTCTTCGACACGGCGAATGCCTCCCAAGTGACCATCGAAACCTCGTTTACAGAGGATTTCTCGCGCCCCGAGATCGCGGTCGAGTCGCAGGACTTTCATCTCTATCGCCCGGACGGGCGCCGTGACTCGTACGACCGGGTCACCGTGCTGAACCAAATGACGGTGCTCGAAAGCGATCTGACGGAAACCGGCACGTACAGGTTCACCACCGGAGAGCGGCTTGGCCGCACTTCGCTGCAGGCGCGGATCGATGGCGAATGGCGTCCGCTCGAACCGGGCGCGGAGGCGCCGCGCGGCGTGCAGACGCGGCAAAGCCAAACGGCGACGGTCGCCGACGTTTATGTGACCAAGGGCCCGCCGACGACGCAGGTGATCGGCGTCAGCGTTGGCCGCCTGGCGATCGTGCCGGTCACGCATCCCAACTCGATTTACCTGGATGAGGGGTTCTCGCTGCGCGTCACCTTCGACGGCGCGCCGGTCGCCAACCAGGCGCTTGAGTTGACGCGCGATGGCGGCGGCTACGATGAGCCGGCGTTTGTGCAGACGCTGCACACGGACGCCAGCGGCGCGTTGACGATCCGTTTCACGCAACCTGGCGTTTACCTTCTGATGACGCGCAAGAGTGGTGACGCGCCAAGCGGCGCCGAAACCGCGGTCCGGAGCTACACTACGTCGCTGACCTTTGAAGTGAGCCGCTAAACCAGGCGCAAACATCGCAACGAGACGCGCGTGACCGGTGGGTTGCGCGCGTTTTTTTGTTTAACGCGCATGCATGGCTAACGGCGGATCACCATGAGCGTGCGCGCGTGGCGCCGCACTTGCCTGAAAGGGGAAAGCTGCCGCCTGCAAAGCATCGAAACGGGACGGCGGCTCGAAATATACAAGGGCAATGTCCATGACGAACGCGATTTCAGCCAACGGCCTCGCTCTCATCCAAGAGTTCGAAGGCTTCCAGGCCGAGCCAAAACAGCTGCCGACCGGCGGTTGGGTCGTGGGCTACAGCCACGTTCGCGCCGATGACGCGGGCGAAGCGGTTAACGAGAACGAAGCCGTTGAATTGCTGACGAGCGATCTCGCGCCCTATGAAACACTGGTGAACACGCTGGTTACCCAGCCGCTTACGCAGACCCAGTTCGACGCGCTTATTTCCTTCGCGTTCTCTGTTGGCGCCGAGGCTTTTGGTAAAAGCCAGGTTCTGCGCCGCGTGAACGCCAACGATTACGTCTCCGCCGCCTGCGCGATGGATGCGTGGCGCAAGAGCGATGTCGGCGGCGAACTGGTCATCGTTGACGCGCTGGTGCGCCGTCGCACCGCCGAGAAGGCGCTGTTCCTGAAAGGGCTGCCGGCTCTCGCCGCGCCGTCCGTGTTCGTGCGTCCGCAGCTTGATCATGCCGCGTCCATTCTTGGAGCGCCGGTTTCCTACGCGCCGGTCCCCGAAGTCGGCTCGATCGCGCCGGCGGTTGCGAAGCCGGAACCGGCGCAACGGTTGGCCGAGATCTTGAAGAGCGAACCGGCGACGGAAGCGTTGCTGTTGACGCAGGTCGTCGCTGACAACGCCGACGAAGACGGCGAGATCACGACCGCGCACGCCAAGCCGGTCGCGCGTTACGATTTCGAACCGCGCGTCGCGCCGCGCCGCAGTGAGCAAGCCAAGGCGAAGAAGTCCGGGCTGTTCAATCGCAGCAAGGACGCGCCCGATGGCGCGGACCAGCGCATTCACAAGGTCCGCAAGTCGGTGGAGATGAAGGCGCCGTCCTTTGAGAATTTTGGCCTCGTCGCGCTGATGCTCTTCGGTTTGGCTCTGCTCGCGACAGCCACCTCGTTGCTGGTCACTGGAACGGGCGATATGGCCGAGTACGCCGGCGCGGCTGCGCTCGGCACGCCGGGTGTCGCCGCTGTGCTGATGTCAGCGTTTGGTTTGTGGCGCGCGCCGCAGCCGAAGGCGGTCTCCGTCGAGGCGTAAATCTCTTCTCTTGGCTGGTGAGCCCGGAGGGCGGGAGAAATCCCGCCCTCATTTTTTGCGGAACGCCGGTTCTCCGCCGCGCATTGAGCGGTGAGGAGAATTTTGCATGCCCGCCAAATCCAAAGCACAACAGAAAGCCGCCGGCGCCGCATTGTCCGCCAAGCGCGGTGAAACGAAGCGCGCCGATCTCAAAGGCGCGTCACGTCAGATGTACGATTCGATGAGCGAAAAGCAGCTTGACGAGTTTGCGTCGACCAAGCGCAAGGGCAAGCCGAACTACACGCCTGATAGTCCGATCCCGGCGAAGAAGGCGGCGCGCAAACGCGCCGCGAAGAAAGCAGCGAAGACACGCGCCAAGAACACGGCGAAGCGGAAGGCGGCGGCCAAGAAGGGCGCTAAGAAGCGCGCCGCCAAAAAGCGCGCTTAAGACGCCGCGTCAGACAAGCAAAAGGGCCGCACCGTTGCCGGTGCGGCCCTTCCATTGTCTGTCCCGTGCGGGGCAAAGCTTAAGCGCTGGTCCCACCCGAGGTGGTCCAAGCCTGCGACAGTGCCCCTACAGAGTGACAATGAGACATGGATCACCTCCTTTCTTGCAAAACCAGCGGAAGT
>JAEUMT010000050.1 GCA_016791365.1 Hyphomonadaceae bacterium | reverse complement strand
CGTCGCCGCATGGTTCTCGCGACCAACCCGGACACGACGCGCGGACGCGCGTGAAGCTTGCGCTTCGTGTGTCCCTATTCGGTCTTGCTCCCGGCGGGGCTTGCCGTGCCGCCTTCCTTACGGTCGGCGCGGTGGTCTCTTACACCACCGTTTCACCCTTACCCCGGATCGTGCCGCTTGCGCGGCGTCTCAGGGGCGGTCTGTTCTCTGTGGCGCTATCCCTAGAATTGCTTCCGGCGGGCGTTACCCGCCGCCGTATCCGCGTGGAGCCCGGACTTTCCTCGCGTGTTTGCACACGCGCGGCCGTCCAGCCGACTGGCGCCGGTTGTTTAGCGCGTGCGCCGCGAAGGCGCCAGCGCGCTATTGCTTGATGATGCGCGCGACAGCGGCCAGCAGGCGGCGCGTCTCCTCGTCGAGGTGGCCGCTCAAATCGGACGGACGGAAGCGGCGCTGAAACGCGACTATGGCCGCTCTCGTCGCTTCATCGGCATAGCCGGTCTGCGTCACGCCGTAGCCGATGAACGCAAGCTGCTGTTGGGCCGCTGATATCGGATCGTCATTGTCGAGTTCGTCGCTCGTCGGCCGCGGCCAAAACGAAACGCCGGCGTCGGCGAGACGGCGCCACGGAAACTTCTCGCCCGGATCGGCCTTGCGCGCCGGCGCGACATCGGAGTGCCCGACAACGCGCTTTGCGTTCAATTGCGGCCAACGCCCGAAGATCTCCTTCAAGAGCGCGATCACGGATCCAATCTGCGCGTCGGTGAAATCCGGCAGATCGAAATCATGCCCGCCATTGACGATCTCGATCCCGATCGCGCGTGCATTGATATCGCCATCGCCCTCCCAGCTGGCGACGCCCGCATGCCAGGCGCGATGCTCCTCGGCCACCAGCGAGTAAACCTGTCCTGCTTCGTCGACCACGTAGTGCGTGCTCACGCGCACCAACGGCGCATCGGCCTCCACATCGTCGCTCTGCCAAGGCCCAGGATAGTTGCCCGCGACGGGCCCGGGATCGGTCAGCCGCGCCAGCGCGATGTCGGCGTTCTGCATACCCGTATAGTGCAGCACGACGAGATCGATCGGCCGCGTGCGCGCATCGAAATTCGGAGACGGTTTTGGGATGTATCGACTCACGCGCCGAGTATAGGCGCGTTATTTCCGCTTGGCTGTGGTTTCAACAACCCAGCCTTGCGGCGTGCGGTACGCGTCGAGCACGACGGGCCCGCGCGCAGCGGCAGCCTTGCGGCGCGGCCACACGCGCATCGCAAGCGCGGCGCCTGCAATCATCAAGGCAACGACCAAAGCCGCGGCGAACGCGAACACAAAAGCCAGCGCCGCCCCTACCGCCAAAACCAGCAGACCGGCCGCGCGCGCGAAGGCGCTGAGAGCGGTAGATCCGAAGTCGGCGGCGTTCGCATTCATGGGCGGACAACTCCTCGTGTCCAACAATATGGAAGCAAACCGTCGCCGATCAATGCGGCGCCCTTACGGCGCGTCCGATCCATCAACAGCTACGCGATCATTTCGCGCCGACGCTGAGTTCTTCGCGTATTTTGGCGTAAGCCGCATTGATTGCAGCGGTTTTCTCGCGCGCAATGGCGACGAATTCAGGCGGCGCGCCGCGTTGCGTCATCCGATCGGGATGGTTTTCCGCCGCGACACGCCGCCAGGCTTGACGCACCTCTTCCATCGTCGCGCCGGGCAGCAGACCAAGGATCGCGTAGGGATCGCCCGCCTCGGGGCCGAGATTGGTTGCTTTGATGCGGCGGAATTCGATCTCGCTGAAACCAAAATGGTGAGCGACTTCCGCCAGATATTTCAGCTCCGCGGCATCCACGGCGCCATCAACCATCGCGATGTGGAAAAGCCCGTCGAGAACGTCCTCGAGCAGGCACGGACGGGCGCGGTACTTGCGACCAATCTGTTTCGCATAGGAATCAAATCCTAAAACCGTCTGCTTCGCCAGCGAAAACGCGCGCCGGAAATGCTCCTCCTCGCCAGGCGGCGGGCGAAACACCTGCGCCGCGGCCCGAAGCTCAGCTTCGGTGACCATGCCATCGGCCTTTGCCATCTTGGCCGCGAGCCCGATTACCGCAGCGGTAAATCCGACATCGTTCGGACGCGGCGCGCATTCTTCGGCGAAATCCGGCGGATCGGCCTCCGGATCAAAAGCGCGCGCGGCCAATTCAACGATACGGGACCAGACGGACATGGCCGCATTCTCGCTGATGACGCGCATCCGCGCCACCCCGATGCGATGACAATGAAACCTGGAACGACCACCGGGTGTTGTCCGCACATGACACGCAACCGCCCCCTGCGCGCCGCATTGCTCGCCGCAGCATGCCTGCTCGCCCCGCACACCGCGATGGCTCAGAACCCCGATCGCTACCTCATCGCCGAGACAGAGACGCCAAACCCTGAAGGCGACGTTCTCGACGTCGCCGCCGCAACGGGACAGTTCACACGCTTCCTCGAAGCTGTCGAAGCGGCAGGCTACGAAGAGACGCTGCGCGGCGAAGGTCCGTTCACAATCTTCGCGCCAACCGACGAAGCATTTCGCCAAATGGATCAACGCGAGATCGAGCGCCTGATGCGACCTCAGAACCGCGACGAACTCGTGGCGCTGCTTGCCTATCACGTCGTGCCGGAGCGCGTGACGACCGCAAGCGTCAACGGGCGCAGCACGCGTCCGGAATCCGCAAACGGCTATCGCGTGACGGTTGACGGCCGCGACGGCCTGCGCGTCAACGACCAGCTCGTCGTCATGCCGGACATCGATGCATCAAATGGCGTTATCCAAGGCATCAATACCGTTCTCGCGCCGCCGGTTCTGGTTGCGCACAACCAAAGCGCCAACGGCCGCTAAAGCACTCAACTTCCGAGACACAACCGCGCCGTCGTGATGACCTCTCGCCGGCGACGAAATCCGATTGGGCGCGAAAGACTACGCACTTGGAGGCGGAGCCGCGCCGCGGAGTGCGGCCAGTTCCGAACGCAACGCGCGCACCTCGTCCAGAATACGTTGCTGCACGACAGCCGCATCCTCCTGCGCCACCTGGATTTCCTCGACTTCTTCCTGGACCTCTTCGATTTCGTCTTTGATCTCCTCCTGCGGCGCGGCCTGCACCGCCTCGACGATGACGCCAATGAAGAGGTTCAACACCGCGAACGCCGCGATCAGTGTGAAACCGAGCACGAAAATCCACGCGTACGGACTTTGTTGCTGCAGACGCGTGATCGTATCGCCCCAGCCATCGAACTGTGACAGCGCGAACAGCGAGAGCATTGATTGTCCAAGATCGCTGAAGCCCGGATCGGAGTGGAACAACGTCGTGCCCATCACCGCCGCGATGTAGAAAACCACTGCCAGGATCGCGAACGATGCGAGGATGCCAGGCATCGCGCCAAACAGCGCTTCAACAACGCGCCGCATCTGCGGCACGGCGCTAACGAGGCGGAAGACACGGATAACGCGCAATGTACGCAATGCGGAGATCGCCGGACTTGTTGCGATGTAGCTTAGGCCGATGACGATGACGTCGAAGATGTTCCAGCCATTGCTGAAATACTTACGTGGACCTTGCGCCAGAAACTCCAGCACGAGTTCGCCGGTGAAGATAAAGAGGAAGTACATGTTCCACTGCTCGATTTGAGCGTGGTACGGCCCCGTCTCACCATAGTGTGCATCGATGCCAAGGATCGCTGCGTTGCCGATGATGCAAAGCAGAATGAAGGTGTCCCAGACCCAATTACGCGTGAGCCAGCGAAACAGCGGAATGCCATCGCGGCTCCTGCGCTTCGCCTTCGGCTTGTTCTGCACGCGCGTTTGTGCGGTCGCTGTAGCGTTCGACATCGTCCCCTCCACGCCGGCAGTCCGCACAGCGACGTGCGGAAACTAGCGAGAGGAATGTGCGAAGGAAACGCCGCCCGTTAGTCCACAGGTGAAGTGGACTCTCCACGGCCCGTGTTGGCGACGATTTTTTCGATGGGTTCCAGCTTCGGCGCCGGGGCGGAGGCCGAAGGCGACACATCCGCGGAGTAACGCGCACGGCCAATCGACATGAGCCTGCTGATCCCCGCAAGGATTCCGCCGCGACTAAGTCGTTTCGCCATCGTCTGGGCGTCCTCTGACGCTTTTGCCTCACCTGCCTAAATCGGGAAACGATCCGTTCTCAGGGCTGACGCCGAAAACGATAGACCTCGCCTGAAACAATGCAAGTAACAGATCCGGATGCGGCCGGGATTCCGATCACATTTTCTGTCGCAATACTTGTCCGCGTGACAAATCCCCAAACTTTAACTGCACTCATATCTGGTTTTGTAATAACAGAGCGCATTATGGAACCAGGACGCATTCTACTCATTGTTGGCACTGGAACTTCGCCACCATAGAGTGAGGCCCATGAATGATCTGACGCGCGGAGAGCGTCTGCAAATTATGCTGACGCCGGAGGAGCTTAAGGCGTTGGACGATTTCCGGTTCGCGACCCGAATGCCCAGCCGCGCCGCGGCTGTGCGTGAGTTGCTCAAGCGCGGCCTGGCGGCTGAGGGCTTCGTCGGCGCAAACGCCGGTCAAAAATCCGAGGATTTCGGCGTCACCTCAGGGACGGCACGCGAAAAGCGTCTCCCCAAGCCCGATGGCAATGAAGGCTGATTAGCTGAGCGGGAGCGCTTCGCCGCCCGCTTCATGCGCTATCGCGCTTTCACGGATTTGTTGGGCGCGCGCGCGCTCGGTGAGCATATTCAAGATGAAGCCCTGAACACGATACGTGCGACCACCCCAGTGCCGGCCGACAACATTCCACACGCGCACAGCTGACCAATCGCCAGCTTCAGAGACGTCCATCACCGGAACGTCGCGCGTGATCTCGCCGCCATTCAGCCAATTGGCGTGATCGACGATCACCATGCGCGGCGACACAGTCTCTTTCACAACCGCAACGTGACCACGCGTATCCGTGTTGTAGCCGTGAAGCACCATTACGGCGCCTTCGCTGGGCGCTTCCGCGGTTTCGTACGTGCCCTGCGCCTGGCGCCACCACGTATTGGCGTTGCCATAGATCTCGACGCCAGATTCATTGCGCGCGAACGGCACGCATTGAAGGCGCGACCGATAATTCGTTACGCGAGCAATCGGCTCGTACGCTTCGTCCGGCGCGCGCTCAAACGAGCTCGGCGCAAGCATAGCGTGTTCAGATGGTCCCTCGGTGACGGTCGGGTCGATCGCAAGGTCGAGCGACAACGGCGTCAGCGCGTCTGCATCGGACGGGAGGCCGGCAAAGCCGGTCACCGTCGCAGCCGCTACGAGGAGCGCGCGTGAATCAAACATTGCTCTTACGAGCCTAGGCGAGCTTCTGCCCCAAACTGGGACATACAAAAGCCCCCGTGGGGTTAAGAAAAACCTAAACGCCCAGCTGAAGAAATAGAAAGGTGAGAGTTCATATGGTAAACGAGCGAAGTGAAGACTAGATATTGTTCTAGCTTACTCGAGTTCCCGTTAACTTTAGTCTTGCCGCGGCATCAATAAAGCTTAACGGCGGAACTCTTAGCTCATCGCAGCTTGCAACACGAACGGGTGGATGAACCCATCGGCGCTATAGACGCGCCCTCCCCAATGGCCGCCGGGGATGTGCCAGACCCGAACCTCGGTCCAATCATTGTTGGGCGAGACATCCATGACAGGGACGCCGCGGCTGATTTCACCACCATTCAGCCAATTGGCCTGATCCACACGGATCAACCGGCTGGACTCGACATGGGTGACCACGGCGACGTGGCCGCGCGCCGATGTATTGTAGCCATGCATCACGAAGACCGAGCCGTATGCTGGCGAATTCGAGCGCGGATACCGCCCAGCTGCCTGGCGCCACCAAGTATTGGCGTTGCCATAGATTTCAACGCCCGAGGCTTGCCTGGCGAACGGCACGCACTGGAGGTTGGCGGCGTAATCCGTGACTTGCGGCTGTTCGCCGTCGAAACTGGGCATCCGCCCGACCTGGGAACGCGCGGATACGGCGCCGCCGGCTGAGACCGGCGCAGGCGTGGTCGCGCAGGCCGCAAGGGCCCACGCCAGGAATCCCAGTCCCAGCGCCCGGACCGGAGCGAATTTCAGTAATCCCGCCATTTCGGAATCGATCCTAATCCAGTCTGGTTGGCATCCCGTGAATGGGGCGGACCGACGCATACGGTATCATAAGCCGCAGAACGAGGCGGCTTGACCTCCCCCGGCAACCGCGCCACCGAAAAGCGTGGCCAATAAGAAGAACCCACCCCTGATCGTGCGGCCCTGCTTTCAGCAGGATCTGCAGGTCGTGCAGCTCATCTATTCCCACCACGTCCTGACCGGGACCGGCTCCTTCGAAACCGTGCCGCCGAGCCTGGAGGAAATCACCGAGCGCTGGAGCAAGGTCGTCGACAATGGCTGGCCCTACATGGTTGCCTCGCCGCCCGAAGACATGAGCCGCGTCCTCGCCTTCGCTTACGCGACCCAGTACCGCGATCGCGCAGCTTATCAGAAGACCTTCGAGGTCTCTGTCTATGCGGGGCCGACAACGCTGCGCCGCGGCGCAGGCTCGGTAGCGCTTGCCGAAGTGTTAACGAGCTTGCGCAGCGACGGCGCCCGGGAAGCCCTGGCCTTCATTGGCGACAGTTACAACGCTGCGTCTGTCGGTCTGCACCGCAAACTCGGTTTTGAGCACGTCGGCACGTTGAAGAATGTCGGGGAAAAGTTTGGCCGACTGCTCGACGTCGTCGTGATGCAGCGCACACTAACGTTCGCAAAAGCCGACGACAGCACAACGAAAAGCTAACGTTCAGGGCATTGTGCGCTTGCACAATGCTATTCGACTGCAGTTTGCGCCCACAACGCTTAGCGATTCAGTAACCTTACTTACGTGATCCTCATCATGCATGGGAGGTTGATCGCGATGCTTTTACGCAAGCTCGTGGTCGTTGGTTTGGTCGGGTTCGTAAGTTTCGCCGCCAGTATCGCAACCGCCGAAGATGCGGTCGGTCCTGGCTCCTCATCCTACGCTGTCGACGGCGTCGTTCTCGACGATCCGTCGCAAGCCCTAACCAGTCGTTTTCAACTGTCATCCAACGAGGACGCGGGCGGGCGCTTTGCCAACCTAGCCCCGACGGAAACGACATCATCCAGCCGCGGCAACCATCGCGGATACGAGTTCGAATTCGTTGCCCCCGGCATGTCCGGTCTCAACGTGTCGTTCGCGCAGCGCGGCGGCTTCGGTTTCAACGACCAAGGCGACATCGACCGGCGCAGCCGGGCATCCGAACTGCGGCTTGGTCGCGGCCTCGATATGCCCCGCAATCGGCCGTCCGCTGAACCAACTTGGTACTTCTTTGCCGCATCCGAAGATGAGGCCCTCACCTGGCGGCCAGGCAGCCGGTCGGAATTTGGCGCCTCAGGCGGCAATTCGTTCGCGCTCCAGGACCGCGTCGAAGTGGGCGATATGCAGGCCGGCGTGACCTACGAACGCTATGGCATCCAGGCGTCGCTCGCTTACGTCGAGCGGGAATTTACCATTATCAGCGGCTCGCAATCCTTCACGCAGGACGACAGCTTCGCTGGACTCACCATCACAATGCGTCACTAATGGCTCCGGGCGGGATCAAAAAGTCCCGCCCGGACCAAAAGGTCTACAGCATGCGGAACCCGTGGCAGCCAATATGCATTGCTGCTTCGGTAAGACACACGAGGCTGTGATGGGTGGTTCGTTAAGTAACCGTACGTCTCTTTTTGCAGGCGGGGCGCTGGTCGCCGCGCTGTTCGGCGCTTCAATGGCGTCGGCGCAAGAAGTCGCGGCTCCCCCCACTGAGCCAGCCGCCGCCGAAGGCCGCGTTGACTTCACCGATACTCAGACAGTCCTGCGTCGCTCCAACGTTTCAGCGCGCAGTGATGTCGTACAACGTTTTGCACCTACCACTGCTCCGAACGACGTTAACACCGAAGGCCCGCGGCGCGTTGAGGTCGAATTCGCCGCCGGTGACGGAGACCTAGACGTGTCGTTTGCCCAGCGCGCCTCTCTCGGCGGCGGGCAGAACGGTGACGTCAACAGCACCGGCCGTGGCTCGGAAGTTCGCATCGGCCGCGGCCTCGTCGATCAAGACGATGTCGATCCCAGCGATCGCACACCGAGCACATATGTTTTCGTCGCTTCCGACAATGAAGCGCTGACCTGGCAGCCCGGCCAGCGCAGCGAACTTGGCGGCCAAGGCTCGCGCCTGCAACTCCAGGATCGCGTGACCGTTGGCGACATGTCCGTTGGCGTCACCTATGAGCGCAACGGCGTCCAAGCCTCCCTCGCCTATGTTGAACGTGAAGAGTCGACCACCGTCGGCACCCAGACATTCAATCAAAACGAGAGCTTCACCGGCCTCACGGTCACGATGCGCCGGTAAACGCGCACGGTCCTTGCAGATGCAAGGGCATGAATCTCCGACAGCAACTTCAATTGAAGCGCACGCTTCGCAACCTGCGCACATGGGCGCCGCCGATATCCATCGGCGTCATCATTGGCGCCGGGGCGTTTGTGCTTGTCGATTTTCTTGATCACCGGCCAGCCGAAGCTCAACCGGTCCCTGTCGAAACGTCCCAGCGCTAACCGCCACAAGTCGTCTTGTCGCTACAGATAGACCGAAACTCTGGACCTTAGCCTCTTGCAACGGCATGTTCTGCCCCGCGTGGGGTGAGTTGTGAGCGCGACCAAACTAGCCAACATCGTTGTCGTGGATGTCGACGGCTTCTCGGCAATGGTCGAGGCGGACGGCGCCGCAGCCGTCGCGGCAGTCGCCAGCCTCGGCGAGCTTTGCGGCAAGATGGCCGAGTTGCACGGCGGCCGGATCTTCAACGCCTCCGGCGACGCCGTAATGATGGAGTTCTCAACGCCGTTCGGCGCGGCGCATGCCGCCCTCGCTCTCTCGACAGGCGCGGACTTGCCCATCCGCATTGCGGTTCATACCGGCGAGGCATCGCCAATGCCGACGGGTGACCTGCTCGGCCGGGCCGTCAGCGTCGCCGCACAGCTGCAAGCGCACGCGCGGCCGGGCTCCGTGTTGATTTCCGGCGACGCGCGCAAGGCGCTGCGCGGGCCGCTGCTCGAGAAGTTGACGCCGCGTGGCTCGATCAAGCTTGAGAAGATCGATGAGAGCATGGCGATCTACGAATTCTCATCTGAAGCCGGGACGCTGCTGAAACGACCGCTCACGCGCAAACAGCTTTATCTCTTTGCCGGCGTCGGCACTGCGCTTGTCGTTGCACTCGCTCTCCTCGCCTGGCCCCTTCTCACCCGTGAACCGCAACCGCGCGCGGCCGTGCTTAGCCTCGCCGCGGCGGACGCGGAACTTCAGGGCATCGCGGAAGGCGTCGCCGAAGATGTCGATGGGGCGCTGCGCGCGCGCGGCATCGATACGGTCGCGCGCGGCAGCGGCAGCGACGCACCGCGCGAGGCCCTGCTGGATCGCGCCCGCGGCGCCGGCGCTCCGTTCGCGCTGGAGGGGGCCGTGGAACGCGCCGACCGGATAATGCGCGTCACCGTTTCGGTTGCCCGCACCTCCGATCGCGCAACGGTATGGTCGGAGACCGTTGAGGGGCCGACCGCGACTTCGACGGCGCTACGCCAGCAAGCGGCGGCGCGCAGCGCCAATGCGTTGTCGTGCGCGCTGCGCATCGGCGCGGCGGCGGCAGCGGAAACCTATGCTCTTGTATTGGGCGCTTGCGCGCATGCGGAAGATCGCGATGCGCGTGACCAAAACCGCCAGGCGCTCACGCGCGCTGTCGCACAAGCGCCTGAACTTGCCCTGGCGCGCGCCATGCTTGCCGCTGAAACCGCGGCGATCCTGGACAGCGCATCGGAGGCCCAGCGCGAAGGGTTGCGGACCGAAGTGCGCAACAATGCGGAGCGCGCCTTGCGCATTGATCGCGGCATCGGCGAAGCACATCTCGCGCTGGAACGAATTGAACCGCGCCGGCGCTGGGATGCGCGCGAGCGTACGTTGCAACAAGGACTGGAACACGACGAACGCAGCGGCGCGTTGAGCGCGGAATATTCTTCCATGCTCTTCGAGGTCGGCCGCTTTGACGACGCTCTCGCTTACGCACGCAACGCCAGCACACTCGATCCGCTCTCGATCAACAAGCGGATCGTGGTCGCGTCGATCTTGCTGCAGAAGGGCGACATCGAATCGGCGCGCGATATAGCTGACGAGTTAGCTGATGCTTGGCCGGACGATTCCGCGTTGTGGCTGTTGCGGCTGCGGGTTGCGTTCTGGGGCGGCGCCTATGACGACGCGTTGGCGCTGATCAACGCCCCTGCTTCACAAATCCGTTCAACGCGCGCGCGCGAATGTTGGCGCTATGCGGCTGATGCGCTTCGCGCCGCGCAGAATACGCCGACGCGCGCCGCAGGCGTTCGCCAGGTGATGGATTGCAGCAATAGCGGCGATCTGCCGACGGCGCAGGCGCTGATGGAATTGTCGCGGCTCGGGCAGATGGACGAAGCTTTCGCGCTGGCCCGTCAGCGTTTCGCTGATGAGCGTCGCGGCGGCGAGGACGTCCTCTTTGGCGCCGCCACGCGCCCGATGCGGACGGACCCACGCTTCATGCCGCTGATGCGGGATTTGGGGCTCCTGGCCTATTGGCGGCTTTCGGGACATTGGCCGGATTTCTGCCGCGACGCGGGCCTGCCCTATCGCTGCCAGGCCGAAGCTCAGCGCTTGCTGTGACCTATCCACAAGCCGGGGCTTGATCCTGGCTTACCCCCGGCCTGAATCGCTGCATGGTCCGCGACCGGGCTGGTAACCTTTCTTAAACGAGACTCAGCCCCAAATACGCCAGATATGGTGGCAATGCGCCGCCAAAACCCCTAAATCTAGGGTTACGTTCTGGCTTCGAAAGGGAGTGCGCGAATGGCTGGCGATAACGGGGGCAAGGCTTTGACGGGCCTCCGCACACCTTCGATTGGCTACAAGCCGTTCCGCTACCCGTGGGCGTACGAGTTTTGGCGCCGCCAGCAGCAAGTTCACTGGATTCCGGAGGAAGTCCCGCTCGGCGAGGACGTGAAGGATTGGGCCTCCAAGCTCAGCGACGGCGAGCGCAATCTGCTGACGCAGATTTTCCGCTTCTTCACGCAAGCCGATGTTGAAGTGAACGACAATTACATGGAGCGCTACTCGCGCGTGTTCAAACCGACCGAGATCAAGATGATGCTCGCGTCGTTCTCGAACATCGAGACTGTGCATATCGCCGCGTACGCGCTGCTGCTTGAAACCATCGGCATGCCGGAAACCGAGTTCCAGGCGTTCATGGACTACCAGGCTCTGCGCGATAAGCACGATTATATGCAGAAGTTCGGCGTCGAGACCGAAGCCGACATTCTGCGCACAGTCGCGATGTTCGGCGCGTTTACGGAAGGCCTGCAGCTGTTTGCGTCGTTCGCGATGCTGATGAACTTCCCGCGGTTTAACAAAATGAAGGGCATGGGCCAGATTGTAACATGGTCCGTGCGGGATGAGAGTTTGCATTGCGAAGGCATGATCAAACTTTTCCACGCCTTCGCGAAGGAAACCGGCGCTCTCACTGACGATGTGAAGGCCGATATTATCGAGTGCTGCAAAACCGTCGTTGGCATCGAAGATCGCTTTATCGATCTCGCGTTCGAGATGGGCCCCGTGCAGGGCATGACCGCGGACGATATCAAGCAATACATCCGCTACATCGCCGATTGGCGCCTGGGGCAGCTTGGCCTGCCGAAGATTTACGGCGTCACCGAGCACCCGATCCCGTGGCTGACGGCGATCCTGAACGGTGTCGAGCACGCGAACTTCTTCGAAGCGCGCGCGACTGAATATTCCAAGGGCGCGACCAAGGGCGATTGGCACGGCGATAGCGGCGTGTGGTCAAACTTCGAGCAGATGCTTGAAAAGCGCAAAGCCGCGGGCAGCGCGAACTAATCCAACAATTGACGCCGCAACGTGGCGCGCTCGGCATCTTTTATGCCGAGCACGTCGCGCGTGTAGGCCTCGGCTGAACCGTGGCGTTCATTGATCGCGTCCAGCGCGTTGCGGAGGTAGTCGACCTCGACGCCGAGCATTGGGCGCAGCGCTTCGGGATCGAGCTTGCGCGCGAGACGCTCTTCCATGCGCGCTTGAATTTTCGGCATACGCTTTTCGAGATCGACGGCCTGGTTGGTGAATTCGTAATCGGCGAAGACAGTTTCTTCGTCGACGCCGAGCGCCATCAAGGTGAGCGCGCAGCCGATGCCGGTGCGATCCTTGCCGGCGGCGCAATGAATGATTCCCGCGCCGCCCTCTTGCATCTCGGCGAACCAGTTGCGGTAAAGGTTGATCAAACGCGGATCGAACGGGATCTCGCGATAGAGGCTCATCATGTAGGCGCGCGTGGATGCGGGGCTGAGATCGCTTTGCAGCAGCGCCACCATATGCGGCGGCAGCGCGACGCCTTCGGCGCCTTCGTCATTCACGAACACGCGGCAGCTTTCACCGGGCCAGCGATTGGGTTCGTGGCGGCGTTCTTCGGGGCGCCGCAGATCGACCAGGAAGCGCACGCTCATGTCGTCGAGACGCTTTAGATCGGAGTCGCTGGCGTCGCTGAACGCGGCTGAGCGATAGAGCTTGCCGCGCGTGACCTTCGCGCCATCGGTGGTTTCCCAGCCGCCGAAATCGCGGAAGTTGAGGACGCGGTCGAATTCTATCAGACGGTCATGCATGCGGGATTGGGGATTAGGGACTGGGGACCAGGGGCGCAAGAGCGCGCAACGCCATATTGCCGGTTTAGCGCAGCGTTCATGGAGCGCCGGCGCCCTCGCCGGCCTGCGGCGCTTGAACCGGCGCCCGCCTTCGCACGCGGAAACGAAGATGCCGGCGAGGGCGCCGGCGCTCCATATTTCAGCGCAACTTCAGCTGCTTCATATCGGCTTTTGACAGCTGTTGTTTGTCGCGCGCGTACACGCCCGAGCGGCCGTAGAGGGTTTCGAGCGGCATGTCCGAAAGTCCGGCGCGTTGGACCACATCCGTGTAGGTCTGCACCGCCGGAATTCTGGCGAGCTTCACTTCCCACCAGACGCCCTTCAGCAAATGCAATTGCGTCTTGGCGTCGACCACGCGCATGCGCTTAGCAAGTTCGGCTTCCGCCTTGAGACGTGCTGCGCGCCATTTTGCGCCCAAGCGTTGGTAGTGCTCGTTCCTGCGCAACAGGCCGGTGCGCGGATGGACGTAATAGAGGCTGTGGTCATCCTCAAGCGCGCGCTCGCCGCCAAAACGCGATGCGACCATGACCTTGCCTGCCTTCATGCGCGTCTTGATCGCGACGAAATCCTGCAGGTGATCGCGGACGTGCTGTTGGACGGTGGAGGTCGGCTTCAGATGTTCGCTGATTTCGGAATAGACCTTGTTCCACGGGCGGCCGACGCTTGAGGCGAGATAGCGTTTCAGCGGGTTGAGCGTTTCGTTGAAGTGCTTGGTCTTTGGTTCGCGGCCCTTGGGCTCGCGCGCGCCTTTGGCTTTGATCGGCTCGCCGTCATCATCGGTAAGCGCGCGCGTGCGGCCGGGGCGGAGACCCGCCGCCGCCCGGCCTACGCGCGGCCGTTCAACGATAACTTTGCTCATGTCCTTACGCATGGGGCGCGCGGTTTAGGCGCGCTTCCCCGGACGAGCAAGTAAAATGTCGGAAGGTTTTAGGAGGAATCGGCGCAGGCGACGGGACGCGGCAGAAGCGGCGGACGAGCGTCATGCGGCGGACGCACCAGCGAGATCGCGCGCAAACGCGTGAGGCCACGCGCCCCGCGTGCGCCGACAAGAACGGCGAAGCTATCGAGATTGCGCAGCAGATTGATCAGCAGGCCGAGACGCAGGAATGGATCGCGCGCGTAGAATTGCTTGCGCAGCCGCGCGCCGAGAATGGCGCGAAGCTGGGTTTTTTGGGTTATGCGGCGCCGGAACCCTACCCTCGTATTGAAGCGTTCGGCATGCCGACGCGCGCTCCGGCGGATCGGAACCAATTGCACGGCGCGTATCAAGACAATCGCGGCGACGAGACGTGCGAGTTGGTCGATGCCGAACCAGCGTTGGTCGATGTGCCGACGGCGCGTTCTCGTCGCGGTGAAGAGAAACTGCATCGTCCAGACCAGCAACAGCATCGCCCAAGCGACGAAGCGCTTGAGGCGATGCTGGCTGACGAAGGATGGGACGACGTTCACGCGGGCAGTTTAAGGGCGGCGTGATGCGGTCGGATTGATTGGCGCGGAAGGGCTGTTTGCCGGTGATTTTGTTGGGGTGCGGTGTGGGATGGGTGGTGCGGGTATGCGTGCGCTTGGAGCGCCGGCGCCCCGTGTAAACGGAGATGCCGGCGGGGGCGCCGGCGGTCCAGAGGTGTGGGGGGTATGGAGCGTGGGCGTCCTCGCCCGCAGCTATGTTGACCAAAGATGCGGGCGGGGACGCCCGCGCTCCATATTAGCTCACCTGCACGTCGGGCAGGCGTTTGTCTGGTTTGAGTTTGCGATTGAGGCGGCGGCGGAATTCCTGGACGGCGCGCGCGCTTTTGAGGCGACCGTAGATCGCGTTCAGCTTGGCGGGCGACGCCATGAGTTCGAACTCGCCGCTGATTTCGGCGCCGACGTTTTCACATTGAGACACGCGGACGCTGTTGCGGACCGGCGCGGGCGCGATGGCGAGCACGGCTTCAATCGCGGTCTGGACAACACGTGTGTGCGAGGTGTTAGCGAGGTTCATGCGCAGATCGACTTTGGCGACGCGCGGATTGAGATCATAGAGACTCTTGATCGCGGCATAGACCGCATCCGCGATGCCCGGAGTCATCAAAGCGTGACCGACGCGGCGCACGTCATGAAACGAAGGCAGCGGATTGCCGTGCGATTTGCGCGGCAGCGCGCGCGTGATCAACGCAGCGCCCATGCCCCAGAGCGGACGCACTTCAGCGCGCGCGGTTGAGGTTGGCGTGTCGATGAGGATGCGCGTCTTGGCGGGCAGGAAGTAGATCGCCAGCGGTATAAGGACCGCCAATGCGCCCGCCGCGCTCCAAACGATTAAGTCCATAACCAATCCCCCGCGCAGGCTAGCGCGTAGATCGGACCGAGCAAAGCCGCATCATGGAGCGCGGGCGTCCCGCCCGCCGACATACGCAACAACAAGCGCCAGCGCGCGTCGTCAGCATTTGCAAGCGGGCGGGACGCCCGCGCTCCATAGGCTTGGCGCAGGCCGGCGGGACGCCGGCGGTCCATATTAGACTTTGGTCGGCTTGCGGACTTGTTTGCGGTACTTCGGCGGGGCGCCGTTGTTGGACCAGACGGCATTGCCTTTGCGGTCGCGGCGGTCGCCGTCGTCGCGCGAGCGCGTCGGGGCGTGGCCTTGCTTGGCGTGGGCTTTGCCGTGTGCATCGGAAGCGTGATGCTTCTTGGGCGCGTGCTTGCGGGCCGGATGCACCGAGCCAGAGCGGCCGGCCGGGCCTTTCGGGCGGACGACCTTTTCGTCCGCACGAGGCGCGCGGAGCGACATGTCGGTTTCGAGCACCGGCACCGGTTGCTTGGTCAGCTTTTCGATGTCGCGCAGGTAGGCGCGTTCATCGGGAGCGCAGAACGAGATGGCGATGCCGTCCGTCCCTGCCCGCGCGGTGCGGCCGATGCGGTGGACGTATTGCTCGGGCACGTTGGGCAGGTCGTAGTTGATGACATGGGTGATGTCGTCAACGTCGATGCCGCGCGCGGCGACTTCGGTGGCGACGAGAATGCGCGTTGCGCCCTTCTTGAAGCCATCGAGCGCACGGATGCGCTGGCCCTGGCTCTTATTGCCGTGGATCGCGTCAGCATTGAAGCCGGCGCTTTCGAGCTTCTTCACGACGCGGTCGGCGCCGTGCTTGGTGCGGGCGAAGACGAGCGCGCGCTTGATCGACTTGTCGGCGAGCATTGCGTGCAGGAGGTCCTGCTTCTTCGACTGATCGACGTGAACGACGGCTTGTTGCACGCGCTCGGCGGTCGAGCTCACCGGGGTGACGGCGATCTTTTCCGGGTTGTCGAGGAATTGCGCGGCAAGCTCTTCGATTGCCGGCGGCATCGTGGCGGAGAAGAACAGCGTCTGACGCTGGCGCGGCAGGATCGTCGCGATTTTCCGGAGGTCGTGGATGAAGCCCATGTCGAGCATGTGATCGGCTTCGTCCAGGACGAGGATCTCGACCTTGTCGAGACGCACGCTGCGCTGGCTGACGTGGTCAAGCAGGCGCCCAGGCGTGGCGACGAGAATGTCGACGCCGCGGAACATGGCCTGCTTTTGCTTGTGCATCGAGGCGCCGCCGAACACGACGGCGGTGCTGAGGCCAAGGAATTTGCCGTAGGCGCGGAAGCTTTCGCCGATTTGCGCGGCGAGTTCGCGCGTCGGCGCGAGCACGAGCGTGCGGCAGCACTTCTCGCCCGGAAATTTGCGGTCCTTGTGCAGACGATCGAGGATCGGCAGCGCGAAGGCCGCGGTCTTGCCGGTGCCGGTTTGGGCGAGACCGATGAGGTCCTTGCCTTTGGCCACGATCGGCAGCGCCTGCATCTGGATCGGGGTCGGTTTGGTATAGCCCTCGGCGTCAAGCGCCTTGAGGATCGGCGCGCTAACGCCGAGGTCTTGGAATGTGGTCACGAATGTACTTTCAGCCGCCCGCGATCCGCGGTGCGGCTCATCAGTTCAGGAACGATGCGACGGCGAAGAAAGGCGGCGAGCTAGCTATTTAGCGCTCAAAGCCGAACGTCGATGGTGGCGTTCCGGGGGACCGCGTTCACCAGCTCAGAAGCCCGGGAACGGTCGCTGAGGCCGGATATCGGTGGAAATGCTTGAAAAGTCAATAACACGGGCGGCATAGGTGGCGCCCAATATGGACCGCCGGCGTCCCGCCGGCATGCACCGGCGTTGGCCGGCGGGACGCCGGCGGTCCATATTTTGGCTAACCTTCCACGAAACCGGCCCAGGTGCGCATGTAGTTCACGAAGACGGGGCCGAGGCCTTCTTTTGCGAGATAGGCTTCGCTGACCGGTGTGGCGATGGCCTGGAAGTTGGGATCGGCGGCGACCTTCTTCGGGAAGTCGTGATGCAGGATCGCGGCGCGGCCGAGGATTGGGAAATCGAAGCCGGCGTCGAGGAGATCGCGGCAATCCTGCGCGGACATGATCTTGCCGGCGGCGCCAAGGAGCGTGCCGTTGCGCTCTAGCTCAGTGAAGTAGGAAGCGAGCGTGCGGCCTTGGAGACTTTCGTCCTGCGGCGCCTTCTTCACGTCCCAGAGCGACATGTCGATGTAGTCGGTCTTGGCGTCGTTCATCAGGCGCTGGGCGACATCGCGAATTTCGAGTGTTTGGATGCCCCAGCGTTCGGGCGAGAGACGCACGCCGAGTGAGAAGCCAGGCTTGGTCGCGGCGCGGACGCCATCGACGATTTCGAACAGAAAGCGCGCGCGGCGTTCGGGGTCGCCGCCATAGGCGTCATCGCGGCGATTGAGTTCGGGGCTGAGGAACGAGCAGATGAGATAGCCGTGCGCGCCGTGAAGCTCGGCGCCGTGGAAGCCGGCGCGTTCGGCGCGTTGGGCGGCTTCAATGAACTTGTCGCGCGTGTGATGGATTTCATCCAACGTCATCGCTTCGGCTTTGAGCTTTTCGTCGGCGCTCGGGGCTTTTGGGTTTTTCATCGCGCGCAGGCCGCCGTGATGCAGTTGCACGACCGAGTGACTGCCCTCTTCGTTGATCTTGGCGGCGAGGCGCGTCAGCCCTGGAAGATGCTTGTCGTCATGAAATCCGAGTTGGCCGGGGAAGCCTACGCCTTCTTCTTGCACCGACGCGGCGCAGGTCATGGTGAGGCCAAAGCCGCCTTCGGCGCGCATGGTGAGCCAGCGATACTCGTCGTCGCTGAGGACGCCGTCAGGATTGCTTTGCAGATTGGTGAGCGGCGAGAGAACGAAACGGTTCTTCAGCGTAGCGCCGGAACGGAATTTGAGCGGGTCGGTGAGTGAGGTCATCGCGAGAAGATAGGCACGCGCGCAGAAAGTGCATCCCCTCTTTTCTAACTCTTGCGGGATGAGAGCGGCCATCGCATTTTGCGAACGCAGGCTTACTTAGGGGGAAGTGATGCGGATTGTGTTGGCTGCAGCTTTGATGTTGGCGCAGGTCTCAGTGGCATCCGCTCAAACGACACCGCCGGTCGAAGAAACGCCTGCGCCTACGCCCGAGACGTCTGCTCCGTCCACATGCGCCGAGTTTCCGCAGGAGCCGGCGGCGATTGACCATACGCGCGCCAACCCGACACAGATGAGCGCTGCCAGTACACGTCAACGCGAATGGCGCGCGCGGATGAATGAAGTGATCGAGTGCCGGCGGCTCTATTACAACGCGGCGATTGCGCACTTTAACGAAGTGAACGGCGCGTGGAGCACGCAGCTGGATGCGTTTTGCGCGCGGAGCAACATCCGGTGCGCGCCGCAAGACCGCGCGCAAGAATAGAAGTGCGCGGAGATCTAAGCGTTGGCGCTTGGCGGCAGATCGTAGAGCGGCTTGGCTTCGCCTGAGGTGACGTAGCTTTCGTAGAAGCTCTGGAACTCGGGCGTGAAGAGGTGGCGGCGGACCTGCCATGCTTCGGCGGCGCCGCGAAGTTGATGAACGTCACGGAAGATCGTGATGTTCGAGATGTAGAGCGCGTTGTCCATCTTCCCGCGCGTGTGCTGCATGTGGAGCTCTTCCATGGTGCGGAACATGAAGGTGCAGAAATTGACGAACTGCACGCGTTCACCGTCGCCGAGACTTGCGAGACCGCCTTTGCTGCCGCGCGACCATACATCGGCCAGCTGCGCATTCTCCGCGAGCAGACGGCTGATGCTCTGCGTCTTTTCGAGGTGATTGCGCACGGCGGCGTCGCGCAACATCTCCACGCCCATGCGGACTTGCAGCGCAACGAAGATCAGCGACGCAAGCACGGCGACGTTGGCCGCGGTTTGAATGAAATCGCTCATCGCCTGCCCCCGATGCAAAAAGGGCCGCCCGGAGGCGGCCCTTTCGATTTTATGCCGCGACCTTCGTCTTGGCGCCGAAGCGGTCGTAGAAGGTCTCGCCTTTCGCGGCCATGTCGCGGAGGAGTTTGTTCGGGCGGAAGCGTTCGCCGTAGGTGTCGGCGAGACGATCGGCTTCTTCGACGAACTTCTTGGTGCCCCAGAAGAGGTCGATGTAGCTGATGCAGCCACCTGAATATGGCGCGAAGCCCCAGGCGAGGATCGAGCCGACGTCAGCGTCGCGCGGATCGGTGATCACGCCTTCTTCGAAGCAGCGCGCCACTTCGATGCATTGGCGGAAGAGATAGCGCTTGGTGAGTTCGGTCTTCAACTCAGGCGGGCACTCTTTGGTTTTCACTTCGATGCGCTCGGAGATGCCAGGCCAGATGCGGGTTGGCTTTCCGTCTTCGCCATACTCGTAATAGCCCTTGCCGCCCTTGCGGCCGACGCGGCCCTTTTCTTCCACGAGCCATGACAGCATGCCGGCGCGCGGGTCCTTCTTGTAGTCCTGCTGATTGAGTTCGGCGTTGGTCTTGCCGATTTTCAGCGCGGTATCGAGGCCGACAGAGTCGGACACTTCGAGCGGGCCCATCGGCATGCCGCATTGGCGGCCGACGTTTTCGATGATCGCCGGCGCGATCCCTTCCATCAGCATCTCGACGCCTTCGGCCGGATAGGTGCCGAAGCAACGAGAGGTGTAGAAACCGCGGAAATCATTCACGGTGATCGGCGTCTTGCGAATCTTGATGACGTAGTCGATCGCCTTGGCTTGCGTTTCCGGCGTCGTTTCCTTGCCCATGATCAGTTCGACGAGACCCATCCGCTCGACCGGCGAGAAGAAGTGGATGCCGATGAAGTTCTTCGGACGCGCTGACGCTTCGGCGAGACCGGTGATCGGCAGCGTCGAGGTGTTGGAGCCAAAGACGGCGTTTTCACCGAGGAAGGCTTCGGCCTTCTTGGTGACGTCGGCTTTCAGTTGAACGTTTTCGAACACGGCTTCGACGACGAGGTCAGCGCCTTTGATGAGCGAGTAGTCGGTGGACGGCGTGATCAGAGCGAGCAGCGCATCGCCCTTCTCTTTGGTGATCTTGCCGCGCGAGATGTCCTTATCGACGATGCGCTGCGAGTAGGCTTTGCCCTTCTCGGCGCTCTCCTGGCTGACATCGAGCAGCACCGTTTCGATGCCGGCTTTGGCTTGTACGTAGGCGATGCCCGCGCCCATCAGGCCAGCGCCGATGACGGCGACCTTCTTGATGTCGTAGGTCGGGATGCCTTCGGGGCGGTTTCCGCCTTTGCCGAGCGCTTGCATGTTCACGAACAGCGAACGGATCATGCCCTTCGCTTGCGGCGTGTTGGCGGTCTTGATGAAGTAGCGTGACTCAATGCGGAGCGCGGCGTCGATCGGCACCTGCATGCCTTCATAGATGCAGGAGAGAATGTTGCGCTGCGCGGGATAGTTGAGGTTGGTCTGCTTGGAGACCATGGCGTTGCCGCCGACAGCCGCCATCGCGCCGCCTGGCGTGAACGGGCCGTCTTTGACTTTGTAGCCTTTGACATCCCACGGCGCGATCGCCTTCGGGTTGGCCTTCACCCACGCCTTCGCGGCTTCGACGGTTTTGCCTGGCTCAACGACTTCGTTGATGAAGCCGAGTGACTTTGCCTCCTGCGGCGACTTATCAGCGCCTTGCAGGATCATCATCGCGGCGTTCTGCACGCCGATGAGACGCGGCAGACGTTGCGTGCCGCCGGCGCCGGGCAACAGGCCGACTTTTGATTCAGGCAGGCCGAACTTGATCTTCGGATTGTCGGCAGCAACGCGATAGTGACACGCGAGCGCGATTTCGAGACCGCCGCCGAGGGCTAGACCTTCGAGCGCAATAGCCACCGGCTTGCCGTTGGTTTCGAGCGCGCGGAGTGAGCGGTTGAGCGTGAAGCTCTGATCGAATTGCTTTTTCAGGCGCTCTTCTTCCGACTTCGGCGCTTCTTCTTTGGCGGCGCCGCGCTGATTGAGTTCGCCGAGATCGGCGCCGGCGCAGAAGCCGGTCGTCTTGCCGGAGGTGATGACGGCGCCTTTGATCTTGTCGTCGGACTTCAGCGTCTCAACGAGCGTGATCAAATCGCGCATCACCGAACCGGTGATGGTGTTCATGGAGCGGCCCGGCACGTCGAACGTGATGAGCGCGATGCCGTCGCTGTCGACGTCGATTTTGAAGTTTTCCATACCCTATTCCTCGCAGTTGTTCTTTCCTTCCCCGTTTACGGGGGAGGTGTCCCGGACGTAGTCCGGGACGGAGGGGGCGCAGCGGGCGCTACGCGAAATCAGTTCGAGCGTGCCGTGAAGGTTTTTGTAGACGTCGGCGTTCGACACGCGAACAACGCGCCAGCCTTCACGATTTAGGACACGAGTACGCGTTGCGTCGTGCTCACGCTCTTCGTTGGTTGAATGCGTTGCGCCATCGACTTCGACGACCAGGCGCGCTTCGATACAAGCGAAGTCCGCCACATACGCTTTGATCGGGTGCTGCCGTCTGAATTTCAGACCATCAAGCTGCTTGCTGCGAAGCCTCGACCACAGGATCGTTTCTGCGTCTGTAAGTTGCTTCCGCAATTTACGAGCCAGAATGCGTGAGGCGCCCTCTTGCAAACGGATGCGCGGCGGCGCCCCCATCGTCCCCGCGTTCGCGGGGACACTTCCCCCGTTTACGGGGGAAGAAAACGGGGCGTCGCCGCGCTCCTTCATCAGTTCACGCGTTCGATCACGGTTGCGGTGCCCATGCCGGCGCCGATGCAGAGCGTGATGAGCGCGCGTTCCTTGTCGGCGCGTTCGAGTTCATCGACCATGGTGCCGAGGATCATCGCGCCGGTGGCGCCGATGGGGTGTCCCATCGCGATGGCGCCGCCATTGACGTTGACCTTCTCCATGTCGAGATCGAGCGCTTGCACCCAACGCAACACGACAGCCGCGAAAGCTTCGTTGAGCTCCCAAAGGTCGATATCCTGCTTGCTGAGGCCGAGCTTCTTCATCAGTTTCGCGGTGACGTGCTCGGGGCCCGTCAACATGATTGACGGCTCTGAGCCGATCGAGGCGCCGCCGAGAATGCGCGCGCGCGGCTTGAGGCCCAGCGCTTGGCCCATTTCCTTGGTGCCGATCAGTACGCCCGCGGCGCCGTCGACGATGCCGGACGAGTTGCCGGCGTGGTGGACGTGATCGATCTTCTCGATTTCCGGATAGCGCTGCTGAATGACGCCGTCGAAGCCGGGCATCACTTCGCCTTGCACCTTGAATGACGGCTCAAGCGCGCCGAGCGATTGCAGCGTCGTTTCCGGACGCATGAATTCGTCGTGGTCGAGCAGTGTGACGCCGAGCTGGTCCTTCACCGGCACGATCGACTTCTTGAATCGGCCTTCCTTCCAGGAGCGCGCCGCACGCTGTTGCGATTGCACGGCGTAATTGTCGAGATCAGTGCGCGAGAAGCCATACTTGGTGGCGATGGCGTCGGCGGCGACACCTTGCGGGGTGAAGTAGGATTTCATCGCGATCGACGGATCGGTGGCCCACGAACCGCCGGTCGAGCCCATGGGCACGCGGCTCATGCTTTCGCAGCCGGCGCCAATGGCGAGTTCGGCTTCGCCGGATTTCACTTTCGCGGCGGCGATGTTGCAGGCTTCAAGGCCCGAGGCGCAGAAGCGCTCGACCTGCACGCCGGCGACGGTTTGCGCGTAGCCGGCATTGAGCACGGCGATGCGCGGCAGGTTGCCGCCCTGCTCGCCGATCGGCGAGAGCACGCCCATGTAAACGTCATCGACTTTCGAGGTGTCGAGGTTGTTGCGATCACGGATTGCCTGCAGCACCTGCGTCGCCAATTGCAGCGACGTCTGCTCATGCAGCGAGCCGTTCGCCTTGCCCTTGCCGCGCGGCGTGCGCACCGCGTCATAAATATAGGCCTCAGCCATTCTCTTCACTCCACTCTTCATCTCCCCCGCTCTGCGGGGGAGGTGTCGCCGAAGGCGACGGAGGGGGCGCGTCGACGCGCCCCTCAGTCTCGCTTCGCTCGACAGCTCCCCACACGTGGGAAGCATCGACACCCTCCGTGGGACCGGAGTCGTCCCGTGGCGTTGCCGCCTACTCCGCTGACCGCTTCGCCCGGGCTGAGCAAAGCGCGGTAAATTCATGCGCCGTCGGCGAGCTCGCGCTCCAGTTCGGCGATCTCGACATCGAGCGTGCTGATCTGGTGACGCAGACGATCAAGATCTTCATCCATTTCCTTTAGCGCGGCAGGATCTGCGGCGGCAGCCGGTTCATCGGCGCTTTCATCGCGGACGCGTGCGTCAAGCCGCGCGCGCAGCGCAATCTTCTGCTCAAGCCGCGTCGTGAGATCGAGACGATCGCTCATCAGTGCGCCTCCCCGCCGCCGATGGCGATGTCGCCCCGGAAGGAGTTGGCGATGAAACAGGCTTCGTGGGCTTTGTGATGCAACTCGCGCACTTCTTCGGGCGTCGGCTGCTTGTCACCGGCCCAGAGCACCTGCGGATTGAGCTTCACCTGCGTGACCGCGATCTTGCCGCGATCGTCCTTGCCCATGACGCCGGAGGCCTGATCTTCGTACGCGTCGACGACAAAGCCGGCGTGACGCGCGAGATCGAGGAACCAGAGCATGTGGCAGGTCGAGAGCGAGGCGACGAGCAATTCTTCGGGATCGACAGCGTCTTCGCGCGAGTACGGCGCTTTCACAATCGACGGCGAAGCAGAGCCCTGCACGCTGATGCCGCCGTCAAAGGCGATTTCGTGCGCGCGTGAATAGTGACCGGCGGCGAAGTCATCGTCGCCGCGTTGCCAAGTGACGGTGGCGGTGTGGCTAGCCATTGCGCGCCTCCGTTTGCAGGTTGGAGCGCGGGCTTCCAGCCCGCATGCGCGCTTGGAAGCGCGCGCTCCCACCTTGAAGGCACAGCGCAATCATCAGAACGCCTCCGCCGCTAGCGCCATCACAGGGCTGGCGCCGCTTTTGAGCTTTGCCAGGTGCGCGCCGGTATCGGGCAGCATGCGTTGGATGAAATAGCGGCCGGTCGTCAGCTTGGTGTCGAAGTAAGGATCGCCAGCGCCGCCATTCTTCTTCGCGGCGAGCGCGGCCTTGGCTTGCAGCGCCCACATGTAGGAGAGCGCGGTGAGGCCGAAGAGATTGAGGTAATCGTGGCTCGCGGCGCCGGCATTGTCGAAATTGGTCATGCCGTTCTGCATCAGCCACATCGTGCCGTCCTGCAGCTGCGCCTTGGCGCCCTTCACGGCTTCGACGAATTCTTTCAGGTCGGCGTCGTCTTCGTGATTGTGCACGAAATCGTCGAGTTCGTTGAAGAACGCGAAGATGGCGCGGCCGCCATTGGCGCCGAGCTTACGGCCGACGAGGTCGAGGCCCTGGATGCCGTTGGCGCCTTCGTAGATCATGGCGATGCGGGCATCGCGCACGAACTGGCTCATGCCGTGCTCTTCGATGTAGCCGTGGCCGCCGAAGATCTGCTGGCAATTGGTGGCGTTGGCGTAGCCCTTATCGGTGAGATAGCTTTTCAGCACCGGCGTCATCAGACCCATATAGTCTTCGGCCTTCTCACGGACTTTTTCATCCGGCGAGACTTCCAGGAGGTCGCCGTAGATCGCGGTCCAGAAGGTGAAGGCGCGCGCGCCTTCGTTGAAGGCTTTGGCGTCCATCAGCATGCGGCGGATGTCGGGGTGGACGATGATTGGATCGGCGGGGCCGCTTGGATTTTTCGCGCCGGTGATCGAGCGACCTTGCAGGCGATCCTTCGCGTAAAGAACGCCGTTTTGGTACGCGACTTCCGATTGGCTGAGACCTTGAAGGCCGACACCGAGGCGCGCGACGTTCATCATCACGAACATGGCCGCGAGGCCCTTGTTCTCTTGACCAACGAGATAGCCAGTCGCGTCGTCGTAGTTGAGCACGCACGTCGCATTGCCGTGGATGCCCATCTTCTCTTCGATCTTGCCGCAGACGACGCCGTTGCGCTGCCCGGGATTGCCATCCTTATCGAGGACGAACTTCGGCACGATGAAGAGCGAGATGCCCTTGGTGCCAGCCGGCGCGCCTTCGATGCGCGCGATCACCAAGTGAATGATGTTCGACGCGAGATCGTGTTCGCCTGCGGAGATGAAGATCTTCTGGCCGGTGATGCGATATGAGCCGTCAGCTTGCGGGATGGCTTTGGTGCGCAGCATGCCGAGATCGGTGCCGCAATGGGGCTCCGTCAAATTCATGGTGCCGGTCCATTCGCCGGTGACGAGCCTTGGCAGATATGTCTGCTTTTGTTCGTCGCTGCCGTGATGATGGATGGCGGCGTAGGCGCCGTGGCTGAGGCCCGGATACATGCCGAACGCCATGTTCGACGATGACACCATCTCGTTCCACGCCAGCGACACGACGTGCGGCATGCCTTGGCCGCCGTAACTCGGATCGCTTGAGAGCGCCGGCCAGCCGGCTTCGACGAGCTGTTTGTACGCGTCCTTGAAACCGGGCGGCGTCGTCACCGAGCCATCGTCGGCGCGTTTGCAGCCGTGTTCATCGCCAATTTTGTTCAGCGGAGCGAGCACGCCTTCGCAAAACTTCGCGCCCTCTTCCAACACCTGATCGATCAGATCGAGCGGGGCGTCGGAGAACGTCGGCAGATTGGAATAGCGCTCGATGTCGAGCACGTCCTTGAGCAGGAACCGGTACTCTCTCAACGGTGCGGTGTACGTCGGCATCGTTCGCTCCGAACGAGGGAATGGGGAATTGGGAGTGGGGAAAGGAGGAGGGATCGATCCCCACTCCCAATTCCCTATTCCCTACTGCCTTTAATGCGCGTCTTCGAGCCGCTTCTTGGCTTCTGCTTCAAACGCGCGCGCATTCGCGACGGCGGCGGGCGCAGCGGGCTTGGCGAGGAAGTCCTGCAGCTTCTTCACGCTCTCATGAAGGATCTCGATCGCGGCATCGACATCTTCGCGTTGCGCTTCGAGCGCGACGATACGGGCTTGGTACTTCTTCAACGTCGTCTGCGCTTGGGCGCGCTGATCAACTTTGTAGAGGTCCAGAATTTCCTTGATTTCGATCAGCGAGAGACCGACGCGCTTGCCGCGCAGGATGAGCTGCAGCTTGGCGCGGTCGCGATGCGAGTAAACGCGGTTCATGCCGTCGCGGCGCGGCGTAAGCAGCCCTTTGTCCTCATAAAAACGGAGCGCTCGAGGCGTGACCTCGAACTCTCGGGCCAGCTGCGAAATCGTGTAAGTGCGCTCAGCTTTCGATGACGTCATGGGAGGTCCCTCGGGTTTACCCAGCGGCCGCAAGCTAGTTTCCGTTTACGGTAGGGTCAACCGAAGTTGACGACCCCGTCACGTATTTGCGCTAAATGACAGTAAATCTTGAGAAATATCTTCAGGAGTCGGGCATCCGTTGAGCGCCATGGTGATGTCCAGCTCGGCCAGGAGGTATTCCATGACCGTTTTGACACCCTGGTCGCCGCCTAACGCCAGGCCATAGACATAAGGTCGGCCGACGCCGGCGGCGTCGGCGCCGAGCGCCAGGGCCTTGAAGATATCGGCGCCGCAGCGAATGCCGCTGTCGAAGAAGAGCTTGGCTTTGCCTTTCACGGCGGCGGAGACTTGGGCAAACGCATCGAGCGCGCCAATCGCGCCGTCGACCTGGCGGCCGCCGTGGTTGGATACCATCACGCCGTCATAGCCTTCGCTGACGGCCTTCAGTGCGTCGTCGGCGCGGATGATGCCTTTCAGAACAACAGGTAGTTTCGTCCACGATCTGATTTTCGCGATGCGCTTCCAATCGACGCTCGGATCAGAGAAGAGCTGCGTGAATTGGATGGCGGCGCCGAGCGGGTTTTCTTCCGGCGTTTGCGACAGCATCCCGCGGAACACAGGGTCGCTTGTATATTGTGCGATACCCTGCCCGCGCAGGAACGGCGAGAAGCCGAGATCGAGATCGCGCGGGCGCCAGCCCAGCACAAGCGTGTCGAGCGTGATGAAAATAGCGCGGCAGCCAATAGCCCCGGCGCGCTTCACGAAGCTCTCGGCCAGCGCGTCCGACTTGCCCCAGTAAAGTTGATAGAAGCGCGGGCCGTCGCCATTGGCTTCGGCGATCTTTTCCATCGGCGTTGATGCCTGGGACGAAATGATCATCGGCAGGTTGAGCGCGCTCATGGCGCGGGCGACGGCGAGATCGGCTTCCGGGTGCATCATCTCCAGGACGCCGATGGGCGATGAAAACACCGGCGCGGCAACGCGCGCGCCGAATATTTCGCAACCGAGATTTCGTGTGCCGGCGCCGCCGAGCATGCGTTGCGCGATCGGAAAGCGATTGAACGCGGCGCGATTTGCGTCAGCGCCAGTCTCCAATCCGGCGCTGCCGGCGGTGTAGGCCCACGCTTCGGGAGTCATTTTCTTCCGCGCCGCCGCTTCAAGACCGGTGAAGTTCGTCGGGATTTCAGGCTGCGCGCCGCTCAATCCGCGCAGGTACACGCCGCCTTGCGTTTCGGGTCCGAACTGTCGCGGCGTGTCAGACATGGCTAATCCCTGTTTACGATTTTACCCGCCATTAACACGCCAACGCCTTTCATCGACACTGCAAAGTCGTGGGCGATTCTCGAATTCTTCGAGTCTGCCCCGGGGGTTGGCGTGAACCGTGGACGCACGGTTAGAACGCGGCGAGGGCTAAATGAGCGGTGCGCAAAGCTGGAGCGTCAAGGGCATTGACCCCAAAGTGCGGGAAGCAGCGCGAGAAGCTGCGGCTCGTCAGGGCATGAGCCTGGGCGAATATTTGAACCAAGCGCTTGCGTCTGGTCAGCTTGGCGGCGGCGCGCAAGCGCAGACGCAGCACGCGCCGCAACAGCCGCCGCGCACACCGCGCCCGCGCAGCTACGGACTTTCAAACGCCGATTTCGATGGCGAAGATGATTGGAACGTTGGCGGCGCCAATCGCCCAACCGATCCGACCCGTCTCGCGCAACGCATTGAATCGATCGAGCGACGCACGCAACTCGCGGTGACCGGTCTTGATCGCGCGGTCTCGACGATCGACCGCTCCGTGCTTGGCCTGGCGGCGCGCATTGAAGATGCGGAAGCGGCGTCAAGCGAAGCGGCTGAACGCATTTCCGATGCGCTTGATCAATTCCGCTCGGCCGGTGATGTGCTGAGCGGACGTTTGCAGCGCGCGGAACAAGCCTTCGACGGCGCCACCGCTGACATCTCGGGCGTCAAGGAACGCCTGGAGCATCAGGTTGCCGTCGCCGAAGAGGTTGCGCGGCGCGCCGAGGCCGCGGCGTCGTACCTGACGAGCGAAATGGGCGGGCGCGATGTGAACGTCGCGCAGACGCTGGCGGAAGCGCGCGCCGTCGCTGAGGAAGCCGCGCGTCAGGCGATGGAAGCGTCAGCGGACGCGGTCAACGAACTGCGCCGTTTGCAGGAAGAGCTGAGCGAGCGTCTCGCTGACAGCGAAGCTTCGACGCGTCGCGCGATTGAAAACGCGGTCGCCGAAGTGCGCACCGAGACGTCAACAGAAACGCGCGGCGCGCGCGAAGCGCTGCTGGAAGAAGTGGTGCGGCTCGAAGGCGAGATCGCCAAGCGCGTTGGCGCCGTCGATACGCTGAAGACCGAGCAAGCGACGCTGATCTCGCGCATCGAACGCGCTGAGGCGGGCGCACGCGAGAGCACGGCGGGTCTGCGTCAGGCGGCAGGCGCCGCGATCGCCGATCTGCGCAATGCGCAGCTGACGCTCTCGGCGCGCGTGAAGCAGGTTGAGGATGTCGCCGGCCAATCGGGCGCGGTCGACCTCACGGACGTGCGCCAGGCGCAAGAGGACATCGCCGAGCGCCTGGCGGCGCTTGAAGGCAGAAGCGATAGCAGCCCCCTGCTCACCGGCGCGCTGGCGGCGTTTGAAGCACGCATCGCACAGGTTGAAGCACATTCGGGCGACACCGCGAAGATCGATGAGATCGGCGACACGGTGCAATCGCTCGATCGCGCGCTGCAACGCCTGCAAGACAAGCTCGATGAAACGGAATCGACGGCGAACACCGCGATCCGCCACATCGAAGAAACGGTCTCCTCGCTCAGCGCCCGCATCGAACAAGGCGGCGGCGCCGCAGAAGAAACCGAAGCCGTTCGCGCGATGCTCGAACAGCGCCTCGACACGATGGCGCAAACGGTGCGCGACGAAGTTTCGCAGGAATTGCAGGCCGTGATGAGCGGCGGCGCGAGCTTTGAAACCGCGCTTGCGGACGTGACCTCGCGCCTGGCCGCCGCTGAACGGCGCCAAGCGCAAACGATCGAAGCGATCTCGATCGAGATCAAGCGGATGTCGGAGACGGTCGATCAGCGTCTGCGCACGGTTGAATCGCGCAATGACGACGCGGCCGCCTCGGCGGTGCGCGAAGAGCTGTCGCGCATGTCGACGACGCTTGAGCAGCGCTTTGACGAAATCGAGCGGCGCGAAGCCGCCGCGTTCGATCGCATGGGCCTCGAAGTCGGCCGCCTCTCCGAGCGCCTGGAAGAGCGCGTTGGCGCGGTGGAGCAACGCAGCGCGCAAGCCATCGAGCACGTGGGCGAGCAAGTCGCGCGCATGGCCGATCGCTTCAACCAACGCCAGGACATCATGGCGCGCGAGTTGGGCGAACGCATGCTCGACAGCGAAGAGCGCGCCGGTCAGCGCGTTTCGGAAGCTATCAGTTCGATCATGCAGCGTTTGGCCGAAGTTGAAGAGCACAGCCAGGAAGCCATCGCGCCGGTTCAGAAGGCCGTCTCGAATGTCGCCTCGAAGCTGGAGGCGTTCGAGAGCGAGCGCCCCGCGCCGATGCCGGCGCCTGCCGCGGAGAGCTTTCCGACGCCATCGCGCCGCACGGAAGATTTTCCGAGCTTCGACGACGACAACGCGTTCAATCTAAGCGATCCCGAGCCACAGCCGTACGTTTCGCCGCGCGACGCCGCCCAGCCGGTGCGCGCCGCGCCGCTGCCACCACGTGCGCCATTCGCGGAAGCGCCAAACGAACACGACATCTATTTCGCCGAGGAGAACCATCAGATCGACGATCTGCTGGTCGATGAAGATGCAGCGCGAGACGCGTTCGTGCCGCCGGAATATAAGCCAATTGAAGTTTCGGCGGATGACGATCTGATGATCGACGAGCCGACGATCGAAGAACTGGAAACGGTCGCGCCGCCTTTGGATGACGATCCGTTCTGGACGCCGGAAGACGATCTGGCGCCGGCGACGATCGAGGAAGCGGTCGCGCCGCTGGTGACGCCAACGGCGGCTGTCGCGAGCGACATTCCACTTTCCAACGGGACCGAAGAAGAAGAGCCACTCGCGCTTGAAATGCCGGATCTGGCTGACCTGCCAATCTTCGAAGACGAGCAGACGGCGGCGGCGCCCTCGAAGAACGATTATCTCGCCAATGCGCGCAAAGCCGCGCAAGCGCAGTCGTTGCCTAAGACGCGTCCTGATCCGGCGGTTGAAACGCCCAAGTTGAGCTTGCGCGGGTCAAGCCGGATTGTGCTTTGGGGCGCGGCTGGTCTTGTGGCCGCGGCGCTCGTTGGCGGCGCTTACTATTACAAGACGCAGCTTGCCCCATCCGAGCCGCAGACGGACGCCGAGCCTGCGCCCGCGCCGGTTGCGCCGCCGGCGGAGCTTGCGCCGGCTGATCCCTTCGCCGAAGCGCCTGTCGAGGACGCGGTGACGGACGGCGCGGCGCCGGTTGAAGGCGCGACAACAACCACGCCAGCGCCGACGACGCCGGTCGCGCAAAACCAGAATGCGACGACGCAGCAAGTCGTCGCCGGCCCGCTGCCGGCGCGTAATGTATCGCTGGAACAAGCCGCCACGTCGGGTGATCTGACGGCGCAATACGAACTGGCTCTGCAACGCATCTCCTCCGGCCGTACGGCGGATGGCGTGACGATGCTGCGCCGGGCGGCGGATCGCGGCTTCCCGATGGCGCAATATCGCCTGGCCAAGCTCTATGAGCGCGGCGAAGGCGTCCCGGCCGATCTCACAATCGCGCGCCAATGGACCGAGCGCGCCGCGGCGGCAGGCAATCGCCGCGCCATGCATGATCTTGGCGTCTATTTCGCACGCGGCGAAGGCGCGCCGTTGGATGAAGCAGCGGCGTTCCGTTGGTTCCGCCAGGCGGCGGAGCTCGGCGTGGCGGACAGCCAGTACAATCTGGGCGTCCTCTACCAGCAAGGCCGCGGCGTGAATGCTTCGGTGTCGGAAGCTTTGTTCTGGTTCCAGGTCGCCTCGCGGCAAGGCGATCAGGATGCCGGCGCACGCGCAACGGCCATCGAGGCGCAGCTGACGCCAATGCAGGCGGAGCAAGCCAGAGCCCGCGCTCAGTCCTTCCGCCCGCGCGCCGCCAGCGCCGTCGCAAACGGTGAGTTCGGCGCCCGCGCCTGGAACACCCGGCCAAGCTCGTAGGCCGAAGCGCCGCAACCCCAATTTGGCGGTAAACGAACGTTGCCTACGCCCGCGACCCTGCTCATAAGGGGCTGCGGGCGTAGCGCTGCGGCGCTCAGTTCAGAGCAGAGTTTTTGATTTACCTGCCGATCGCCGAAATGCCGGTGGCCGTGCTGCTTATCCTATTGGTGAGCGGCGCCGTCGGCTTTGTGTCGGGGCTGGTAGGCGTCGGCGGCGGCTTCATCATGACGCCGGCACTGATTTTCATGGGCGTGCCCGCGCCCGTGGCGGTCGCAACCGGCGCGAGCCAAATCGCGGCAACCTCGTTCTCCGGCATCATGACGCAAACACGACGCAAAGCCGTTGATTGGCGCATGGGACTTTTGCTGTCGATCGGCGGCGTTGGCGGCAGCTCGCTGGGTGTGGCGTTGTTCGAGCGGCTGCTGCGGATTGGTCAACTCGATCTGCTGGTGTCGCTGCTCTATTTGCTGCTGCTCTCGAGCGTCGGCTTTTTGATGGTGCGCGAGAGCTATCGCTTCTGGCGCGGCAGGCCGGCGAAGAGTGTCTCGATCCTGCGGCGGCCGCTGAAGACGGCTGCGCATACCCTGCCCTTTCGTCTGCGCTTCCCGCGCTCGGGCCTCTACATCAGCGTGCTGCCGCCGCTGGGCATCGGCTTTGTGATCGGGGCGCTTTCGGCGATCATGGGCATCGGCGGCGGCTTCATTTTGATCCCGGCGATGATCTATCTTCTGCGCATGCCCACGAACGTCGTCATCGGCACGTCGCAATTTCAGGTGCTGGTGATTGCCTCGCTGATCGTGATCCTGCAATCGATGGCGACGCATACGGTCGATCTGGTGCTGGCGCTGTTGTTGATGGCGGGCGGCGTTGTCGGCGCGCAGATCGGGGCGCGGGTCGGCGCGGGCATGAAAGCGGAATATGTGCGCGGGATTTTGGGCGCGCTGCTTGTCGCGGCGAGCGCGAAGTTCCTGTTCGATCTCGTGGCGCCGCCGCAAGAGGCTTATGTCCTCGGGGCGGGCATGTGGTGAGGCGCGTTCTGGCAACCCTCGCCTTCGCGCTCCTTGCGGGCGCGCCAGCGTTAGCGCAACAGCAACCGGGCGCGGACGTCGCGGACGATTTGCCGGCGGGCGTCGCCGAAGAGCAGATCAGCGTCAGTTCGACCTATGGCGGCTCGTACATCACGGTGTTCGGCATGAACCCGGATCGGCGCGGACGTGGTGATATCGTGGTGGTGCTGCGCGGCCCGACTGAACAAGCGACGGTGATGCAGAAGCGGCGCGTGTTTGGACTTTGGATCAACGGCGATCCGGTGCGCTTTAGCGAGGCGCCGGCGTTCTTTGCGGTGTTGAGCAATCGGCCGCTGCGGGAGATCGCGAGCCCGCAATCAATCTGGCGATACCAATTGGATCCGGCTGCGTCGGCGCAGCTTGCAAGCGCGGTGCCCGCGGGCGGCGATCCTTCGGCGTATCGCGCCGCGCTGGTGCGCTTGCGGCACGCGCAAGGGCTTTACCAATGGTACTCGCGGCCGCCGCAAGAAGGCGTGCGCGGCGGACTGACGGCGTATCGCGGCGGCTTGTTCCGCGCCGTGGTGCGCCTGCCCGCCAATGCGCCGATCGCGCAATATCACGCCGACACCTACCTCTTCCGCGACGGGCGTTTGATTTCACGCCAGCGTATTCCGATCACGATTTCGCGCATCGGGGTTGAACGCACGATCCACGATATGGCCACCAATGTTTCGTGGCTCTACGGCATTGTGACGGTGCTGCTGGCGCTGTTGGCGGGTTGGGGCTCAGCCGTGCTATTCCGCCGGCCGTGAGAGCTACGCCGCCAATCCTTCCGCGCGCCGCGCTCCGCCTGGGCTTTCTGGGGCTCGCCCCACTCGGCGTTTCGGCGCTCGTCTCACTCTCCGAACATCCGAGCACGGCGCGTTTAGGCGCAATCGCGTTTTCGCTCTATGCGGCGGTGTTGCTCTCATTCTTGGGCGGCGTGCGCTGCGGGTTTGAGATCATGCGCGCGCCTGAGGCGCCGAGCGGGATGCGGTTGATGTTCAGCGCGCTGCCGGCGCTGGCGGGTTGGACGCTGGCGGCCACGGTTGTCTATTTCACACCGGTGCTAGGCGCCGCCGCGATCTTTGCCGGGATATTTGCTGTGCAGGCGATGTGGGATTATCGCAGCGCGCGCGATGCCGGCGCGCCGGCCTGGTATCCGCTGTTGCGGCAGGTGCTGACGGGAGGATCGATGATCATCTGCATGATCATTCCGCTCGCTACCGCGATGCACCGGTTTTGAGGTTTCTTCTCCTCGCCCTTGATGGGCGGGTTGGACGCGCAGCGGCCGGAGTAGTGTCTCCTCAGACCTGAGCCGTCACCCACTCAGGCATCGCGCGTCGCGCGCTGACAACTCGCCCATCAAGGGCGAGCAGGTCTTAATCGCCGATCAGGCGTTCATTTGGCGCGGGCAGGACGCGGTCCTTGCCGAGCACAAACGCTGTCGCGCCGGCCGGGAAGATTTTGGCATAGGCTTTGTCGCAGACGTTGAGGCCGCCGGTGAAGGCGCCGAAGGCCGGCATCACCAGACGCGCGCCGTCAGTGGCGAAGCAGCGGCGGCGCACGACGCGGCCGCGGCCGGACACCTTCGCGCACGGATGCAAGTGGCCGGCAACCTCACCCGGCGCGTCCGCTTCGGTCGGATGGTGACGCAGCACCAATGAACCGATGTGCAGCGTTTCCTTGAAGACGCCGCCGAGTGTCTCGGGCGCGCGGCCATCGTGATTGCCTTCGACCCAGACCCAGTCGCAACGCGACATCAGCAAGCGCAGCAATTCGCGATCGCGCGCGTCCATGCGTGCGGGGCCGCCGCTATCGTGGAAGCTGTCGCCGAGCGAGACGATGATGTCGGGCTGCAGGCGGAGCATGAGATCGGTGAGCTTTAAGAGCGCCGCGTGCGTGTCGTACGGCGGCAGCATCTGCCCGCGCAGCGCGAAGGACGAGCCCTTCTCGAAGTGGATGTCCGAAACGATGAGCGTTTTGGACTCAGCAATCCAGAGCGCGCCGTCGGGCAGCGCCGTGATCAGCGTATCGCCGAGGCGCATCTCGACATTGGGGCCGACAATCGCAATCGGCGGCAACGGGCGCACGAGCGCCGCCGCCTTGCGGCGCTGGCGCTCTGGCTTCGGTGCGGGCTGCGACAGGAGCGGCATGCGGGGAAGGCTAGCGAGGATTTACTGCGAGCGCCAGGACGCGCCTGGAACACATCGCCATGGATGACGTTAGAACAAGATTGGACCAGGAATTGCTCATGTCCGTCAGATTACGAATCACGTCTATCATCTTCATGATGGTTCAAGGTGTGCTGTTTGGCATCGGCACGATCGTCGTCCTTGCAACACCGCTGAAAGCTCACGCGGCGTACCTTATCCCTGCTGTGATTCTGATCAGCCTGGCGCTGTCTGGCCCGATTGCTTGGAAAATCGCGCCGCTGATGAGATCGGCGCATCAGAGACGCGTGAACAAAAACCCGGACTCGCCCATCGTCACGGCGTGACGATTGGAAAATTCGGATCGGGGTTGTCGAATACCTCGCCCAAACCTTCAAGGGACCTTCTGCCGCCCTGTATGCGGATTTGTCCGGACAACACGGCGCGCGCCATCGATTGCGTCGCCATGGCTTGCAGGAATACCGCACGCGGCGAGGTGATGGTTGGACCGTCGACGGTTTGGTCGCGCTCGTAAACGAGGACACCGTTGCGGATGGTGACGGCAAAACGCTCGTTGCGTTCCGGAAAAACAAGATTGAACGCGTATTGGCGATCGCCAAGGCGCTCCGGGTTGAGCCGGACGGACAGGAGATCAAGGATGTAGCTCGTTGGCGTCGCGCCGACGAGATCCGCGCTTTGCGTCGGCAGGCTGCGTTGCGGCGGGCCCTGGTCCAGTTCGCGGGCGGCGGAGAGATACATGTTCCGCCAAATCGCGCTTTCCGATTGATACGCCATTTGGCGATGCGTGCGCGCGAGCAACTGGCGCGCGGCGGTGTTGTTGGGATTGGCGAAGACGAGATTGTTCAAGACGCGCGCGGCCCAGCGATAGTCGCCTTCATCGAAGGCGCGTTGGCCTTCGGCAAGCACGCGGTCTTCGCCGCCCATGGCGCGCACGAAGCGCACGCCCTCTTCCGCCGGCGGCAGCGGATTGAGATTGGCGGGATTGGCGTCGTACCAGCCCATGTAACGCTGATACACGGCGCGGGAATTGTGCATCATCGTGCCGTAATAGCCGTGGTTGAACCAGCGGGCGGAGAGCGACGCCGGCAGGCGCACCTGCTCGGCGATTTCGCGATCGGTGTAGCCGGCGTTCATCAGGCGCACGGTTTGATCGTGGAGATATTTGTAGGCGTCACGGTGGCTGGCGATGAAGTCACGGACGCGATCGCCGCCAAAGCGCGGCCAGGCGTGGCTGTTGACCATGACCTGCGTTCGGTCGCCGTACAGGCGCAAGACTTCGGTGAGGTAGTCGGCCCAGGCCTTTGCATCGCGCACCAGCGCGCCGCGCGGCGTGAGGATATTGTGCATCGAGGCGGTAGCGTTCTCCGCGATGAGCAACACGCCAAAATCCGGGAAGAGGAAATTCATCTCCGCCGGCGCTTCGGTGTCAGGCGTGAGTTGGAATTCGATGCGGACGCCGTCGATGGTGAGGGTTTCACCGGTGTGCGTGATCGAGCGCGTTGGCGGGATAAGCGTGAACGTGCCGCTTGAGACGGCGATGCCGATGCCGGAGGTCATCTGCCCTTCCGGACCAGGCGGCAGGCCCGTGCCGAACTGATATTGCGCGCGGCGGCTCATGGCGTTGCCGGCGATGACATTCTCCGTCACCGCGTGCTCCATGAAGTGATCGGGCGCGATGATCTCTACGCCTGCCGGATTGGGCACAACGCCGCGTACGCCGCCGAAATGGTCGAGGTGCGAGTGGGTGTAGATGACGGCGACGACGGGTTTGTCGCCCAGCGTGCGGCGTGCGAGGGCCAGACCCGCCGCGGCGGTCTCGGCGCTTGAGAGCGGGTCGACGACGATGAGGCCAGTGTCGCCGACGATGATGGTCATGTTCGAGACGTCGAAGCCGCGGATTTGATAGACGCGGTCGGTGACGCGGAAGAGGCCGGCGCGCGCGAGCAATTGCGCGTGCCGCCAGAGGCTTGGGTTCACGGTTTCAGGCGCCGGGCCTTGCAGGAAGTTGTAGGCGCTGAAATCCCAGACGACGCGGCTGCCGTCAGCGGTGCGGATTTGCTGTTGGTCGTAAGCGGCGGCGAAGCCGCGTGCGGCGAAGTCTTCGTCCTCGCGATCGGCCCAGGGTAAAGTTTGCGCGAACGCGGCATTTGATGCGCGTGTTGCGTCGCTGACCTGCGCGCTGGCCGCGCCGGTGAACGCAAATAGAAGAGCCGCCGCCCAGATCGCTCGCATGATTTCCCCCGTCTTGCCGCGTATTATGGACCGTCGGGGGGGGGGGCGGCCCCCCCCCCGCCGCGGCGGCGGGGCCCCCCCGGGGCCAATTAAAAAAATTGAGCCCCCGGCAACCACACGCCCA
>JAEUMT010000024.1 GCA_016791365.1 Hyphomonadaceae bacterium | reverse complement strand
GTCGAAGCGGATGGTGGTGAAGGGCGTGTAGGAGCCGGCGATCATCAGGAAGATGGCGGCGTGATCGAAGCGGCGCAGCAGCGCCTTGCGCGCCGGCGTTTCGGTCATGTTGTAGGCCATCGAGCAGCCGACCATGGTCATGACGCAGACGCCATAGACCGCGACCGCGCTCGCCATGCCGAGACCGCCTTGCCAGATGGCGAGACCGAGAGCCGCGCCGACGGCGAAGGTGAGCAAGACGGCGGCGACGCCATGGACCCAGCCGTCGACCAGCTTTTCGAGGCGGGTCGGGTAGTGGAGCTTGGGGAGGAGATCGGTGAGGGTCATTTCGGTGGGGATGATGGCGGGTTTGGGGTGATTTGTCAGGCCCGCGATGTCTGACACTTTGAGACTGAATATTTCCACACCCATCCCCGGATTGTGCGCAGCGCAAGTCCGGGGCCCATAAACGCGAATAGTTGGGGTTATGGGTCCCGGACTCGCCGCTAACGCGGCGCTCCGGGAATGGGTGGAGTACAATCGGCCCATGAAGAATCATCTCGATCGCCGCATTTTCGTTGCTGCGCTGCTCGCCGCGACGCCGGCGTTTGCGCAGCGGCCGTTGTTGGACGGGTTGACGCAGGGCGATGCGAGCCGGGGGATCAAGGAGGCGCTGTCGCTGGCGTCGATGAACGCAACGACGCGGCTGGCGCAGCCGAATGGGTTCTGGGGCAATCCGCAGGTGCGGATTCCGTTGCCGGGCGTGCTGGGGCAAACGCAGCGGACGCTGAGCCGGATGCGGATGTCGGCGCCGCTGGATCGGCTGCAGGAGAATCTCAACCACGCCGCGGAGTCGGTGATGCCGCAGGCGGCGTCACTGTTCACCAACGCCGTCCGCACCATCACCATCGCCGATGCAATAGATATCGTGCGCGGCGGCGACAATAGCGCCACCACATATTTGAGGGGGCGCACCGAACCGCGGCTCACAAGCTTGCTGCGGCCGCCGATGACGAGCGCGCTGACGCAATCGGGCGCGTTCACGCTGTTGCGTTCGGCGCTGCGCGAAGTCGGTATGGCTAGCATGACGGCCGATCTGCGCGCCGAGGTGATCAATTTTTCCACGGCCAAAGCGCTCGACGGATGTTTCTATTTCATCGCCGAGGAAGAGCGCGCGATCCGGCGTGATCCCTGGCGGCGAACGACGGATATTTTGCGCCGTGTGTTCGGGTGAATCCGCCCGCCTTCGATGGGCGAGGTGTCGGCGCGCGATAGCACGATGACCAAGTGGGCGTTCGCGCAATTGTTGAAATGCTGAGCCGCCACCCATTCCGGCGCTGCGCGCCATCTCGCCCATCGAGGGCGAGGAGGGCCGGAGCTTGACCTTGGCGCGTTCCTCGCCATGGTCCGCGCCGTGACTGAAGCTTCTGAAACTTTCCGCCGCGTCTCGTTTGAGGTTCCGGGCGGGCGCATGGCCGGGATCGCGTTTGGGGCCGAGACGGCGACGCCCGATATCGTGTTCATTCACGCGACAGGCTTTAACGCGCGCACCTATCGCACGCTGCTTGAGCCGCTGGGTGAGAAGTTTCATGTGCTGGCGCTCGATGCGCGCGGACATGGGCTGACGACGCTGCCGCACAAGCTCTTCAGCTACACGTCGTGGAAGCGCCATCGCGATGATCTGATCGCGGTGCTCGAACATTTCACCGCGCCGGTGACGCTCGCGGGTCATTCGATGGGCGCGACGATCAGCTTGCTGACGGCCGGCGTGCGTACGGATCTGGTGAATGGCTTGGCGTTGCTAGAGCCGGTCGTGTTGCCGGCAGCTGGCTACGCGTTCATGCAGCTGCCGCTTGCGCCGATCTTGAACCGCTACTCGATGCCGCTGGCGCGCGGCGCCATGAATCGGCGCGACAAGTTTGCAAGCAAGGAAGATGCGGTGTCTGCGTTCACCGGGCGCGGGATTTTCAAAACGTTCCCGGCCGAAGTGATTGCTGACTATGTCGGCGACGGCTTGATTGAGGACGGCAAAGGCGGTTTCAAACTTGCGTGCGCGCCAGCGTTCGAGGCCGCGACCTTCACGGCGCAGCGGCACGATCCGTGGGGCGCGTTGCGGCGCGTCACTGATCCGTTGGTTTTGTTGCGCGCGGAGAAGGGCTCAACGATCTCGGAGGCTTCGATGCATCGCGTCGCCGCGGTTAAGGCGGATGCGCGTGTCGCGACCGTGGAGGGCGCGGGGCACATGTTGCCGATGGAACGGCCGGATCGTGCGCGCGCGGCGATCGAGAGCGCCGCGCTGATGGCGCGCCAAGGGCGCAAATTTCATGACGCGCTGGTGCAATAGCGATGGCGTG